>DKBH01000031.1 GCA_002451165.1 Nitrospiraceae bacterium UBA6905
GGTTTTCTGGCCGTTTTTATAAAAAAGTGATGCGCTGCGCAGCTGCCGCGCAGCGCATTGTGTCGTGTAAAGCCAGAATCTGAAGATGGATGCACTGGACTGCGCGGAATTCATGCATTGGTCGCTGCCGCTTCTCAGGCTGAGACCTGAGGGATACCGGAGGGTCAGAAAGCAGGTCTGCAGGCGCATCAGCAGGCGGATCACGGAACTCGGTCTGCCCGGATTCTCAGCCTATCGAAAGTATCTGGAACATCATTTTGCCGAATGGTCAATACTCGATGCACTCTGCACGGTAACGATTTCCCGGTTCTACCGCGACCGCAGGGTGTTCGACCGGCTGCGCGCCCCGGTGCTGCCAGAACTGGCAAGGAGCGTAATCGATGCAGGGGGCAGTGAACTTCGGTGCTGGAGCGCCGGATGTGCTTCAGGCGAGGAGCCGTACACGCTTCAGATGCTCTGGAAAGCCAGCGTCCTGCCTGCGCTCGGGGTTGACCTGCCGCTGCAGATCATCGCGACCGACACGGATGGTCAACTGCTTGAACGCGCCCGGCTGGGCAGGTTTCGGAAGAGCACCCTTCGGGATCTTCCTGAAGAATTCAGGGAGTGTTTCACGTTCAGCGGCGACTCCTGCGTGATCCACGATGTCTACAGACAAAATATACTCTTCGTCAGGCAGGATATCCGGCAGCAGATGCCGGTCCAGGACTTTCACCTGATGCTCTGCCGGAATCTTGTCTTCACCTATTTTGCCGAGGATCTGCAGCAGGAGATCCTGGAGCGGATGCTGAAGAGGCTGCTTCCGGGCGGGGTGCTGGTGATCGGCATCCATGAATCCCTCCCAGCCGGGCACCGGCTGCTCGAGAATGAAAAGGGGACAGGCTGCTATCTATACAAGTAGGAGTCCAGGGGGAAGAAACAGAGACCGTGAAATGGCTCATTGCTCAGGAGTCAGCGTTTATAGGGTTAAGTTTTTTGAAGAATACCCTTCGGGAATTCATGTTTGAGTTCCATAGGGACGGCAAAGTAAACGGTCAGCTTTCGATAATCCTATGTTGCTACAAATCACTTAACAATATATACATCGCTTGCTGTGTTGTCATTGCATTATGGGGAACTGCCCAATTTCTTCTCGCCATTTTCTTTTTAGATATACGAGGTTGATGGTTTTAGCTCGCCCTCTATTATTTTTATTTTATAATATGGAAATATCGCCATCTTCCGGAAAATTGCCGACAAAAAAATCAACTGCTGGGACTTCACGAAATGTGGAAGGCAGTTCGGCGGCAAAATCTGCTTATGCATCCTCTCGTAGTCCTGACGAAAGGGGCATCTGCATATGAACGATGGATATTTGCTATTATGTGTTAGATTCTGATTGCTTCACATGCAATCAAACTTTGATCCTATATCCATAACTTGTCATAGCAAGTCTTTTCAATAGGGGAAAAACCTTGAAGAAAATACTTATAGAATCCTGGGTCCAAGCAATCATCAACAAGAAAGAAGATATCCTGAACAGGGCTGACTATAAAATATTTACGGCAATGTCAGGCGCAGAGGCGTTGAAGCTGCATGAAGTCCATAAGATGGACCTCATTATCGTTGACCTCGACACCGCCGAAATAAGTGGTGATAGGCTCTGCTCTATCGTAAAGAAGGAAAAAAGCATGAACAGGACCGTTGTAGTCCTGGCATGTAACGACACTAAGCCGGATATCGAAAGATGCAATAATGCGGGAGCCGACTTCTACGTTATAAAACCCGTCAGCGCTGCCCAACTTCTCAAAAGAATATGCCAGGTGTTTAATGTTCAAAGCAGGAAATCTTTCAGGCGCCCCATGGAGGCCTCGATCGTCGGGAGCTATCTTCTCAAGACCTTTTTCTGCCAAACAGTTGATATAAGCAGCACAGGCCTTCTGATAGAAACAGACAGGATATTAAATAAAGGCAAAACAGTATACTGTCAGCTCATCATGCCGGATTCCAGACAAATAACGGTAAGCGGGAAAATTATGAGGGCAATAATAAAACCCGACTATACGTACCGTTACGGGATCAATTTCCATGATCTTAATGCCGGCACCAGGTCTGCAATAGAGGCATTTATTGGAAAACAAACTTCGATGAATTGAGTTATCATCGGAAAAAGATGCCCCTGCTGCATGAAACGACCGAGGCATGAGGAGCTACAAGGCTCCCTGCCCATGCCATGAGCAGACCGTCACAGCAAGGATCTTCTCGGCAGTCCTTTCAGCACGTGCGGACTTAAAGTGGTAATCTGAAACTGGTTCAATTCCAGAGAACTGTTTCTTTACCGGTAGTCTTTCCCTGATGGGCAATCCGGAAATTAATCTTCAGGTCAAGCAATGGCAATGTGCACTAGACGCGAATTTTGTTAAAGGTACTGGTAAACACTTTTTGCTACCTTGTTACTTCCCGCCAACCAACCTCACCCCCATATCAAATGCCTTCTGGCAATCCAGAGGGAATACTTCTTCGTGCCTCTGCTTCTTCTTCACAGAGTCAAAACGGGTTGCAAGGACCTTGGAATAGTCATCAAACTGGTAGGTGTCAAAGCTGCACATATATTCAGACTCTCCGAAGATTCTCCTGAGGGCTGTTTCATAGCGATTGAAATTAACAGCATACCCCCATTCCTTCATGATTTCCTCAGTGACATTCATGGTATAAATATATGCTGTCCTTATCTTATGGGGGAAAACTGAACCTGGCGGCTCAGTATAGAGCAAATACTGAAACAGCAGACGATCCATGAATGATTTCATCTCCCCGGAAACAGTCCCCCAATAAATAGGGGAACCCAAGATAATGGCATCTGCCTGTTCAACCCTGCTGAAGACGTCAGTCAGGTCATCCTGAACCGCACATCTTCCATAACTGTTGCCTCCAATCGTTTTGCAGGCAAAACAGCTTATGCAACCCTTGTAGTTGAGGTCATAGAGATGAATCAGTTCGGTTGCAGCCCCCTGTGAAGCAGCACCTTCAAGTGCCTTTTGCAGTAGGGTTGCCGTGTTCCATTTCTTTCTCGGGCTTCCATTGAATGCCATTATGTTCATGGTCTGTCTCCTCAACAATTAAGAATTAATCAGGTAATGATCATATTCTATCAGGTTTGACCTGCCGCCAATAAACGGATCCAGATGTTAACTTAGAATCCGGACCGGTGGGGATGCAGGAGTAGTTCCTGAAATACAGCTTTCTCACGTGCTTTAGCGGTGCGTGGACGAGAAAAAGAAACCATCAATTATTTTTCCGGGTCAGTATTGTTCACTGCCAACCATGTATTCTAAACTGTTCTAGACAGGCCTTATACAGTTTATTGACAACTCCCTCCTAATCTGCAACTATGTTCTGAGAAAGGGTGCAACTTCTCAAGCAGCATTCGCATTGCAGAATGGTGGCCAAGCGAAAGGCATATAGACACCGTCGTTATGAGTCGCTCTGGGTTAAAAGGTCATGACGTACATGCGACAAGAAGAGCTGCGATATTCACTAAAGGAGAGATATATGAAAACTGCCATCTGCAGTCTATCGGTTGTCATTATTGTAACGATGCTCGCTTCCTGTGCACCGACAACAAAAGTGAACTCTGTCTGGAAGGACGATCATTATCAGGGACCGATCAGGAAGATCACGGTTATCGGCGCTTCGGAAAAAAAGGCCGTGCGGCAGCTGTTTGAGGATGAGTTTGTCAGGGAGCTGAAGGTCCATGGAACAGATGCCTTGGCAAGTCACACGGTGCTTCCCCTTGATCAGCTGGCTGATAAAGAGAAGGCCGCAGCGAAAATAAGGAGTCTTGGTGCTGATACCGTTCTTATAGCTAGGCTTGTAGACAAAAAGACGGTGCAGACGTCTTTACCCTCACAGCCATACATTATTCCTTATTATTACAACTACTTCTCGAGTTATTACGGACAGATTATTACGCCGGTATATATAGTCCAGGATGACTACGCCTACGTCGAAACAAATCTCTACGACCTGAAGACTGAGAAGCTTATCTGGTCTGCCAGATCCGAGACATGGATGGTGGAAAGTGATGACACGCTGATCAAGGCCTTTATCAAGGTGATGGTCGACCGGCTGTCAGCAGATAAAATCATACCAAAATGAAATGGGAGCAATACGGCATCTTTTCTTCGCAACTATTTTACTGAACAGCATAAATATTATATAGGCGCAGCGGTACCTTGCTGTGAATATTCTCCGCCGTAATCTTTCCTGCAGTTGCATGGAGCAGTCGCTCAATCCTAATATTCCGAAACAATGCCCGTTGCTAATATGCCTAAGAAATTGTCAGCATACTGACTCACCGGCATTTTCACGGGCTTGCCGAATGTCTTCTTCCGCTTTATGGCCATCATACCTAGAATTCCGCTTCGCTGGCAGATCGGTAATGGGACACCCATAGCCTGGATTTTCCCTATGCGCATGGACTTGAGCGTGACTCTTCATTCCGGTGATGTCCGGCCACATTGTTTCTTGTCCTGATGGGATAGCGTGCTTCATTAAAGCCGAGTTCAACGATGACAAATCGCCACTACTAAGCCGGTCTTCTTGGCAGGAACTTCCTCCGTGACGTCTCCCTAAAGGGTGCCTCTATCTTCCCTGATCCCGAACTGTTTCAGAAGGTATGGTGCCTCGACATCGCTTTCTGAAGAACCTTTGCTCGAGTATCAGGAGACCTTGCCTGCGAAATGTTGAAGGCTGCCGGCACAATGAGACGCACGGGCTCCTCTCCGTGCCGGCAGTCTCCCTAATGTTCACTCAATCTTTACCGCGATCTTCTTTGTTTCATCAACTGCCTTCGCTGTCTTCGGAAGTCTGATGCTGAGCACTCCCTTCTTGAATTTTGCCTCCACCTTGTCGGTTTCTACCTCAACGGGAAGCGGTATGGTCCTGGTAAAAGAGCCATAGGAGCGCTCCATCCGGTAATAGTCCTTGCCCTTGTCTTCCTTTTCTTCCTTCTTCTCGCCCTTGATGACCAGCATATCGTTCTGAAGCGAAACGTCTATGTCCTTCTCATCCATGCCGGGAAGCTCGGCAGAGATCTTGATCTCCTTATCATTTTCGGTAACATCGACCCTGGGACTGAAGACTCCCATACGGCCCTCGAAAGGCTCGATATCAAAACCGCGGAAGAAATTGTCGAAGAGTGAGTCCATCTCCCGTCGCAGTAGGGCAAAGGGGTTCTCCTCTTCCCGTTTTACGGGAACACTTTTTTTCCCGAACGGAACAAGGTTCCTGATCGTCATGACAGATCCCTCCTTTATAGAATTTATGCTGATTTCACGTCGAGATTCATGAGCCCGCCAAGACCCTCGGCCTGTATCGGTATTTTCTTTGTCTTGGCCGTCTCTGCCCGGGGCATGACAAGTTTTAAGACCCCGTTCTTGACCGTTGCATGAATTTTGTCCCTGTCGATCTCCTCGGAGAGGGTGAAGACCCTCTGATAGTCTCCAATACCATATTCCGACAACTGGAGCCGGTGGGCCTTGGGTATTACAGCATCCACTTTTCCGGAGATGGTCAGGACGTTCTTTTCCAATGTTATGTCAATGGATTTCTCATCCACTCCCGGCATATCTGCGATAACAACGATATCCTCCTGACGCTCGATAATATCCACCTGCGGCGAGTATATCCGGGTCGCCCTCGTTCGTTCTCCGGTCTCCGGAGTTTCCGCTTCTTTCTTATGCAGTTCTCTGCCTGTTTCAGCCATGATCCATTCGCCTCCTTTCTGAAACTATTCGGATTTGACCGTAATCTTCCTTGGCTTGTCGGCCTCAGCACGGGGAAGGGATATATACAGAACGCCCTTGGAAAACCGTGCTTCGACTTTACCCGCTTCAACCGCGAAAGGCAGCATGAGGGTCTTGGTGAACTGTCCGTTCCACCGTTCCCGCCGGTGGTATGACTCTCCTTCCTTTAGTTCCTCTGCCTGGCGAGATCCGCGCAGTGTGAGGGCGTCCTTCACAACAGAAATTTCAAGCGCGTTGGGATCAATCCCCGGTATCTCTGTTGTAACCACTGCGTCATCATCGGTAACCCACATGTTTGTAGCAGGAAATTCCACGCTCGACGGCAGGTCAAATCGTCTGAGTGTGCGCGTCATGCCCTCAAGCTCACGCAATGCGTCAAAAACCTGATCAGACCATAACATAACAGTCACCTCCTCTTCGTTATTTGATGCGAAAATCATCGATTTATCGCATTAGCACTCTCTTATTGAGAGTGCTAATGCTTTATTTCTATCATATTTTTTTGGGGCTTGTCAAGTCGATATATACTTATTATTTTCTTTAATTACAATTAGTTATATAACAATCAGAATATTTTAGTCTCCCCGGCCATCCCCTTCACGAGTTTATTTTAGAGGTCTTGCCCGGATTAATTATGGAGTAATATCGCAGCCAGATAGCAAGGAATAGCCCGGAAGAAAGATTATTACAATCGCCGGTTCTTGGTGAGGGACTGCCGATTAAGGCACTTCTCATCCATAGCGACGAGGTGATCAACTGAGATTCAATCCCTGAGAAGCCTTTCTACTGCAGCCGACCAGATATGGTAACCGGCATCACTGACATGTACGCCGTCATCGAGAAGATATGCTGCTATCGGCTTTTCCTTTTCATCAATAAACAGGGCGTGCAGGTCGAGAAAAAAAGCACCCTGCTCGGCAGCCATATCCCTGAGTGTTGAGTTCATTTTCCGAATATCTTCATTAGTGATATAGGGAAAAATCACCGGCAGAAGACTCTGTACATAAATCGCTGCGACGGGATAGGAGGAATAAATCTGCCGGACAATATCCCGGTACTCATCGAGGATATGGCTGTCTCCCATGGCAAGGTTATTAATCCCTGTCATAATAAATACCTTGTCAGGGGGTAGAATGTGTGCCATGATGCGATTCAGTCTGGCCCTGAGGCCGCCGACGGTCTCACCGGAGACGCCGAGGTTATATACGGTATGGCCTGGAAACCTTTTCTCCCAGTCAAAGTATTCGATCAGTGAGTCACCGATGAACAACAGCGTTGCCGATCTGCGCTTCTCCATTGCCCTATGGCTTCAGAGCCTCAATATTCATTGCTTGTTAATCGAATTGAACATCGCCCTGAGTTTTACCATTGCATTGACGACAAACGCGTTACCCCCCCAGAATTTTAGAGCAGGATAGATAAGCAGTAGTATCCTCCGCTGAAGGGACAGTCTCTCCCTTTCGATCCGTACCACCTTCCCCAAAATCTGATTGAGGGTTACGGGCTCGTCAGGACTGAATAATGAATCACCGCGGGTCTGATAATATTTCATGCCGTCTTTCTCAAAGACCCTCACCAGTCTGTGGCAGACCATCTGGTCATTACTCGTAAAGACTATAAGATCCCCCATCGTAGGGTTCCTTTCAGGGCTGACAGTAATCCTATCTCCGGTATTAATGAGCGGAAACATGGACACACCCCGTGTGATGATGCGGACGTCTGTCCCGCTACCCAAAAGGTCTCCTGAGATGCCCTTGATGTTGGTCAAGGTTGCCATGTCACCTTTCACAGATAAACTCAGTAAGCAGCTTACGATTTCACCGCTCCGGAATGTTCTTAATAAATTTATAAGAAATTCCTCAACTACAATATACCAAGCAGATGTCTTCCTGAGACAATCTGCTGTTACAGACAGAACACCTGAGAAGCTTAAGCATATTCCTCATCTGTAGTTACATTCCATATTTCGGAGAACAAGACTGTTTTCAGATTATCCGGGTCAGCATGATTCTTCGAGATTATAAAATAATCTCCTCTTATTATACAGGGCCAATCTCTCTGTTCACAGCATGGGACGACGCTTGTGATGTTTTTCCGATATTCACTTCTAAAAATCGAACATGGCTCGATAAAAGGGCAACATGAAGACCAATCATTTCTCTTACGCCTTGCCACCGTTAGAGACAAGCTTTCCAAAACTGCATTATTCTGGTACATTATATATACTTATAGATACCCTGAGATCGAAGAGGTTTTATGAAAAAGAAAAAAGAATACAAAAAACCGGAGATCAAGAAAGTGCAGCTTAAGCCGGAAGAGGTGTTGACCGCCTGTCTTAAATTGCCAAACCAACAACCGTGCAGGCAGGCGGGTAGAAGACAATCTTAACCCTCTGCTGCCCATTGTTCATTGCATCACATTAAAAAGCTTGAGATAGCTGACTTAACTGTTGTTTTTTCCTCAAAAAGTTCTTATCCCTTACCTGATGCATATGTGTCATTTCTTTCATCAGACATGTGCGAGAACGCAAGCTTCTTTGTTGATATATTGGAAGAAAAGGCATCGTTTGCAATTGGCACATGCTATCCCGCAGTCTTTGATTCCGGCGGGACATGGAAACTTTACAAGAAGACCGATCCTGAGTCATACATTGTTTCCGGAGGTCGTATATTTTCATTTGATGAAACAGGCACTGATGGAACTGTCTTTACCGAAAATATTCTCGATGATGCAGCTTCATTTCGCGGCGCTATTTTCCCTTTTGACGAACTGCTCTATGTAGGTCTGCTCACAAAATATGCGGGTATTATCGCCCACGCCTGCGGCATTATCGATGACGGTAAGGGGGAGGTTTTTGTCGGGGCCTCGGGTGATGGCAAAAGCACCATGGCAAAGCTTTGGATGGAAGAGCCTCTTTGCACCCTCCTGAACGATGAGCGGATTATCCTAAGAGAGGTTGGTCGTCAGTTTTTTGCATACGGCACGCCATGGCATGGAGAGCTGCCTGTATGCAATCAGGGCAGGTTCCCCCTCCGGCGCCTCTTCTTCCTGCAGCATGCAGATAAAAACTATGCAAAAAGAATCTCATCGGCGGATGCCATAACCCGCCTTATTGTGCGATCATTCCCTGCAATGTGGGATCAGAAAGGCATGAATGCGAATCTTGATTTTATGGCGAGACTGACCGAAGAAATTCCCTGCTTTGAACTCGGGTTCGTTCCTGACAAGAGCGCTATCAGTTTCTTGAGAAAAATCTCAGGGAAATAAACTGCACTTGCACTGTTACGGAGTGGCAGCTTCTCTGCATCATGTAGCCGTTGCACCCAGAAGCTCTTGCCTCAGGCGTGCAACTCTGCATAAATAGTCTACCGAGTTCTCCTCAATTCCATGTTCAAGCAGGGACCATCCAGGACAGCGTCCGCAGAGATTGATCAGATTGCATGATTTGCAAGGTGCATCAGGCGGATAGGTCATAGTTTCGATCATCTTACCCATGTCTTCCCAGGCTGTGTGAAAATCCTTTTCTTTCAGATTCACTGCTTTATTTTTCACAATGATGCACGGACTAAGATTTCCATATGGGTCGATATTGCAGGAGCTCTCACCCCCCCGGCAGGTATAAATCCATCCAGATTGGTTTCTGGGAGGGGCTTGGAGTGCCTGCCTGGCCCACTCTCTCTTTTCTGCGCCGTCAAGCAGATCTGCCTGTACAATTTCTTCCGGTGAAAGTCGAAAATCTGCCGGGGATCTGTCCTGATCGAGCCGGCAATTGATGAGGGGGTCAAACCTCAAAAAAAGGCCGCTTGATGCTGCGAGCGCCTTCATATCCTGCAGTTCATGGGCATTTATGGTTATAAGACACGTCTTCAGCTGTAAAGGCACTTTACGCTCGACAAGCAGATCAATGCCCTTCATGCACTGCTTATAAGCACCTCCGCGCCGTGTAACTTTCTCATAGATTGCCTCAGATGCTCCATATATCGTTATCTCAACAGAGAATGGCCTCCATTCCGCAAGGAAATCCGCCAGTTCTTCATTTATCAGGGTGCCATTGGTAAAGAGCGTTACCAGCAACCCTTTTTTCTTGGCATGCAGATATATTTCTCGAAAATCTTCCCTGAGCAGAACCTCGCCACCTGTCAAGAGCAGCCAGAGACAGCCTGCATCAACAATCATGTCGATCATCCCAATAAGTTCACGAGTTGTCAGTTCTTTTGATCTTTCCCGAAGATCGTCTTCCGACTGGTTGCAGTAGCAGTGAACACAGCGGTTATTGCATCGGTAAGTAAGCTCAATGCTGCATGATACGGGAATCCTTTTGCCGACCGTACTCTGTTCAAATGCCCTGTGCCAGGCGCTATATCCCAGCTCAGGAATCGAAGTGCAGTCCATAATCACTTAAGTAACCGAGGCAACAATCGAGAGCGATGCAAGTTCGGCAATAAGAGCAGAAAGATCTGCTGCCGCAGTTTCCGGCGTTACCTCGTACTCAGAACAGATGATATCCCTGACGTCACCAACCGTGCGGATACCGTCAATCAGTTCCCATATTCTTGCCCCGATTTCATTGAGAGTGTAAATATAGTCCAGGTCAGCGGCATTACTCCTGACCGGCACAAGAATATACTCGTTCTCGATCTTCCTGAACACGATATTATCAGACTTCTTCAGCACGTCGTCCAATGAAATACTCATTTTTCATAACATACGTGATATCCTGTGCAAAAAGCAAATTGAGTCGCAAGGAGCGGTGTCTCCTTTGACTGTTGCTTGATCGCAACCCGAACGAGTACAGTATGTAGCCTGCTCGCTTCTTTATATATCATTTGATTCTACCTCGCCGCATATGCTATAAGATTCCATGCTTACCAACAAGAGAAGGCATAAGAGAATCCCGTTGGCAGCGTCTGCGACTATTACATATAGCAGTGAAGAAAGCTCTGAAATAATTCAAACTATGATCGCCGATATTTCTCTTTCAGGTGTCGGAGTGTACTCGGATAAACGAATCCGTGAGGGTACAGGCTTATCAATCGAAATATCCTTCATTTCCGCTCAAGGTCTTATGACGACTGCGTTCATGAAGGGTGAAAGTGTCTACGACCGCGTAATCGGCGATCTGTATTTTATGGGCATTGAGTTTGATGAAGAGATAAGTCCCATAAATCAACCTTCGTTGTACGATCATCTTCAAAAGATCCTCACCTATTAACGATTTCTATGGGCTGGCGTATATCCATTACGGACCTGCATGCACGATCTGGAACAAGGGGCATAAGCAGCTCATCCGTTCTCATAGCGGTCTGACCGAGATCTTCCCGGAAGAATTGCATCCCATGAAACTTTATGAATGTGGCCTGAGTATCTTCTCCAGATATATCTCTGGAAGCTTCTGCGGAACATACCTATCTGCAATGTCGATAGATGCCCAGGCAAGCGTGTGGATCCCATACGCCAGTTTTACTGTTTCTCCGCCAGCGTTCGCCTTGAAATATTCAAAATACAGTTCGATACCACATTCATAGAGCCGTCTCAGCTTCATCGTGACAGAAATGCGGTCGAACGGCATTGCTTCGCGCAAATGCTTCACCTCACTGTGAATACATACAAATTGTCCATTTCTGTCCATGCTTCTGTAGCGTACGGGAGAGAGGCTGAACAGATATTGATCCCGTAGATGTCCCTGCCATATGAAATAGTTCGAAAAATAGATATTTTGGGCAAGATTGGAATGCTCCATGGTCGTTTCAACGGCGGACTCCTTCACAGCATCCTTGCCGCTGCCGAGAAGATCGCCTTCAAAAAGGATATTCCCAAGTTCTTGAGGGAATATCTTCTTTTCGCCGGACGGTTCCTCACTGAGTTCAGCAGGGGCTGCGTTCGGAAGAAAACCGTTATTCTGCAGAAAGGCCATAAAGAACTCAGGACAGGCAACGGATTCAACAACACCATGACCGATGACTCTGATCCATGAGAGCTGCTGCCTGCTGAACGCCACCGGCTTTATCATTCCCTCGGACATCTTGCGCCATTCGAAATGCAGTTCCAACGATGCATCGTTGTCCCCAAACACTTTAGCAACCCAGACCCGTGCGTCAATAGTCTCATGGTTTCCGACATGGGCTGCTATCTCTGTTCCCGTGTAATTTGTGACCATGAAGTGTCCGCCAAAAAACTCTTCCGCAATATTCTTGCCGATCGGCTTCAACGCCGCTTCCCGCGCCTTTCCAACCCAGTGAAAATAATTGGCGAAGTAGATGCCTCCGCCGATGGTCGCGTTGTCTCTCAAGCTTAAGGGAAACTGGTACTCAAAGACAGTCTGTCCCTGCGGGCCGCTGTCAGCAAACCGCCCCATCCCGATGATCCCCCCGCTGTCGCCTCTACCCCCTCCGCCCCGCTCTTCCCTGGCCCGAGTTCCCTCTTCTGAAATCGCGATTGCGACCATTCGCCCGCGGCCCCTCAACAGTCTGACGGGGAAAGTCAGAATACTCAAATCGCAGGCTTTGAATATCAGACATTCCCCTATGTGTTCATCGTATCTCATGGTGCTCTCGTTCATATCAGTAGCTTTTCGAAGAGCCTCCAGTGCGCACCAAATACGGCTTCCTGCACTGTCAACAGATTTGTCCACGCCGGCTACTCTCTGTAACAGCGGAGCCCTTGTGCTGCCGAGGAGTTCTCTCCATTCTTCTTCGCTCCGGTGCGTAATGGTCTCAATGTCGCACCCCTGTTCCCCCCGGCCCGCAACACAGAGAAACAAATGGTTATCATGACTGCAGCACAATCCCACGCCGACGGATTCTCTGACAAAGGGTTTCCCCTGCTCATCCCAGCCAATGGATATGTCATCAGGAAGTCCCTCGCAGGCACCTTTCAGCTTCCGGTATGCTTTTTCAAACAATGTTCTCTCGACCTCATGACGCCTCGTTTTCTCCATCTCATGGATATCGGACCAATGCTTGATGGAAATTACCGGGGCTACCTTCTTGATCCGCTGACAGTAAGACTGAAGTCTCTTCTCCAGCTCTGCTTCGTCCCAATCATCGGGATTTTTCATATCCTCTAGCCGAGGAGCATGCTGCACCTTCTCAATAATCTTTGCCTTATACCGGTGAAGTCTTTCAACGATTTCACCTGATGCGTTGAGTACCGACACATCTGAAATTATGACGTCGTCCCCTTTTTGGAGCAAATCAACAACAACCGTATGATATCCATGTTCCCGATGATATGGAAAAAGTTCCCATTTTTCAATTTCGACGGGCAACGCTATGAGTTCAGGAAGCAGTATCTGCACTGACTGAAGCAGTGTATCTCTGAAGAACGGATCCCCGGTGATCAGCCCGCTACCTAACGGCCCCGAAGAGCGTTCACTAATTTGCCGTTCTGAATCAAATACGCACTGAGTATCATGCAACGTCCGGATGGCCCTGATCCGTTGAAACAACCTCCCCTGAAATAACATATGCCCGTAGAGATCCTCCTCAGGATTGATGTCAAGGAACGTCTCGGGAATCTTCACGGCAGATGCTTCCGCACGCTTCCGGACGCCAAGAACAAACATTGCTTCAAAATGATTGCTCGAAAAACCTGTTTGATCAACCGTTATCCCGGCTTCCACGCGGATTTCGGCACCCTCCGCAGCCGTATCGTCTACGAGCGCGTGTATATGGATCTCTGTTGCGCCTTCAGGCTCGACCGCGATAGGGTAGCTTAGCCGAACATTTTCAAGACGCAGATAATCCATGTCGACGATACCGGTAACATACGAGACGGCTTGGGCCATGGCTTCGATTCCGATTACGGTCGGAAATAAACAGGTGCCTTTGAAGACGTGGTCCCTCAGATAAGGATCGTTATCGAGGGTCAGCACTGCCTTCGCTTCTACTTCTACGCCCTTTTCGTAGAAAAGTATTTCTTCAAGGAATCGCGCGGCACTTGGTTTTGAAACAGGGAGTCTTCTGAATAGATTGAGCGCCCCCAGTCTGCTGGCAACCACAACCTGCTCCTCGCCGGGGTCCTGTTCCACCAGCTGCATAAAGTGTTCTACTCCCTTCCCTTTCGGTATGGGGAGGATTCCCATTGTTGACAGGAACGTTAGGCTTCCCATGCGTTTTCCCATGCCTACCTCGTCCCAGATGCTGAATGCTGGAATGCTCACCTGAGTGGTTTTGGTGCGGGTTCCGAATTGTTGCAGCAACAGGTTCAGGATTTCATTGGAAAATCCATACCATGCATTCCCCGCCATTCCCGTAATACCGATAATAGACCCAAACCCAACCATAAGTTTCAATGGATTGTCTTTAAGGCAGCGGCTGATATTCATGGCCCCGAAGAGCTTCGGTGCAATCTCACTGACCGCTTCAGCAAGCGTGACCTGTTCAACACGTCGAGGCCTGTTGAGCGCAGCTCCATGGATAACTCCGGTGATCACACCGAGGTCCTTCTCTACCCGCCTCATCAGATCACCGACCTTCGCGCTATCAGAAATATCGCACGCATAGTAACGGCAGACGACCTCATGTTCGCGGTAACGCTGCAACACCGTCTGTATCTCTTCGTTTTTCTCGACAACTGGCGTGCTCCCGACCAGAGCCAGTTTCACACCCGTCTTCTTTGCGAAAGCAAGAGCACACTCCGCGGTAATTCCCTTGGCCCCTCCGGTAACAAGGACTACATCTTCACTGCGCCACTGAATCTTGCGTTCGCCAAGAATCCGAGAGTCAATAAGCTCCAACACGGGAACATGTCTCCTATGGCGGCTGTCAAACACGGCGATGCTGATTTCTTCCTCGGCACCAAGCTCTTCTGCAATCTTCTGCAATATGCCGGCAGCATCATCCTTCTTACTAAACTGCAGCACTCGGATTCTTTCTCCCGGGTTTTCAAGATGGATACTGCAGAAAAACGCCACACTCCCCTTTGCCTCAATCGAGACATCTGCGTCGTAATTAAAAAAACCATCGTTTCCAAACTGCACTATCGCATACGTAGGCTTCGGCATCTGCATCTTCATGGACGTGATGATCGTACCGATACACCACAATCTTTCCGCCATCGCCTTTATCTTTTCCGCTGTGAGCAACTCCGTGCTCTCGCTCTTGTTCCATGGAAGCAAGAAAACAAAATAGTCGACATTCCTATGATCATGAGCGGCACTGCCCGAAAAAGTCCTATAATGTTCCTGTGCCGCCGGAATCCCCCGTTCCGTCAGCATACCCAGCATTTCGCAACAGAGCCGGTCTTCCCCGTCGTCGGAAACAAACATCACGCGCTTTCCTTCCTTAAAAACTGCAGCCATCGTTTGTTCGAATGCGTAGGCGGATGTACGCTGGTGCTCCACGTAGGAGACCTTAAAGTTGCGCACCCAGTTGCCTGTCGCTTCGTGTAACTGAATCTTTTCTGGACCCGGTTCTCTTTCGTATGCGGGTGGAGATTCGTCGGACGATCGCCCCGACGCCCTGCAGGACTCGACACGGTCATAGATTTCCTGCAGTGAGCTGTTTGCCATGACCGTCGGATCAAGTTTCCCTTCCACACCATGCAGTTTCGCAACCTTGGCAACAAACTGCCCCGCCTTAATAGAGTCAAGATTGAGATCGTCAAGGAGCCGATGATTGAATGATATCGAATCCTTCGGAAATCCCGTCATCTCCGATATGAGCCTCAACAATGCCTCCGGAGTCCTTAGTCCGTCGGTCGAAGGTAACGGAAGGCCTTGCATGAGACTCTCCTGCTCCGTGAGGACAAGAGCCGGCGATTCCTCCAAGGGACGCTCAGGACTGCCTTTTGCTGCAAGCCCCATCACCTCGACTTCCGCCCGTATGAGTTTGCGCATAATATCTATCTGTTGCTTCGAGAAGACTCCGCTGCTATCGCCCGGAACAGGGCTTGGCACCACATTTGATCGACCATCCCCTGAGAGAGGAGCGTGCATCTCGATTTCTTCATCCGCAGCAAAGGGAAGACGTTCACAGGGATTGTCAATAAAAATACGTTCTGATGGGGAAATGAACGGCCTTACCAGCCGGTTTTCGAAGAGCGCCGACCAATTAACCTCGCCGCCGTGCACGAAATAACAGCCGAGAACTGTATTCAGAGCACGATCATCACAGGCCCTCGATTCAACGGAAAGGCAGACCGGACCATCCGCATCTATAATTGATTTGACCAGATCTGCAAGCACGCGCCCGGGCCCCACTTCCACCAACAGATCGCAGTCTCTCCTTATGCTTCTGACCAGGGACATAAAATTCACCGAATGCGTCACCTGCCTCGCAAAATGACTTCGGAGATCGGTTTCCGGCGGCACCTCAGTACCGTCCATGGATGAAAACAACTTCAGTGTTGTTTCTCGTAGCGTCTCGGGAATGGGCGCGTGTTTAAAGAGTCTCTCTGCTGCACCCATCATGAAGCGTGAATGGAAGGCGTTGGAGACCGGCAGATGCCTTGTCGTGATATCCAGGCGTGATGCCAACTGCACCGCATGTTCTACAGCCCGTTTCTCGCCGGATATTACTGTCTGGGTGGGACCGTTCACATTTGCTATGACAACATACCCTTCAACTTCCTTCAGCAGTTCTTCAACGTGTTCCCGGCTGCAGGCAAAACTCGCCATAGTCCCCGCATGATCAGCGGGAGCGGCAGTACTCTTACCCCTTATTGCCGCAAACCTGAGCAACGTTCTGTCGTCGAAAGCGCCCGCAGCAAAGAATGCTGTCAGTTCACCGAGACTATGGCCGCCGACTGCAACGGGCTTGATGCCGAGGTTCTCCAGATGCCGGATCCACAGGAGCGATGTCATGCAGATCGCGGGTTGTGCTATCTCCGAACGGGACAGCGCCCTTTTCCATCCATCTACATGATCACCGTCAGGGGCTCGATCGAGCGGCCGATATATATATTCACATACTTTTTCATAACCTGTTTCGGAGAGCCACACATCCACCTGCGCCCCAAATTCCCTGGCCCACGGGTATCGTTCCACCAGGAGCCTCCCCATATTGATCTGTTGAGACCCCTGGCCGGGAAACAGAAACCCAACGCGGTTGCGCGATACTGAGTTCCCAATCCAGATGTCCTGTTGAGGGCTGGCCACCATCTTGCCGCGGGGTATGTCGTTCGTACCGAGTATGTGACCCGCGCGCTCGAGACATTCAACGAGCGATTCGGGAGATGCAGCAATCGCTGCAACGCGAAAAGGTTTATCGGCAGCACCTTCCCCGACCAGGTGCCTCGAAAGGTCAGTCATTTCAGCATCGCTAATTCCCCCCACAATTCTTTTCAGGGTGTTTACGCGCTCACTCATTTCCTGCTGCGATGCGGCGGACAGGATAAAAAGTTCAGTCTCCTGTGAGGATACAAGCAACTGCCGCTCTCCGACGGAGGGTTCTATATGCTGTGCAGGTTTTCCGGCCGATTCTATCGTCACATGGCAGTTGATTCCCCCAAAGCCCATGCCGGATATACCCGCGCGGATCGCGTCTTCCGCAGGTCGTTGTTCCCCCTGCATGACGGGGTATACCCTGCGTGCCTTTTCATAAAATACTTGATTGGGTTCTCTGCATCCCGCAGTAGGCGGAATAATGCGCCTGTTCACGGCCATGGCTGCCTTGATGAAGCCCCCGATTCCCGAGGCGGACTTGGTGTGGCCAATAAGGGATTTGAGAGAGGTGATACCGCAGGTACGAAGAGAATCGATACTGTCGTCACCCATAGCATCCGCAATGCCCTCCAGTTCCGCTTTATCCCCTGCTATTGTGCCGGTCCCGTGACCTTCGATAAAATCGACCTCGCGTATGCTATACCCCGCCTTGCCATATGCCCGCCGTATCGCCAGGGCCTGGGTCTGCGCTTTCGGTGCTGTCATTCCGCCCTTCCCGTCAGACGATATTCCCCATCCCCGCAATACCGCGTATACATAATTTCCGTCAGCGATGGCGTCCTGAAGGCGTTTTAATACCACGAAGCCAGCCCCTTCCCCCGGTATAAAACCGCTCGCTCGCCGATCATATACGTGCATATCCGCTCTCGCCAGGGCATGCGTTTTTGCAAAGCCTATCAGCTCGAATGTATCCAGGCTGATGTCAATCCCGCCGGCGACTGCAAGGTCGAGAGTGCCATTCGACAGGGCGCTGGCAGCAGTAGCTACCGCAATAAGGGACGACGAACATGCTCCGTCCACCGTGTACCCTCCTCCATGCAGATCGAGAAAGTTGCAGATCCTCCCCGCAATGGTATTGGAAAGATTCCCGGCCAGCGTGTCTTCGGTAATTGGAGCAAAGGCAGATTTGTAATATGCTTCCATGGTGTCAGTGAGTTCGTCAATAACCTCAGGGTGCAACCGTCTCTTTGAAGCAGCGGCCTGCAACGTCTTCCTGACATAGGGCCAGCGCAATCGCATGTGATGTGACCGACTGTGCTCACCTGTCAGGGTGTTTCCGAGAATGACCCCCGAACGGTCGGAAGGGATATTCTCACGACTGTATCCCGCGTCAGCCAACGCTCGCAGCGCAACTTCTAACGCCAGCCAATGGACAATGTCTGACGACGCCACAACCGTTTTCGGAATGCCCCGCTTGATCCAGTCAAACTCAAACCCGTCAATAACGGCTGCCCGCTTCCCATAGGTCTTGTCAGGGGCAGAAGGATCAGGATCATAATATTCCGACAGCGGGAGCCGCGCTTCGGGGAGCCGGCGAAATTCCCTTCTGCGCGCAAGGATATTTTCCCAGAACGATTTTAGATCAGGCGCGCCCGGGTAATAACAAGCCATGCCGATAACCGCAATGGGGTCATGAGACATATTGTTTCTCACCTTATAGTAGGAATTCATATAGAAATCTTTGAATTCATCGGGGGGAAGCGGAATTTCCAGACCTATTTTTCTCGAGGAATTGCCGTTTACGTCCTCAACTGACCACGCCTCTTTACATCGCAATTCAAGACATAGGCCCGATGAGATAGAGAATTTCAGCGTCACCATGTCGCCATCATGATCGACAGAATTCCCCTCACCCGGCGCTTGAATCACATATAAGCCTTGCTTTGAAATATCAGCGATAAAGGCATTAAAGGTCATATCTCCCCGCGTAAGACTTGCTGCTAAGCTGACAGGTATCCTCTTAGAGGTCCTTTTTTCCATAGATCTAGCCCCCTCCTTCTTCGACCCATAGCACTGATGAGAACAGGGTAAGCAGAAAAATTATAGATGCCTACGGACACCGAGTGGAACTCTGCTTCCCGATTTGAATATTATCAGCAGAGCATGGAATAATCAAGAAATCTGGCGTTATCTTGACAGCCAAGCAGGATGTGGGGGAGTTGCTGCGGAAACGCGCGTGCATGAAAAAACGTGGGCATACCGGAGCACGCAGGCGAGGGGGGTGAAAAGATTCCCGCGGCCTGTTATAATTACGGTGATATTAATAACTACAATATGGGCTTCACAAGAAGGTAATTCTTGACCCGCTTCACCGAGAAAATAACATCGATCAAAATCTGGCATTTTCTGTGGATCGGCATCATCGTTTCACAAGTGCTCACGCTGGCGGCTTCTTCGATACAAAGCTATCTGTGGTGGGGATATGTTCCATCCGAAGTGTTGATAATCGGTGCCGGCGATGCTTTGCTCGTACCTTTGATAGTTGTCGGAATAACCATTATCTATGTTTCTCGCATCAGTAAGCTGGAGCAGGAATTAGCTACCCGCAAGGAGACCGAGGAAAAAATCCGCTACCTCGCATACTACGACGGCATGACCCGTCTGCCGAACCGCGCTTTCTTCACGGAGCTGTTAGAACGGGCGATCACCTCTGCACATCGCCATAACGTCACCATGGCGCTATTGTTCATTGATTTGGACCATTTCAAGCGTGTTAATGACACGCTCGGCCATGACATAGGCGACAAGCTCTTGCAGGCGGTAACGGACAGATTGCTTGCGTCGACACGGGACTCAGATTATATCGGCCGCGTGGATGAGCATGCAACCGCAGATATCGTCTCGAGGATGGGGGGGGATGAATTTATTTTGCTGCTGCACAACCTCGATCATATTCAAGATGCGGGCAGAGTAGCACTTCGTATTTTGCAGAGTATCTCGGAACCGTTCCATATCAATGGCCGAGATGTATTTCTCACTGCCAGCATCGGCATATCCCTGTTTCCGAATGACGCGGACAACAGCATCGATCTACTCAAAAACGCTGATGTTGCCATGTACTACGGCAAATCCGCGGGGAGGAATTGTTATCAGTTTTATTCTAAATCCATGACTGAAAAGGCGCTGGAATATATGACCCTGGAAAGCAATCTGCATAAGGCGCTGGAGAGTGATGAGTTCCTGCTCTATTACCAGCCGAAACAATCTCTTACAGGAGGGAAGATCAACGGCCTCGAGGCGTTGGTGCGCTGGAAGCCCGCTGATGGAGACATATTGCCGCCGGCCAAATTCATACCTATTGCTGAAGAAACCGGCCTCATTATGCCGATTGGCGAGTGGGTATTGAATACCGCATGTTTGCAAAACAAGGCGTGGCATAAAGCCGGATTAGGGCAGATCGTTGTGTCAGTCAATATTTCAACCCGTCAGTTTGATCAAACGGATTTGATAAATGTTGTGACCAGCGCGTTGCAGAATGCTGACCTGCATCCGCGATATCTGGAGCTTGAAATCACCGAGAGCGCAATCATGAGAGACCCCGAGGAAGCGGTTGTTATACTGCACAAGCTTAGAGACCTTGGCATACAGATATCCCTTGACGATTTTGGGACTGGCTATTCGTCATTAAACTATCTCAGGAAAATTCCTTTGGATTCCTTAAAGATCGATCGCTCATTTATTGTTAATGTAATGTCAAATTCCAGTGACGCAGCAATAATCAAGACCATTATTGCGATGGCGCACAGTTTGAACCTAAAAGTCGTTGCCGAAGGCGTGGATGACGAGCAGCAAGTAGCCCTATTGCGGGAATGGGGATGTGATGAGTTTCAGGGCTATTTGTTGAGCCGGCCTCTCCCGGCAGGGGAAATTACGGATACGCTGCATGCTCACAACAGGGAAACCGTGTAATATACCCCTGCGCCCCAAGACACGGTTATGTGCGACGGCGCAGCAATGCCGATCCCGGCCTTGGGCAAAGGAATAACATAGCGCGCAGCTGCGCAGGCCGCACCCTGCCCTCAGGTCTTGGGTGAGTCGCTCTCTAACGTGACGCGGCCGACAGTGGAAGTCGTCTCCGTCGGATGCAGCAACTATACTTCGGTTTCCTACTGCGAAGCGCCGCGACGGCCAGCGGGTCGTCTTTCGCTCCACCTTTCGCCGGGAATCTGCTGTTTCTGCCTGACCCTCTCCCCAAACTGACCATCTCCCCAAAATAGCGGGCTGGCGGCGATGCTTACGCGTGCTGCATGTCCAGACGTGTTTGATAGAGGCCAGTCCTATGAATTAATGAAGCGTGCAATAGGCTGCGCAGGCGTATGACTGACGCGAACTGACAACAGTAGTTTTACCCTGACGTTTATCCGAGAACTACCTGGTGTCATGGCGTTGTGCCACGGCCACACGTGCAGCAATGCTTGTGCGGGCCTATTTGGCTATTTCATGATCCGCAAGCAGATGAATAATCCCCCGCCAGGTTATTGTGCAAAAAAGGCGGTGTTCTATTTTCTCATACCATATGATAATATGACAGCATGGATCACGAGAAGGCAGGAATGAAACAACTGGTCATCAAGAGTTACACCGATGTTGCTCAGGGCAAGTTTTCTTTTCTCGCCCCCTCAAGCTGCTGCGCGCCGGAATCGGACAGCGTCAGCCTGCGTGAGGCCGGCAGGAGGCTCGGGTATTCTGACGAAGAACTGAAGATCGGGCTTGGCGAGGCGAACCTCGGTCTCGGCTGCGGCAATCCCCAAGCTATCGCTGACCTCAAAGTGGGCGAGACGGTACTTGATCTGGGAAGCGGCGCAGGGTTTGACGCCATACTCTGCTCCATGAAGGTAGGAAAGACCGGGAGGGTCATCGGCGTTGACATGACGCCCGATATGGTAACAAAAGCAAGGGAGAATGCTGCGAGGCTCAATGCGGAACATGTTGAATTCAGGTACGGTGAGATCGAGCATCTGCCTATAGATGACAATTCTGTTGATGTGATCATATCGAACTGCGTGATCAATCTCTCCACCGACAAGCAGGCCGTGTTCCGTGATGCATACAGGGTCCTCAAACCCGGCGGCAGACTAGCCATATCTGACATTCTGAAACGGGCCGAGTTCAGCCAGGAGATTCTTTCCAACGAGCATGCCTACAGCGGCTGAATAACCGGCTCGGTTCCCGTGGAGGAACTCAGGGATATGCTCGCCAATGCAGGCTTTCAGAATATCGAGATCACAGGCAAACAGAACAGTGACGACGTGATACGAAGCTGGAATTTCGGTGAAGGGGTCGAAAAGATGGTCCTATCAGCATATATCAGGGCGACGAAACCTGCCTGCTAGTCCTCCCAGCGCTTTCTTCTCACCCCGGCAATCTCAAGTATTTTGCCTGCCAGGCCGACGGTCTCCTCGATATGGCTGTCTACGGGATGCCCGAAATGCTCCTGGTCAAAGACCGGGATATGCACGGTGACGTCGGGGCGCATCTTGCGGTCATGGGAGTAGCTGATGGTGTTCGCTTCTTCAATAGTAGACTCGCACATATGCAGGGGATCACAGGTGTTGGAAAGCGCTTCAGCGACCTTTCGTACATCCCGCAGTACCTTTCTGAACTCAGGGTCATCGGGAGAAGGCTTCTTGTCTGTCTGCGGAAATGTTCCGTAGAGATTGATCTGATATCCTATCTGGACAAGCTGGCCTTTCGTAGTCGTATAGTACGGCTCAGTGTCGTAGCAGATTCTACGACTGCGAATGACTCCGGTCATCTCCTCTTCCGATGAAAAGATGCCTCTGATGTTCAGCTTGGCTTCCATGCCAGCAACCGTCTATCCGGCAGCCTTTTTCTTCCTGCCGTAGTTTAGTACCAGGAAATTATGGGTATGCTCAATCTCCCCCATGGACTTCTTGAGGGCGGAAAAAAGAGGATTGAGCCTGAGATAGGGCTGAAGAGTTTCGGTCATGTTGATCATGTGGGACCTGCAGTCGAGCACAATGTCTGCCGAGGGGTCTTCGAGCGTCCTGCTGTAGGAGTAGAAGATCTCCAGAAAAATGTCCGATATGAGACAGAACTCGTTCAGTACGGTCTGGGAAACAGCTTCAGACTGGCTCACTTTCTTTTTTCTCAGTCTCCGGAGGAACTCCACCAGCTCAGCCTGAATATTTTTCAACTGCTTGACCGTCGTAGCAAGTTCAGCCGGCTTTCTCTTGAGGATGTTTTTATACACAAAGGTCTTTGATATCTTCTTCCAGTGCTTTATATGGCTTTTTTTCCATTCCGCCATCCTGATCCACATGGCAACGAGCTTGGGGTCAAAATCATCTCGCTTTGCAAAATTGCTGTATACCTCGTAGGTGAGTTCGTCAAGCTTTTTCCCAATGTCTATGATTTCTTTTATTTCTTTCATGCTTCCGGGTATAGGGCAGCGTACGCCCCCATGGGCTGGTTTTTTTAAGATTACCACATTTGTCACCAAAACATAAGAACTATTTTCAGGGCATATACCTTTGCAGAAAGAAGGCAAAATAAACTAAAATTATGACACTGAAAAATAGCCTTTTATCGGCACGTTATGCATAATCTTTCGACATGAAACATCCCAGAATCGGCATCCCCCGGGGTCTGCTGTTTTACAGCTACGCTGATCTCTGGATGTCCTTTTTCAGAGACCTGGGCTGCGAGGTAATAGCTTCTCCTGAAACGAATGCTGAAATTCTGAAGGAAGGCCTTCGTCACACGGTCAGCGACCTCTGCCTCCCCGTTAAGACCTTTCTTGGTCATGTTGCTGTGCTGAAGGAGGATGTCGATCTTCTCTTTATACCGCGACACGTAAGCATGGAACAGGAAAGTTATATGTGTCCGAAGATGATCGGACTTCCTGACGTGACCAGGGCCTGCTTTGCACACCTTCCCCAGGTGCTCGATCCTTTGTTCCATGTCAAACAGTTCGGCGACAAGGCGGCCGATGAATTCACCCGGCCTATTGCTAAAGCACTTTCGCTTTCTCCTGTGCGCACTGCAGAATCCTTCAGGAAGCTTATGAGCGAAAGTTTCGGGGGAACTGCTGAACGGTACCGGCAAGCCTGCAGTGTCCTGTCGGAGGATACAGCCGTTCCGCCTGCTTCTAAGAAGATATGCATCGGCATCATCGGACGCCCTTATCTTCTCTTTGACCGCTATCTTTCGAAAAACCTTTTTTCTTTTGTCAGAAAACTTGGGGCCAACCCCGTATCTCTGAGGCCTGCCGAGACAGAGATACGGGAGGCCATGACGATTATTCCCAAATGGGTTTACTGGGACATGGGCAAGGAGGTCGTGGCTTCAGCTCACGTCTTCTTCAAAGACGACCGCATCGACGGTGTCATCAACGTATGCAGTGCGGCCTGCGGTCCGGACTCCTTTACGGGGGACCTCATCAGAAAGAGACTGAACCAGAGGAACAAGCCCTATATGACCCTGAGCATTGATGAGCATGCCTCTGATGCCGGCATTCAGACGCGCGTGGAAGCATTCATCGATATGATCGCAAAGGTGACGGCGTGAGGCTTACGGTACCGCATATGGGACTTCTTTCCACGGCCTATACCCGGGTGCTCAGGCAACATGGTGTGGACATGCAACCGCCGCCGCCGGCAACGGTCAGGACACTGGACCTCGGGGTGAAGCATGCTCCTGAGTTTGCCTGTCTGCCCTTTAAGATAAACCTCGGCAACATGATCGAGGCGCTCGATAATGGTGCAGATGCCATTCTCATGCCGGGAGGATACGGCCCCTGCAGGTTCGGTTACTACGGTGTCATACAGGAGCAGATACTCCGTGAGCTGGGCTACCGGTTCAGGATGTCCACGACAGACAACCCTGACAGGCTCTCTGATATGATCGGCACGATCCGCGAGATAAGTGGGGTCAGGTCCAAGTTCGACGGATATAGCATCTTCTTTCTGATTCTGATGAGAATGGCGGCACTTGACCGCGCTACCGCGCTCTACCACTATTACAAGCCCCGGGAGCTCAACCGCGAAGATACCGACAGGGTATTGCAGCAGTCCGTCCGGATGATCGACCTCGCCGACTCCTATTCCCGGCTCTTCAAAGTCATGCCCGAGATAAAGAGGCTGTTCAGGGCCATTCCTATAGATGAAACCCTTACCCCTGTTACGATCGGTGTGCTCGGTGAGATCTTCGTGGTGATCGAACCCTTTGCGAACTTTGGTATCGAGAAGAAGCTCGGCGAGATGCGCGTTGAGGTCAGACGGGGGGTCTGGCTCAGCGACTGGCTGAATGACCGCTTCAGATTCAGACCGTTCCGACGGAACCAGACAGCATATGCAAGAAAGCTCGCCCGGGGATATCTCAACTATCCTGCCGGCGGTGAAAGCATAGAGACTGTGGGAAAGACTCTACTTTTTCAGAAAAAGGGCGTGGATGGCGTTCTCCATATCATGCCGTTCACCTGCATGCCGGAACTGGTTGCATCGACCATCATCAGTCGGATCAGCAAGGACAGGGACTATCCCGTGCTCTCCATGACATTTGACGAGCAGGTATCTGAGGCGAATATAATAACCCGGCTTGAGGCGTTTGTTGATCTTCTCGAAAGGAGACGGCATGAAGGCATTTCTCGGTATTGATGTAGGATCGGTGACGACCAAGGTCGTCCTCATCGACCAATTCGGCACCGTTCTCTGGAACTCTTACCGGAAAACACAGGGGCAGCCCATCCGGGCGCTCCAATCTGCATGCGCTGCATTGCGACAGGACATGGGAGATGTGGAGATAGGAGGCGTCGGCACAACCGGAAGCGGCAGAAAGCTTGCCGACCATGTAGTCGGCGCTGACACGGTGAAGAACGAAATTACTGCCCATGCTCTGTCGGCTATCCATCTCGTCCCGAATGTCAGGACGATCGTTGAGATAGGCGGTCAGGACTCAAAGCTCATTTTGATCCGCAACCGCGTTGTCACGGATTTCTCTATGAATACGGTCTGTGCAGCGGGAACAGGATCATTCCTTGAGCACCAGGCAACGCGTCTCGGTATCAGCATCGGGGAACTCGGCAGCTATGCGCTGGCGGCATCTTCTCCTGCGCGCATAGCCGGAAGGTGCACGGTCTTTGCTGAGTCCGACATGATACACAAGCAGCAGATGGGCCACAATCTCGAAGACATCGTTGCCGGTCTCTGTGACGCACTCGTGCGCAATTATCTGAACAACCTTGCTCGGGGAAAAGAGATCAGCGAGCCCGTCATATTTCAGGGCGGTGTTGCGGCCAATCCCGGGATCAAGGCATCGTTCGAGCGGGAGACGGGCAAGGAGTTCATCGTTCCTCCACATTATCCGATCATGGGAGCCGTCGGCGTTGCCTTATTGGCTCGGGATACCCGCTGCACCCGTTTCAGAGGATGGTCAGTAGCAGAGCAGCAGCTTTCAACCTCCAGTTTCTATTGCGGGGATTGTCCTAACAGCTGCGGCGTGATCGAGATCAATGACTGCGACCGCGTTATTGCCCGTTGGGGAGACTCCTGCGGCAAATGGGGAGCGCAGAGAGAATAACCTCTTTTCAACGGCTGAATCTCTCTGCAGCAGCGAACAGCAAGCATGTCCATGACGGGCCGGTTCACGTTAATGCAACACCGTTGTTATCCCCGCGAAGAGAGTAGCCCCTGCCATGAAACATGCGTAACCAATTCGAAGAAAGACAGAGTGAAATGCCACCTCACACAGCCGACGCTCATATAAAGATAAATCAGTGAGGGCCTATCTGGATAGAAAGCATGGAAACCGAGCCGCCATCGACGCCCTGCACCGGAAAATAAATCTGGTCATCGTCCCTGCGAAGGCCCAGGATATACAGCAGGGGCAGAAAATGATCCGGCGTCGGGACAGAGAGCCTCGCTTCATGACCAAGGCTCTCGTAAGCTATAAGCTGAGCATTGTCCCCGCTAAGTAAAAGCTCCCGCACCCGATTCTCAAATCGCACCGCCCAATCGAAAGGCTGGAGTTCTTTGCGGTCCCATGCGTAGGTTTGCAGATTGTGAACGAGATTGCCGCTGCCTACAACCAAAATACCTTCTTCCCTTAACGGTGCAAGCCGTTTGCCCATTTCATAATGGAACACCGGCGGCTGCCTCCTATCGATACTCAGTTGAACGACAGGGATATCCGCTGTCGGAAAGACATGTTTCAACACCGACCAGGTCCCGTGATCGAACCCCCAGTTTTCGTCAAGCCCGACTGAAACAGGTGTGAGCAGATCCCTGATATGTCGTGCAAGTTCGGGGCTACCGGGTGCCGGATACTCGACCTGATAGAGCTCTCGTGGAAAGCCGCCGAAGTCATGGATCGTGCGAGGGGCAAGGGTTGCTGTTACCGCAGAAGCCGGTATGTACCAGTGAGCAGATATAGCAAGCACACTCTTGGGATGCGGGACAGACCTGCCGATAGAAGCCCACCCGTCCGTGTATCTATTCTGCAATAACGCATTCATAGGATTGCCATGTCCGAGAAAGACAACCGGCATGATGTTATCCATAAAAAATCACCGTTGTCCAGGGTTCTGATGCGCACCATCTCAAAACGATGCGTTTTTTGTCTTCTGTCATGAGCGCCTAGCCGCCTTTTTCTTCTGCATGCTTTTAACTCTATCGGAACATATGCTGTGTTAATGTGAACACCTTCACGGAGTAGAATGTTTCATGGCTTTCCGAATCTGCACCGATAACAAATGCCCGATTCACGGCCGAAGATCATCGCCATATCTCTTATACCGTTATCCCTTTCACCGTTGTGAATTTACCTGCCGAATGCAGGCGCCTAGCCAATCAGGCCGTTATGGTAATCAAGGACCGCCTGCTCGATTTCCTCTTCGGTATTCATCACAAATGGTCCGCCTCTTGCGATCGGTTCGTTGTTCGGACATGCCGAAAGGAAGAGAAAGGCAGATGCGCTTGAAACGCCCATGACTTCGATCAGAGTTCCCTGTTGAAACTCCACCAGTTCCTTCTCACTGACTGTCGCGGTAAACCACGTCGGGCATATGCTGACTGTCCCCGTATGCACATACACAAAGCTGTTCATCTGCCGGTCAATCGTGAAGCTGAATACGCTTCCTTTCTCCAGTTCTATATCAAAGTAGTTTGCCTCCAGCCAGTTTTCAGCAGGGCCATGCATGCCCTGAAAGAATCCGGATATGACCTTCACTGTCATACCCTTTCCTTTGATAACAGGGATCATTTCCGGGGTCAGGTGCTGATAGCGCGGCTCCACCATCTTGTCCTTCGCCGGGAGGCTCAGCCAGAGCTGATATCCCCACAGTTCTCCCTCTGTCTTTTCGGGCATCTCGCTATGTAGAATTCCCCTACCAGCTGTCATCCACTGGACAGAGCCGTCAGTAAGAATACCACCCCCTCCACGGGAGTCTCTGTGCCTGAAGCTCCCGCGTTTCATATAGGTGATAGTCTCTATTCCCCGATGGGGATGGGTCGGGAAGCCTGCAATATAGTCCTTGGGATCGTCGCTCCGTATCTCATCGAGCAAAACAAAGGGATCAATATAACTCAGCCGTGAGGACCCGATCACGCGGTTAATCCGCACACCTGCCCCGTCAACAACCTTTTGACCTTTATGGATTTGTCTCAGTCCGCATACAACACCCTGCGATGATGCTTCCCTGATATTCATAGTTTTTTCTCCTTTCCGAGTCCTAATTTCCTGCAGAGCCGCGCAAACTCTTCCTGCTCCGAAGGTGTCAGCACGCCCATCTCATCCGTAATCCTGGCAGCATGACGAGGGAAGAATTCGTGAAGAAGCTTTTCCCCTGCTTCTGTCAGGTGCACAGTAAAATACCTGCGGTCTTCCGCATTCCGTTCCCTTCTAGCGAGTCCCCGTTGTTCAAGATTATCGATGACCATGGTCATATTCCCGCTTGTCTTGAGGATCTTCTTTCCCAATTCTACTTGACTCAAAGGTCCCAAGTGATAGATCGCTTCAAGAACGCCAAACTGGCTGATGGTAAGGTTCACCTCAGCTAGATGGCGGTGAATCCTGGCAGTTACCGATTCAGCGGCCCTCATCAGCTTCACATAGGAGCCAAGTGCTCTAACTTCATCTTTCGTCCCTCTGTATCTACGTTTCATAAGCTTCAGATTAAGTAGCTTAATATTAAGCTATCATTACAGAAGCTCTTTGTCAAGAAGATGTTGTTTTGCGGTAATCATCCTGACTTTGTTGTTATGCACGCTTGCTGCAATAAAAACCACCTGTATATCCTTTCTCAACTGTCCCGGCTCCTTAGACTAATATATGTTCATGCAATACTTCTGCCGTCCTACAAGACCTTTTCTGTGACTAATTTTCCGGATCAGCACATATTCGAGGCAGCAGGCGGCGCCATTCAGGCCATCTCTGCTATCGAACCTTATATTTTCAGATCAGAATCTGCAGCGTGGATAGAACTAAATATTTCGTATACAATAGATGACACATTTTCAACAGGTGACTTGTTATTAAGAACTTTATTGCCATAACCCTTTTTCTCCTCTTCTCGATGTCCGCTGCAAACGCCGGCATTCTCGACGATCTCATCGCCCGTCAGGCAGAGATAACGAGCCTGAGCGCAACGTTCACCCAGGAGAAGAAAACAAGGCTTTTCAGCAGGCCGATTAAGACATCGGGACGCTTTCTCTTTCGTCATCCAGACCGGATCAGGTGGGAGTACAGCGGCGGCACGAATATGCAAGTGATCTTTAATGGAAGAGATCTCTGGCTTTGGTATCCTGACCTCAAGGAGGCTGACAAGCTCAGCAATCTGACCCAGTACGGCTCGCTCATGCATTTTGACGTGTATGCCCTTTCGAAGGACTATACCATCACGGCGAAGAGGGATGGGAGCTTGACCCTTCTTGCGCTTCTGCCAAAGACTAAGGGTCCAATCAGCCGCATAGAGATGGAATTGGAAGAAGGGTCTCCCTTTCCCCGTCTCGTACGGCTGCTCGACCGGAACAGCGAACCAACGGTCATGCTCTTTCGAGATATCCTGCTGAATCCCGATATCCCTGAGAGCAGTTTTACCTTCCTGCCCGGAAAAGATGTCTTAATTCGGGAGCGTTCTTTGCCATGAGAATTCCTGTGATCACCGGGATCGGCATTGTATCCTCCATTGCAGTGGGAAAAGCAGCGTACTGGGATGCCCTGAGCTCCGGCGCCTGCGGCATCGGTGAGATTACGCTCTTTGATACTTATGGATTTAGAGGCAAGCTGGGCGCCCAGGTGCGCGGTTTTTTACCTGATGACCACTTCGACTCGCGAGATTCACGAAGGATGTCGCGCTGTGACATGTTGGGCGCTGTTGCGTTGAAAGAGGCGCTTATGGACTCCTGCATTGATCTCGAACAGACCGACAGGACGCGGCTTGCCGTTGTGATCGGGAGCGGATCCGGCGGACTCCTGAACGGCGAGGCGTTCAAGCGCATGATCTGGACCAGCCGCAGGCCCCGGCCAAGCCTGATGGCCTCATTCACTTCCTCTTCCTTCACGGACTATATCGGTCTCGTGACAGGGGCATGTGGTTTCCGTGCGACAATCTCCACTGCCTGCTCATCCAGCAGCACCGCCATCGGCTTGGCAGGAGAGATCATACGGAAAGGGATCGCAGACGTAGTAATCACCGGGGGGAGCGAGTCCCTGTCTGAAACGACCTTTGCAGGGTTCAACGCGCTGCGGGCCGTTGATGACATCCCCTGCAGGCCCTTTGACAGAGACCGTAAAGGTATATCACTCGGTGAGGGCGCTGCTCTTTATATCATTGAAACAGCAGAGCATGCAGCAGCACGGGGAAGCCGGGCATATGCAGAGATCGCGGGCTATGGCCTTTCCTGCGATGCCTATCATGAGACAGCACCCTCGCCTGATGGAACAGGCATCAGCCATGGAATAACCCTCGCGCTGAAGAACTCCGGAATAGATCCCGGCGAGATCGGTTATATCAATGCTCATGGAACCGGGACACCGGCAAACGATGCAGCCGAGACACGGGCCTTCAAGCTCGCCTTCGGCAGGCGTGCGTACTGCATACCCGTGAGCTCCACGAAATCCATGATCGGCCACTGTCTCGGCGCCGCCGGTGCAAAGGAGGCGGCGGCCGCCCTGCTCCCTTTTGTGCGAGGGATCATCCCCCCTACGGTGCATTACCGCAATCAGGACCCTGACTGTGACCTCGATTATGTGCCGGAACCGAGAAAGGCGGATTGCATCAGCGCTGTTCTTTCTACATCCGTTGCCTTCGGTGGAAACAATACGGCGCTCATCTTGAGGAGACCGTCATGATAGCAATAACCGGCATCGGTATTCTTTCGGCTGCAGGCATCGGGAAGGAAGAGCTTCTGCAGTCCTTTGTAGCAGTTCGCTCAGGCATATCCGAAGCGGCGGGCTTCGGTCTTCCCTGCAACGGCATCGTCCGACTCGGTGCTGTACGGAACTTCTCTGCAAAGGACATTATCCCAGCTATCAAGGTTCGCCGCATGTCGCGCTTTTCCCGGCTTGCGCTGGCTTCTGCTGTCGAAGCGGTACAGGACGCCGGCATCGAGGTCACTGACCGCAATCGTTACCGCATCGCCATAGCTCTGGGAACCGGCCTCGCGAGCACGGACAGCACTGACCGCTTTTACGAGGGTCTGCTCCGGGAGGGGCCTGAGGCCACCAACCCTATGATATTCCCTGAGACGGTTCAGAACATTGCTGCAAGCCATATATCCATGCATTTTATGACCAGGGGACCGAATATCACCTTCAGTCATGCTGACATTTCATCGGAGCTCGCGCTCATGTTCGGTGCCGAGCTTCTGAAGGACGGACAGGCAGACGCAGTGATCGTTACGGGGGCTGATGAGCTGAGCATCTCGGCGGTCATCGGCTATTCATCCCTCGGTGTCGTCTCCAATGAGATGAAGCCCTTTGACAGTGGAAGAAAGGGCTTTGTGCTCGGAGAGGGGGGAGCGACGGTCATCTTGGAGCGGCTTGATGATGCACGAAAGAGGAATGCCCGTGTATACTGCACGGTCGAAGCGGTTGAAATAGCATCGCATCCCTCGCCGAACCTCGCCTATGACAGAAGCCGGCTTTCTCTTAAGCGGGCACTACAGACTTCACTCGCTGCAGCAGACCTCACCGTCCCCGGGTTCGTATCTGCCAGCGCGAATGCCACTCCTGACCTCGACGGGCTTGAAGCTGATACGCTCAGTGAGACGGTCGGATCATCCGTCCCCGTGACTGCATACCGTTCCTATCACGGATATTTTCCCGGTGACGGCATCCTGCGGCTGGCCTCGGCTGCTCTCTGCATGGACCGGGGCATTCTGCCTGCTATTGCAGGACTTGACCAGCCCTTCGAAAAATGTAAACTTGACCTCATAGTCGGCAGCCCAAGAAAGCTGCAGAAAGAGTCGGCTCTCCTCTCTACGCTCTCCACGGGTGGAAGTGCTGCCGGCATAGTCCTGAAAAAGGGACTATGAATATAACCTTTGTTATACCGAAGTGGCCTGAGGGTTCGATCTGGGCGAACATGGTCTTTCGATTTCCCTATCTCTGCGTGACCACGCTCGCCGCCCTTACCCCTTCTGATATCGGGATCACCATTCAGGACGAAAATGTGCAAGATATCAAGTATGAAGGCTTTGACCTCGCAGCCATCTCGATTATGACACCCCTTGCGCTCCGGGGATACGAGCTGGCTGACCGGTTCAGGGAGATCGGTACAAAAGTTATCATAGGCGGATTCCATGCAACATGGCTTCCTGATGAGGCCGGCAGTCATGCTGACGCCGTGATGATCGGCGAGGCAGACACGGTATGGCAAACCATCATCAAGGATGCGGCGGACGGCAGACTCAAGAAACGCTATGCTCCGCTCGCTGTGTTTAATCTGGCCGGACTTCGGCCTGCCCGTAGGGATTTGCTGAAGAAAAAGGGCTACTTCTTCACCAACACTATCCAGACTACGCGCGGATGTCCCTTTGACTGTGACTTCTGCTCTGTTACCGCCTTTTACGGAAATACTTACCGGTATCGCCCGCTGGAGGAGATTGAGAAGGAGCTCAAAACCATATCCGGCGGAGCGAATTTCCTGTTTATCGTCGATGACAATATCACCGGCAACCCCGGCTATGCAAAAAAACTCTTCTCGCTTCTGAAACGGTATCCTTTCAAATGGCTCAGCCAAACCTCCATAACCTTTGCGGAGGACGACGAACTGCTGCAACTCGCCCGGGAGAGCGGCTGTTACGGGATGTTTATCGGTTTCGAGACGCTGACGCAGGAAGGCCTAAACAGCCTGAACAAAAGCTTCAATAGGGCAGGAAAGTATGCCGAAGCCATTAAACGTATCCATGACCAAGGTATCGGCATACAGGGCTCGTTCATCTTCGGATATGAGTGGGATACCAAAGCCTCCTTTGAGACTGTGGTCAACTTCGCCGAACGGAACCGCCTCGACAGCACACTTTTTACGATCCTGACGCCCTACCCGGGCACAAAGGTCTTCAACCGCATGATGCAGGAGGGAAGGATTCTGACCATGGACTGGTCTAAGTACGACATGGCCCATGTCGTCTATCGGCCCCGGAATATGACGCCCGAGGAGCTGCAGAAAGGGTATCTCTGGGCAAACCGACAGTTCTATTCCTGGGGATCGATGCTCAAGCGGCTTCCGGCATGGCGAAGGAGTCTGACGGTCTTCGGACCCATGAACTGGGGTTTCAAGAGGGCTTGGCAGGACTTTTCCTACTGATGTCCCGTAACTACCGAGCAACGATCAGGGATTTTCTTAGGAAGGGTCTGCTGCCATCGGAGATCGCCTTTGCCATTGCCCTGGGCAACTTCGTCGGCATACTGCCTTTTCTCGGACTGCACACGGTAATGGCGATCGGTCTTGCCTATCTGCTGAGGCTGAATATCGTCATCGTCTTTCTCGGCACCCAGATATCAAATCCCTTCTCCTTTCCCTTCATCCTTTTCGTCAGCGCCCAGCTCGGCAACTTGTTGCTACGCGGCAGCTTAATGGATCTGCAGTTCACGAGCGACCTCTCGGTCCTGAAGACCTACGTTATGCCGACGATGATCGGAAGTATTGTCCTCGGACTCACCGTCAGCACACTTTCCTATGTCCTGACCCTCGTGGTAGCGAGGAGGTTCAGGTCATGAAGATCCTGCTGACCTATCCGTACAAGGAAGATGCATACCGTAAGGTGGGCTTCATCCTGCCGCCGCTCGGCATAGCTTATATCGCCGCAATGCTCAGGGAAAACGGCCACGACGTCCGTATTGTCGATTACAACGTGACGGACGAAAAGACCGATTTCGGCAAATTCGACCTGGTAGGCATCTCGACCGACACCAGCAGATACAAGAGCAGCCTGCGGATAGCCAAAGATGCGAAGGCTGCAGGATGCACTGTCGTCATGGGCGGGCCACATGTAAGTTATAGGGATGAAGAAGCGCTCAGGACCGAATTCTGCGATTTTGTTGTCCGCGAGGAAGGTGAACAAACCATGCTCGAGCTTGCCGGTGCCATGAGCACAAAACAGACTGCCGATGTACAAGGTATCAGCTATCTGTCGAACGGCAAACTGCAGCGCAACCCGGGACGCGGCTTCATGGAGAACATAGATCACTTGCTTCCGGCACGTGACCTTCTCGATATGAATGCATACCGCCACCTCGAGATGGGTGGACGCAAAATGACCTCGATCCTGACCAGCAGGGGATGCCCCTTCGGTTGCTCCTTCTGCTGCTCTACAGAGTTCAGCGGAAGAACGTGGCGGGCCCGGAGCCCGCTCAAGGTCGTTGACGAGATTACCGAGATCGTCACGCAGTACGGTTTCGACGGCATCGCCTTCCTTGACGACAATTTCACGCTCGATCCCGGTAGGGTTGTCAGCATCTGCGAAGAAATCCTGCGGAGAAACCTCGACATCTACTGGTGGTGCTTTTCCCGAGCCGACACCCTGCTGAAAAACGAGGACATGGTTGCGCTGATGGCGTTGGCAGGCTGCAAATACATCTTCATCGGTTTTGAATCCCGCCATCAAAAGACCCTTGACAGCTATCATAAAAAAACGTCCGATGTCATGCCAAGAGACGTGACCAGACTCCTGAAGCGGCACCGGATCTCGGTGCACGGGAGCTTCATAATCGGGCATCCCCATGAAACCCGGGACATGATCAGGGATACGATACGATACGCAAAAGAGATCAATCCCCAGGCTGTACAGTTCACGATCCTTACGCCCTATCCCGGCACCAGACTCTATGAGGATGTGCAGGACAGAATCATCTGCCGTGACTGGGACCTGTATGACTGTCTTCACTCCGTGATCAGGACTGACCATCTCAGCCGGAAGGACCTCGAAGGCCTACTGAAGAAGGCCTATGCATCGTTCTATCTTTCACCGAACAAGATCATGGCAGGCCTCTTCAGCAGCTTGAGGGGAAAAGGCATCAAGCTCAGCTCCATCATCAAGATATTCCGGGGTCTGTAAGCAGATGCGGGTACTCCTCATATCGCCGAACAGGGAGCATCTTCCTGACCCCGCATTCCCGCTCGGTCTTGCATACGTCGCGGCAGCACTCAAGCGCCACGGCCATGCCGTCCGCCTGCTCGACCTCTGCTTCGTCAGCGAACCCGAACAGGCGATAGCTGACGTCATCGCAGGATTTCCTCCGGAGATAATCGGTATGTCGCTCAGAAATATCGACGATGTCGCCTACCCGAAGAGGCATTCCTACCTCCGGGACTACCATGGCGCCATGACTGCAGTCAGAAGGCATACGCCAGCTCCGGTCGTGCTCGGCGGTTCTGGATTCACGATCATGCCGGGATCGTTCATGCGGGAACTCGACGCAGACTTCGGCATCACGGGCGAAGGAGAAGAGGCGTTTCCACAGCTGCTGGAGGATATCTCATCCTGCAGACGTATGGAGCGCGGCAGTGTAAGGAAAGCCTCATCAAGGATCAGGGAGATCGACGCGACCGTGCCGGACAGGAGTCTCTTCGATATTGCCAGCTATCACCGTCTCGGCGGCATGCTGAACATCCAGACGAAGCGGGGTTGCCCCTTTCGCTGTATCTACTGCACCTATCCCACCGTCGAGGGAAGAAGGATGAGGTTGAGAAGCCCGTACGCTGTTGCAGATGAGCTGGAGCAGGTCATGCTGTATACAGGCGTCCGTCATTTTTTCATCGTCGACAGTGTATTTAACTATCCTGTTGAGCATGCACAGGCGGTATGCAGAGAGATCATCAAACGCAGACTTGATATCGCCTGGTCCTGTTATGCAAGCCCTGCGCATATGACCCGTGAGCTTGCAGCTCTCATGGCACAGGCAGGATGCTCCGGCGTTGAGTTCGGCACTGACTCGCTTGAGGATAACGTACTGAGAAGACTCGGCAAGAGCTTTACCGTGCGAACGGCTCGGATAGCATCAGAAATCTGCAGATCCAACGGCCTAAAGTTCTGTCACTTCGTGTTTGCCGGGGCACCGGGTGACACAGACGCAACGGTGCAGACAACGATGAAACGGCTTGAGGAACTCCAGCCCGATGCCGTAGTTGTCATGACCGGCATACGGGTCTTCCCCGGGACGGTCCTTGCCGACCTTGCTCGTCGTGATTTAGGGATATCCGTGCCCGGGCTCGATCCCGTCTTCTATCTCTCCCCCCTGATCAGAAACTATGATAACGTTCGTGAAGAAATTTGGAAGAAAAGGAATTGGGTCATGCCCGGCTATGAGATCAATATCCATTGCCGTCTTCAGCAGAAACTCCGCGAGCAGGGCATCAGGGGTCCTCTCTGGGAACATCTTTTGCAAAAACGCTGATCACCTCTTATGCCAACTATAACAGAGCGGGTCTGTGGACATTTGTTCATTACGCTCTGGAGAGACCTTTTCCTTTCCGGGCACATGAAACAATCCTCGAACCCGAGGGCTTCATGCATCCTGACCATCTTGGGGTTCTTGCTGTGGCATACCGTAAATGAGGTAGATCCCGGAGATGGCAGGCAGACTGTCACCCCGAAACAGAGGGCAATGATCGTCGCTGTCCTCATGAAAACGCTATAATATTCTGCATCCGGTTATTGTTCCGTAATGCCTCTCATATGCTGAAGGTGTTCAGGAGGGGCTGTCAAGTCTTCGTATGATCTCCTGGTTGGCCGCGGGAAAGTCATACTTGCAGACATCCTGCGGCAATACCCACAACACCTGGTCATGGACGGTGGGCACGATCTCGCCGGAAAAGCGCATGATCCTGTATGCATGAAGTTCTACGGCAAGATGGGGGTAATCATAGCGGCTTGAGCAAAGAAACGCGCCGATTTCTGCCTCTATGCCCAACTCCTCATGCAATTCTCGCTTCAGTGCCTGCTCCGGTGTTTCGTCGGGCTCCACTTTCCCTCCGGGAAATTCCCATTTTCCCCCAAGACGCCCTTCTTTCCGTCTCTGGGCAATGAGCACCTTGCCGCATGTCTGTATCACACCGGCAACAACCATGACTCTTGAAGGTTCTTTCATTTCCTCATTGTACCCGTAGCCTAGAGAAAAATTGTAGAGCTCACCTGATGCAACGATATATAATTTCACTATAGAAATCTTTTCCATCAAAAGAAGAGATTCCAATGAACGACTCTTCTGCAGTTCCGAACATAGAGTAGCAAGATCTCGCAAGTCCATAATAGCTCTTTTCTGTCAAGACTGCATCATCTCTGTGGCAAAATGCGGACAAGGAATGCGTGGAGACACCCTATCTGCATAGTTCGACAAACAGAATTTCGATCTAAGAATAAGACAGAAGCATGTTCAATTCATCAGGATGCTCTTATATATTCGGGCATTTTGCCTTCCCACCAGACTATAATGCCCGAAAAGGGTGTAATCTTTCCGGATAATAATCCATCAAAATCAAGTAGTTGTCACTTGGCATAGTGCTTGCCATAAAAGTTATCATGAACGAAAGGAAGGTGAGCGTTATGGTCAAGAATCTTCAACTCGTCGTTTTTAGTATAGGTAAAGAGCATTATGGTGTCAGCATTGAAGCAGTTCAGGAAATTGTTCAGGTGCCAGAACTGACCGTCGTCCCCGACGCCCCTGCTGTCCTTAAAGGTGTCATCAATTTGAGGGGCAAGGTTGTGCCGGTCATCGACCTGAGAAAACGGATGAGGCTGACAGAAGCACCGGAAACTTACGCTAAAAGGATTCTAGTAACAGAACATAACGGTTATTTAGTTGGGCTTCTTGTCGATACTGTTTCAGAGGTTTGCAAGGTTCTTCCCGACGCTGTAGATGCACCTCCGGAAATGATCAAGGCGGTGGGCATTGAATACATCACAGGAGTAGTCAAATCAGACGCAGGACTGATTATTCTACTCGATCTAAGACAAATATTGTCCATCAACGACACGAGGTCGCTCGAAGCGCACAAAAGTATTCTCGCTGATCAGGCTGCATGAAGCACGCATGTGAGCGTGAAGTGGGGCAGTTCCCGAACGGCGGGAGCGATCAGTCGCCAGCGAACCGAAGGAGGCAGGTATATGAGAAAGATCAGCAGATGGTTATTCGTTGTATGTTTGTTTTCATTGCTTGGATCAGCAAATGTTCCAGGCGAGCAGCCCGTAGTAAAAATAGGTATGAACTATCCGAGGACAGGGCCTTATTTCGCAGAAGGTCTGGATCAGTTCAGGGCAGCTGAAATGGCAGCAGATGAGATAAACACCGAGGGAGGAATCCTCGGCAGAAAAATAGAGATCTTATGGCGTGATTCACAGTCAAAGGTAGATGTCACTAAAAAAAATATCACGGAACTCATTGACAAGGAAGGAGTTCGAATGGTCTTCGGGGGATCGGCAAGCAGCGTAGCCGTTGCTGCGGGAGAGATTGCCGAACAGAAAGGAGTGCTCTTCTTCGGTACACTTACCTATTCGACCGACACAACAGGGAAAGATGGACACCGCCATACATTTCGAGAATGCTACGACTCCTGGATGGCTGCCAAGGTGCTTTCGCGTTACATGAACAATACCTTCAAAGGAAAGAAATATTTCTATATCACAGCCGACTACACGTGGGGTTGGACCACGGAAGGCTCCATGAGAAAGCTGACACATACGACAGACAGAACGCTGCACCCCGGTGCGATGACACCGTTTCCCACAGCAACCCATAAGGATTTCAGGGCAGCGCTCGAAAAGGCTCGAGACGCCGATCCCGAGGTACTCGTCCTCGTGCTTTTTGGTACCGACATGAGCAATGCCATGAATATGGCGTATCAGATGGGTCTCAAGAAGAAGATGCGGATCGTCGTGCCGAATATTGTCGATACGATGGCTGAGTCAGCAGGGCCATACGTTATGGAAGACGTAATTGGTGCACTTCCCTGGTCATGGAAAATCCCGTATCAATATAATTTTACCAAGGGGAAATACTTCGTGGAAAAATTTGCTGAAAAGTATCACCGTTATCCCACGACATCGGGTGCATCGGCGTATACCATTCTCCACGAATACAAGAATGCCGTCGAACGTGCAAAGACTTTCGATACTCCTTCCGTGATCAAGGCACTTGAGGGCCATGCCTATGCGTCGCTCAAGGACCAACAAGTCTGGCGGGACTTTGACCATCAGTCTGTACAGACGGTCTATGCCGTAAAGTGCAAGCCTGCGGGCGAGGTTCTGAAGGACAAGTACAAACAGGATTATTTTGAAATCATCGCTTCGCTCTCCGGTGAAGAAGCGGTGATCACAAAGAAGGAATGGAAGGCTCACCGGACTGCTTCCGGGAAATCAGCCTCACTGGAGAAACTTCCCGATGACTAACCCCTGGACCAACCTATTACGGAAGGAGCCAAAGACATGAAACAGCCTGCGACCATCACCATGACATCTATAGGTGCAAAGCTGCTCTTATTCACCATCCTTCTCTCGGTGCTGCTGCTCGGCGGTTTTGGTATGTATATGGTGAAGACGAATAATTCTTTTGTCCAGCAGATGATGAACGTGCGGGGAGAAGCTATGGCAAGCTTCATGGAGAAGCTAGGTGAGACGTACGTCAGCTATTACAATCTTTCTGCGCTGGATACCTTTGTCAAACAGGCTATGCAGGACCAAAATATCGTATTTGCCGCATTCTACGATGACCAGGAAAGGCCCTTGACTCAAGACCTTCAGAACTTTAGGGAACTGAAAGAAACTGCCGATCTTCTCGTGTATAACCGTGAGATTAAAGATCCCGATGGGCGCCTTCTTGGCTTTATGAAACTCTACTACAGCCAGGAAAGCTTGCACCAGAATGTAAAAAAGGGTTACATGACCGTCATAGCAGGCGTTTTGGTCACAGTTCTTGCAATCATTACCGGAATCTTCATCCTTACCCGTATTGTCATCACCCGCCCACTCGGCAATCTTGCGACAACGGTAAGTGACGTTGCCTCAGGCAACCTTACTGCGCGGGCCACCATTGCCAAGAAAGACGAAATCGGGAAGCTGGGCAACCATGTGAATCGCATGGTGGAGTCTCTCGCAGATATTATCAAAGAGGTCAGGGCATCATCGGAAAAAATAGGCGATGCAGCTAAGCAGATGGCAACAACATCTGAGCTTGCGGCCCGCAACAATGAGGCAGCAGCGACGGCGGTCGAAGAGACAACATCTACCATGCATGAAATGGCCGCAAACATCCAAAACGTATCAAGAAATGCCCAAGGACAGGCAGCATCTGTTGCAGACGCATCCGCATCCATCGAACAAATGGTTACTTCCATTCAGAGAATTGCCAGAGTCGCCGGTCATCTCGTGGAACTCTCCCAGAAGGCACGTCACGTCGTTCATGCGGGACAGGCATCTGTGGACAAATCGGTGAAAGGAACAGAGGAGATTAACCAGACCATCATTCGTTCGGCAGATATCATAACGGCCTTGGGTACTCGTGCTGAAGATATCGGCAAAATAGTTGATGTCATAGAGGATATCGCAGAACAAACGAATCTCCTGGCACTAAACGCCGCAATAGAGGCTGCACGGGCAGGTGAACAAGGCCTTGGATTTGCCGTTGTTGCAGAAGAAGTGAGAAAACTTGCCGAGCGTTCGGCCAAATCAACAAAAGAAATAGCAGAGCTCATCACGGGCATCCAAAAAGAAGCGCAGGACGCGGTCAAGAACATGGATAAATCCATACAGACTGTTGAAAAAGGCGTTGAAATGAGCAGGCAGGTAGGCAATGCGCTCAAAGATATCGATAACAGCGTTGCAGAAGTGGACAAATACTCACGGGAAATCGGTGCTGCCACCCAGGAACAGAGCACCGGCAGCGCGCTCATTGCACAGTCAGCCGAAAAACTGCGCGAGGTGACGCACGAAATCCTCTCTGCAACCGAGGAGCAGGCATCTGCAGCAGAGCAGATCGTCAAAACAATGGAAAAGATGCGGGATATGATTCACGAAAATGCCACGGGTACTGCAGAGCTTGCAACGGCTGCCGACGAACTTAACTCACAGGCAAACTCCTTTCAGAAAATCGTGAGCAGATTCAAGGTGGAGGAGTTCGAGACGGACCGAACAGGCCCTGAATCAGGCCACCGTTACACAGATACAACAGTGGACGGTGGAGGAAATGGCAACGGTAACAGCAACAGGAGAAACACATCGTCTCGTGAAAGAAGTATGGTTGAGGTCTCTTGATGGTTCTGACGGCAGAAGAGTTCAGTCTTTTCCGGCACCTCATTTATCATGAAGCGGGAATTTATTTCAAGGAATCCCGGAAAGATTTTCTCGAGAACCGCGTATTCAGAAGAATAGGTGCAACAGGTCTCCGCAGCCCCTATCAGTACTACCGATTCATTACAAACGGTGGAAGGGCTGAACTCATGAATCTATTGGATATTCTTACCGTCAATGAGACATCTTTCTTTCGGAACCGTCCCCAACTGGAGCTCTTTCGCACAATTATACTCAACAGCATTATACGGAAGAGAAATGAGGACGGTCAGAAGAAAATCAGAATATGGTCTGCAGGATGTTCGACGGGTGAAGAGCCGTACACGATTTCCATAATCCTTCAGGAAGGCATCAGCGATGCTGCAAACTGGGACATTAGAATTCACGCTTCTGATTTGAGTCTCTCGGCGCTCCATACCGCGAATCGAGCGGAATATGATGCAGCCAAAGTTCTCACTACGGTTGACGACAGCTACATAGCGAGGTATTTCGTAAGAGTCCCCGCTATCAGTGCTGGCTCTCCTGAAGCAGCCACTCCCTCAGGAGGAAGAGGCAAGAAAGAGCTCTACAGATTTAAGGTGAAGGATGCGGTAAAAAAGCAGGTCGTTTTTGATTTTCACAACCTCAAGAACGCCAGCGGATACGTCAATCTCGATGTTATTTTCTGCAGGAATGTCATGATCTACTTCGACGAGGAAGAACAGAAGAAATTAATATACAAGTTTTATGAAGGTCTGAACCCCGGAGGGTATCTCCTGCTCGGACATTCCGAAAGTCTCCAAGGATGGAAGACAAGGTTTGAATTTGTTTACAGCAATAAAGGTACAGCCTACAGAAAGCCGGAAGAGGAGGAAGGATGAAGATATTGCTTGCAGAAGACGACAGAGCATTCGGCACAATCCTCAGAAAAGAGCTGGAAGACGATGGGTATGCCGTAGATCTCGTGATTGACGGCGTCGAAGCTGTGTTACGGGCCATAGAGAACAATTACGACTTTGTCATCCTGGATATCAAGATGCCCCGCCTGGACGGCATCAATGCGCTCAAGATCATAAAGAAACTGTATCCCTCCCTGCCCGCCATCACCATTTCCGGCAATGCCGGAAATGGTGAAATGGCAGACTCGGTGAGAGTAGGAGCATTACGGTGCTTCACGAAGCCTTTTGTCATAGAACAATTAAAATGTGACGTGCGGCAGCACCTTTCACGGCGTTCGACTGCGGTCGGCAATCATGTGGGATAATTTCGATCATATCAGTGAGAGTGAACTTGAAGAACTGAAGAAATCGTTCTACGCCCAGTCGTACGAAATTGTGGAGAAGCTGCAGGACGCCCTGTTGCAGATAGCGGAGCGCCCTGATGATTGCGATATGCTCGCGACTGTCAAACGGCATGTGCATACCCTTAAGGGCGACGCTCTGTCCGTAGGGCTTACGTCTGTTGGCAGCATCTGTCATGGTATCGAGGATCTCTTGACCAACCTTTCCCGCAATGCAAATCTTGTGAGCGAACCGGCCATGGAACTGCTCTTCACCTCTATAGACGTAATTTACCAGTTCCTTGTTGCCAGTGAGATCGGTAACGACAGCAGCTCGGCTGATGCGATTATGGAAAAGATATCGGCCTATTTGCGGGAGGAAAACAGCGTTACGAAAGTTACTGACATCGGACAGAAAGAACGGACGGTGTTCCATGCCTTCACCGAATGCCAGAGACTCCAGCTGCAGAAGGCTCAGCAGGATGGACGTGAACTCCTTGAGATAGAGATTACGTTCCATGAGCTCTGCAGCGAAAAGAACATCGCGGCATGCATGATAATCCAGCGACTAAGCAGTGCGGGTGAAATAGTAGCGGTTGCGCCTGCAATTGACAGCGAGGATATAGAAACGGCAAAAACACTGCGGTGTGTGCTCACAACCAGAGAGAATGAAGGGCTGTTACGCCAATCCGCATATATTGCCGGCATCACTGATACCCTGCAAATTCGCCCGCTGCAATGCGAAGATGATGTCCTAGCCCTTGAAAAAAACCTCTCGGCAACCCCAGCAGCCCGGCTGTCAAAGCTCGAGAATGAGCTGATGCGGGTGGAGCCTGAAAAGGTGGACAGGATCATGAACCTGGTCGGCGAACTGATCATCGGCAGATCCATGATCGAGCAGATAGCGCGAGATCTCGAAGGGGAATCCGTCTCATCAACCCTTTCTGCCAGGCTTTTTAGAGCTACTGCATATGTGGAGCGAATCGTAGCAGACCTGCAAAAAAGCGCTATGAAGATGCGTATGGTTCCCGTGAATCAGATTTTCAGAAGATTCCCCAAAATGGTTCGCGATCTGTCGTCCCACAGCGGCAAAAAGGTTTCAATAGAAATTTACGGCAGAGAAACCGAACTCGACAAAAAAATCGTTGATGCCCTCGGAGAACCACTTTCCCATATCATCCGTAATGCTGTAGATCACGGCATAGAACATCCTGAGGAGCGGAAGCGCTCGGGGAAGCCGGAAGGAGGTGTCATAACCCTCAGAGCATATCATGAAGCCTCGCAGATCGTCATTGAAGTATCGGACGATGGGAGGGGGGTCGATGTCGCAGCGCTGAAGAGGAAAGCAGTAGAATCCGGTTTTATCGACATCGCAGAACGTGATAAGCTCACGGACAGCGCTGCCATGAATCTCGTCTTCCTTTCGGGGTTGAGTACGAGTTCATCTGTCGGTGAAACCTCGGGGCGCGGCGTTGGCATGGATGCAGTCAAGGCATCTATCCAGGCACTTAAAGGCATAACCTTTGTGGATTCGCTACCGGGGAAAGGCACGACATTCAGGATGCGTCTTCCCCTTACCCTCGCCGTAATAAAAGCGCTTCTCTTTGAAGTCTCCGGCAGCCAATACGCTATTCCTATTTCCTCTGTCGTAGAAGCAGTTAGCGCCTCGAACGATAATCTCACCACCATAGACGGCAGGGATGCCCTTGTGCTGAGAGAACAGGTCATTCCTGTTATCAATCTGAAGGTCCTTTTCGATTTAAAAAGAACCGAGGACCATAAGCAGGTCATTATTGTTGCCAGCGCAAGGAGTAGACACATAGGGCTGCGTGCTGACAGACTCGTCGGACAACAAGAACTGGTCATCAAGTCTGTTCCAGAGAACTTCACACAATCGGACCTTGTTGCCGGCGCCTCCATTCTGGGCGATGGAAGGGCCATCTTGATCCTTGACGTTGCTGCCGCATATCGGAAAGCCATAGAACGCGAAATGAATAAAGAGGTAGTTGCTTGAAGCGGATCAGGGTGCTTGTTGTAGATGATTCAGCTCTCATGAGAAAGCTGATCTCTCAGATCCTGAAGGCTGACCGTGAAATCGAAGTGGTCGGTACTGCGATGGACGGCGTGTTTGCGCTAAAGAAGATTCCAGAACTGAAACCAGATGTCATAACCCTTGACATAGCCATGCCGAAAATGGACGGATTAGAGACCCTCCGTCTCATCCTGCAACACCACGCAATACCGACGATCATGGTCAGCTCATTATCCCAGCATGACGCCAATATGACACTCAAAGCACTCGGTATGGGTGCATTTGATTTTGTGACAAGACCTTTTAATGATATTTCCCTTCACATTGGCGATATGAGCGATGACCTAATCCGCAAGGTAAAGGCGGCTCGCAATAATCCTCGTTCCGGGCTGAATAGCAAGAAGTACCAAGCGGTTAATGGAAGCTATGCAAAAAAGATACGGCCAGGGGGAAGAATTCCCGAGCGTGTACTCGCGATTGGCATTTCGACGGGCGGGCCCAACGCACTCAGTTTTCTGCTTCCGCAGTTACCGGGGAATTTTCCCGCAGGAATTCTCATTGTCCAGCATATGCCGAGAGGATTCACCGGCATGTTTGCCCATCGACTGAACACCACCTGTCAGATTGAGGTCAAGGAAGCGTGCGAGGGTGATCTCGTCCTGTCAGGGAGGGCGCTGGTCGCACCCGGCGACCGACACCTCAGGATTCAGCGAATGCCCTCCGCAACGATAGCAGTACTGAGCTCTGCTGCTCCGGTGAACGGTCACCGGCCTTCAGTGGACGTACTTTTTCGCTCCGTCGCAAGAGAATACGCCGACAGCGCAGCCGGTCTCCTCATGACGGGTATGGGAAACGACGGTGCGTTGGGGCTTGGAGATATCAAGCAAATGGGCGGTCTGACCGTGGCCCAGGACAAACAAAGCTGCGTTGTATTTGGCATGCCAAAGGCAGCATACGAACAAAAGGCGGTAACAACAACAATTTCGCTCGGACATATGGCGGAATTTCTCATCAATGAGTTTTGTATAAGGGAGGATAACTATGGAACAGTTGCCTGTCGGTAATCAGGGACCAGCGTTTCGCTGCCTCATTGCCGACGATTCGGAGTTTGCACGAAAGACTATTGGAAAGATCATCACTTCGCTCGGTGGCTCAATTATCGGCGAAGCAACCACAGGGAATGAAGCGGTCACCATGTATGAAGAACTGCGTCCGGACCTTGTCCTCATGGATGTGACGATGCCCGAACTTGACGGCGTGAGCGCACTCCGCATGATTCTCGCCGAGGATGAAGCAGCCAAGGTGGTCGTTGTGAGCGCAATGGGTCATAAAGAGATGATCTGGAAGGCACTCTGTATGGGTGCCAAACACTATATAACAAAACCCTATGCCTCTGGGTATGCAGGCATGGTAATACAGTCTGTTATCAGGGGAAACGGCGGGAGGGCAGTATGAGATTCGACTTCATTGAACCGTTTATACTCTCGACCCTCGGAGTGCTGGGTAAGTTAGTCAGCTGCGAAGTCACTCAGGGCGCAATCTCCCTCGTTAATGATAAAGCGATCTCCGAAGATATTACCATTATAATTAACATGGAGAACTACCCCCGAAACGGGATTATCGTCTGTATGAACCACGAAACCGCCCGAAATATCAACGAAACGATGAACGGCGAATCGCTGGATACCCTCACGCCTCTTGGCAGGGATGCGCTCGCTGAGTTTGCAAACATAATCGCCGGAAACGCTGTCAGTGCACTGAATGAGCTCGGCTTCGATTTCAGGGTGTCCCCTCCATGCATTGATTCGCCGGCGTCCATTGCGCACAAGGTCTCAGGTTGTGAAATAATGCAAGTTATGCTGCATACCGCCTGCGGTCAAATAACCGTCAACGCGATATTGGGAGAAGATGGCAATGAAGAGATGCAACAGCAAACATATTCTCATTGTAGATGACTCCGCCACGATGAGAATGCTGCTCTCACTGAGCATTCGCAATATCATGGACGGCATCCGTATTACGGAAGCGGATAACGGCCGGATAGCCCTTTCAAGGATGCTGCACCAAGATTTCGATCTCGTTTTCACCGACATGCAGATGCCGGAAATGGACGGCGGCAGTCTGATCAAATACATACGTGAGCAGATGCGTAATGATGTGCCGGTGATCATCATAACGACGCAGGGTGAAGAACGGAGCCGCGATCTGGGACTCACTACAGGCGCAAACGGCTATCTGATCAAGCCTGTCAATACCCGGGAACTAAGAGAAACGGTTATGAGGTATCTTGGCGGAAACTAGCAGATCATGATAGCCGTAGCACAAACCTCCGTGTTATTGCGGGGGTTCAACACGCCGAAGGGAACGGTGCACTAAATTAGTCAAACGATGAAAGAATGCTGCATTTTCTTCCTGCAACAGGTGCGAGAGATTGAGGAAGGATGGTCTGCTTCCCTCTCTTCTCGTCCTGCGCCGACAACCGCGTAGCCATATAGAATTAAGTTGATTTTTCTTCTTTCTTAAGGCAATGATTAACCATGGATATCCTGATAGCCGACGACAACATCAGCCTCAGAAAAGTGATGGTCAATGAGCTTGCCGAGGAGGGGTTCAGCGTTCGGGAGACAGGAGATGGCATTACAGCGGTAGAGCTCCTGGAAAGGAGTGACTATGATGTCCTTCTCCTCGACCTTAACATGCCCCTTCTGGGCGGCATGGAAGTTCTGAAGAAGGTACAATCACTGCATATCCCTGTTGAAGTCATTATTCTGACCGGCCACGGCACAGTATCTGTCGCTGTTGAAGCCATGAAACTGGGTGCTTATGATTTTTTGACCAAACCATTCAAGATGAGTGAGCTCAAGGCAATCATCACGAAGGCATATGAAAAGAAGAAAATCTTGCACGAAAACCTTCTGCTCAAGACGCAACTCAGGAGGCAATCAGAAGCAGAGAAGATCATCTCGCGAAGTGCGCTCATGGAAGAAATCCTTAACACCGTGAGGCGAGTTGCGCTTTCGAATATGCCGGTGCTCATTCATGGAGAAAGCGGCACAGGCAAAGAACTCGTCGCCCGTGCCGTCCATGATAATTCACATAGCTATGATGGCCCGTTTATACCGATCAACTGCGGGGCGATACCGGAGAATATGCTGGAAAGTGAACTTTTCGGCCATGAAAAAGGTGCATTTACCGGGGCGGTCACCAGAAAGCCCGGGCTCCTGGAACTCGCTCATAATGGGACGCTTTTTCTTGATGAAATCGGAGAGCTGAATCAGGCGCTGCAGATCAAGCTCCTTCGAATTATTGAAACGGGAAGATTTTTCAGGGTCGGCGGCACGCGGGAGATTCAGGTCTGCGTCCGGTACGTAGCGGCAACGAACAAGGATATCAAGACGGAGGTGGACAGGGGCTGCTTCAGACCTGATCTCTACTATCGCATCAGCGCCTTGACGATACATCTGCCGCCATTGCGGGAGCGGAAAGACGACATACCGCTTCTTATAGAGCACTTCAGGAACTGTAACCCCTCATTCAGACAAAGGAAATTTAGCGATAGTGCTCTCCGCATCCTCATGGACTACCCCTGGCCGGGCAATGTGCGAGAATTACAAAACGTCATCCACAGGGCTCTTCTCCTTGCCCCACAGGACCTGATCGGCCCCGATGACCTGCCCGCTGATTTGCGCCCACTGCGTGCGGCATCACGACGGCTGGAAGATGTCGAAAAGGAATATATTCTGAGGATACTGCATGAGGAAGGAGGTCATAGAGGAAAGGCAGCCGATATTCTCGGGATTGATCCGAAGACATTATACCGAAAGCTCGTTGGCTACGGGATAAAGTCATGAGGGATAGAATGGCATGCCTTTTCCCGAATGACCATGCGCCCGGCCAGAATAACCTGGACAGATCCATCGCTACCGGAAAAATCTAAAGCATGGGATGACAATCTTTAGTGGAAAGCGGAAATAGCGTAGACGCCAAGCACAGCCTTTTCGATAACGAGTCGCGTGGGACAATTAGACCGTATTCGCTGACTGCTGATGCAGAGAATGCAGCGGTAGTGCATGAGAATACATTCTGAACATGACGAAAGAACAGTATATCGACGCGAAGTATGACGAGTATCTTCGTTACTGGGGAAATATCGGCCTGGCGGTCGGGCCGGCAGCCGTTCTTTCATTAATCCCGCTCGACTATTTCGTAACGCCTGCAAACTTTGTGTCGTTCTTTGCATATCGTGTCGTCGCTGCATTTATCTTGTTTTTACTCTACCTGGGGAACAAGATACGGAAAGATCGCGGCTTTCAGAGCTTTATCCTTATTGCTGCGGGCACGACCGTATCTCTCATGGTCGCCGCGATGATTGCAAAATTTCATGGTCACCAGTCTCCATATTTCGCAGGCTTTATACTTACCGCCATATTTGTCTCCGGTGTCCTTCCGACGCTTTTTCGGGCGAGTATTGTTGCGTCAGGCATGGTCTATGCCATTTATCTGATACCCCTCTTATTATATGACCGCATTACCAATATTGCTTTTTTTGCATCGGCGAATTTCCTGATACTCGCCTGTATGGGCACTATGCTCCTTATGCGCTATTTCAGTAATAAGCACCTGATCCATGAGTTTGGTTTGCAGTATGACGTTGCACAGTATAAAAACACCCTTGAAGAGCAAGTGGAACAGCGGACTGCGGAGCTTTCTATTACCATCAGAGACTTGGAAGCTGAGATGCTGGAGCGGGAAAGAATCGAAAAAGAGTTGATGGAGAGCCAGGAAAGTTTCAAACGAATGTCAGATGATTCTCCCCTAGCCATCGCGATAGTTAATGAGCATGGCACAGTGGAGTATGTCAACAAACGCTTTTCAGAAATCATGGGCTATTCCCTCGAAGATATGCCCGCACTTGAGCACTGGTGGTCTCAGGCATACACCGACAACGATAAACACGACCTCGATAATCTCTCATGGAGAGTTCTGACCAGTAAGGCGTTTCAGGGGGAAAGAATTGGGGTCCAGGAGCGAAAGGTTGTCCCTAAGAACGGTATGCTTAGGGATGTCGAACTTAGGATCACCCGTGCTGCTGACAAGCTTATAGTCGTATTTGATGATGTAACCGACAGGTTGATTATGCAGCAGATGGTCCGACAGGCAAGAGACGATTGGGAAGATACCTTTAACACTATTAATGAAGCGATAACGATACATGATCTGGACTTCACGATTATACGTATGAACAAATCAGCAGAAACACTGCTTGCATCGCAGTCACAGGACTATGATATCATAGGGCAAAAGTGCTATATGCTCTACCACGGAACATCAAGTTCACCGGAAGGCTGCCCCAGCTGTAAAACGCTTCTGAGCGGAGAACCTTCCATGACAGAAGTCTTCGAGCCCCATCTCGGGAAGTATTTAGAGATAAAGGCACTGCCGCGCATGGACGGCGCGGGAAAAGTGATCGGCATGATTCACATCGTTCGTGATATAACCGAACGGCAACGGGCGCAGGCGGAACAGGAAAGCCTGATCCAGCAACAACAAGATCTCCTGAACAAAATCTCTGTCTCTCGAAGACAGTGGCTCGCTACCTTCGACAGCATAACGGATATGATATCGATCCAGGATATGGACGCTACGATCATCAAGGCAAACAAAGCCTTTGCCAGATACTTTGGACTTGACATTGTGGATGTCTTAAACAAGAATTATTGGGAATTTTTTGATTGCACCGCTATGCGGGCGCCTGATATTCCGGAGAAGTTATCATTGTCAGAATGGAGGCCTACGGTGGCTGAGTTTTCAGATCCTGCCTCCGGAAAGATCCTACGGTTTTCCATCTTTCCCTATTATTCAATTACCGGGGAGCTTGTCGGCACCGTGCATGTGGCAAGGGATATAACTGAAGAACGGGATAGGGAAATGAGGCTAATCTTGAGCGAAAGGCTCGCGTCGCTTGGACAGATGGCATCGGGCATCGCCCATGAGATCAATAATCCTCTGGCTACGATCGCTGGCTGCTCCGAGGGCCTGATGAACAGGGTCAAGCAGGGAAGAATCGACTCCGAACTTTTTGAAAATTATCTGACAACGATCCAGGAGGAGGTGATGAGGTGCAAGTCGATAACGACAGGAATGCTTGCTGTCGTGAGAAATTCCTCCTACGCAACAAAGAATGTCGATATGCATGAACTTATTGATAAGACTGTTGAATTGATCGTTTTCCAGGGCCGGCTGCGGGATGTTGAGGTAGTAAAGAATTATACCGCACATCCTCTGCAGCTGCATGGGAGCGAAGGTGAATTGAAACAAGCAATACTGGCAATCCTGACCAATGCACTCGACGCCATGCAGGAAAGGGGAATGCTGCAGATAGGCACAGAAATCACGGAGCAGGATGCCGTGATTTCCATCCGTGATACAGGTCCCGGAATTGCAGAGGAACATATGAGAAGGATCTTTGATCCGTTCTTTTCACTTAAATTGGATAGCGGGGGAACAGGTCTCGGCCTGTCAATCGCTAACAGGATCATCAATAATCATAACGGCCGTATAACCGTCGATTCTATCGTTGGCAAGGGAGCAACATTTTCCATAGTACTCCCTTTGCACAGCTGCAGCACACTTCGGAAAGATATCCCCACATCATAGGCTCCAAGCAATCCTGCACTGCTATCCTGTCTCAGATGATTACGTTTCTTTAGCTCATGCCTGATTTCAGGACATTACCTCGGCGCATAACTCGTCAAGGCGTTAACCTGGGACACCGTGTGCAGGAGATGCTGAAATCGGTGCCTTCCAGAAATCTGGTTGTCAAGATGAATCCTCCTGTTGTGATATCATAAAGTCATTCGGCAAGATTGCTCATCGTAAGAGAGGATTCAGCACCGCATGCATGCCTTGAAAATCTTTAATCGTGGGCTGTCTTGCTCTCAGACAATATATCGTTTACGATTAGATCATGAAAAAAAGTAAGAATGAAGAGTCAAGGTTCAGAGATGAGCTGAATGCCACAGGCATTTCACCGTTAACAATACGCCTTTTTCAGAAGATCATCAATGCACATTACCGGAAGACCTATCGGGATATGCCCTGGCGGAGGACCAGGGACCCCTACCGGATACTGGTATCGGAGATTATGCTTCAACAGACGCAGGTCGAGCGGGTTCTCAAGAAATACGGGGAGTTCATCAGGACATTTCCTGATCTTCGTACACTGGCCCGGGCTCCGCTCTCAGTCGTCCTCAGGGTGTGGCAGGGAATGGGCTACAACAAGCGGGCACTTGCTCTCAAGAGGCTGGCCGAGATAGTCTTCCAGGAATATGGCGGAAGGCTTCCTTCAGAATCTCAGGAACTGGTCAGACTGCCAGGCATCGGACCCTATTCTGCTTCTGCCATCTCCACCTTTGCGCATAACAGGCCGTGCCTCTTTATCGAGACAAATATCCGCAGGGTGTATATCTATTTTTTCTTCCGAGAACGCCAACAGGTCAGAGATACAGAGATCATGCCGATCCTTGAGCAAACCCTGGTCAAGAAGCAACCCCGGGACTGGTACTACGCGCTTATGGATTACGGAGTAAAGCTCGGAAAAGAGGCAAGTAACCCAAACCGGCAGAGTGCCCATTATCAGAAGCAGTCCGCATTTCATGGCTCGACCCGCCAGGTCCGGGGCCTCATCATGAAGACCATCCTGGCAAGCCAGGGTATGACAAAACCTGCCCTGAGAAAGACCTTTTCGACGCTACACGGGGATCTTGATCAGGTCCTTGATGGCTTGTTGAAGGACGGACTTTTGCAGCAGAAAAAGGGGAGGTTTATCATTCCCTCGGCTTAGATTAGGATAACAGCAGCTACCGGAGTACCTATCTTCAACATCGTGCCGAAGCATGGGCTCTTCCTGGCAGGGAAGATCACGCTCCGGCAGAGAAGGTCATTCAGTGAGTTCGCCGGAAACCTGGAACTTTCTCATGAATTTCCGGTCTATGTAATCCTTCAGTCTGAATGCCAGCCTGCCTTCCCACACGATGTTGCCTCTCCAGAAAATACCTCGGCCATTTCCCATGTTGAAGATGAGCAGATATGTCCGCTGAGGTGAAAATGGCTGCATTACTCCGCCCCTCAGCGATGCAAGCAGGTTATGGTAAAGAACCGGGTTCTCTCTCACCGCCTGAACACCGACCCGGGGAAGACGGTCATGTTCGAGGCTGATACAGTCACCGCCGCCGAATATTTCCGGGTAGCGAACGCTCTGGAGAAAGGAGTTCACCAGGAGCCCCCCGTCCTCCCCGACAAGAAGGCCTGATCTTCTGAACATCGCGGGCGGGGTCACACCGGTCGCTAGCAACGCCATGTCAAAGGGTATAACGGAACCGTCGTCAAGCACGAATGTACTGTCAGCAGCACGGAGCACGTGACGGCCCTCGACAATGGCAACAGCTCTCTCCGCTAAAGATCGGTAGCAGGGCGTGCGAACCTTATCCGGAAAATGCTTGAGGAGTCTCGTGCCCGCCAGCAGCGTTATCTGAAGCCTCCTGCCAGCATCATCGGCGATCTTCCACACATTGCCCGCCAGTTCAACTCCTGCAGGCCCGCCACCGATGACAACGATATGCAGCCGTCTGTCCGCAATGCGACGCAGAAGATAATCGCGGGCGCTCAGGAGATTGACGATCGGCTTTACCCTAAAAATGTTGTCCTGCACCAGTTCTGGTCCCGGAAATGGTATCTCGCTTCCTGTATTGAAGGAGACGATATCGTACGGGACAGTTCTGCCCGATCCAAGCAGGAGGGTCCTGTTTTCAGGATCGACCCGTGTCACGGCATCTTCAATAAAAGATGCTCCCCGGTCCTCAACCATCTTTTTGACATGAAAACGAACTTCCCGGGGTTGATACCAGCCCGAAAGCATTCCGGGACCCATCCCCGAATAATAATGATATGCCGATGGGCTTATCAGGGTCACCTGAGCGTTGTTATCCCGCAGGTCCTGCAAATGAAGGAGGGCCGTCAGATGGGCGTGGCCTCCTCCAACAAAAACGACGTTTCTCATTATGGCGTTTCTCCTGTCGGACATTATCGGCCATGGTCTGCATGTCACGTCCTATGCAGCAGGCGTCTAAAATCATTAAGCCGTCGGTTTTAACTATATCACGAACAAGGGTGCCGTAACATACTCATGTGTGCCCAGGGGGCTCCGATGGGCCATCCTGTGCCATTGCCCTAAAAAGGATTCCTGTATTAAACTTATCCATGGAAGCTATCTTGAAGGAGCTCACCGCCCTGAACAGAAGCCTGGTAAGAATAGCTGATGCACTTGCACCGTCCTTTGATGCCTCGCTGTTGGATAAATATACTGCATTTAAGTGCAGTTCACGGAACGACACACTGGTGATCAAGGGCATCCCTGCCCCTGATCCCGTCATCTTTGACGAGATCATCGGCATTGATGACATCATTTCGGAACTCCGGGCCAACACCGAGCAGTTCCTTGAAGGACTTCCTTGCAATAATGCCCTGCTTTACGGCCCTCGGGGAACAGGCAAGTCGTCTGCGATTAAAGCATTACTCAATGCATACGCTGTGCAGGGACTCCGCATGATCGAGATGCCGCGGGACGCTCTAGTTCATATTCTTGAAGTCGCCGAGGTCGTACGTGGCAGGAAGGACAAGTTTATCGTTTTTTGCGATGATCTCTCGTTCGAAGAAGACGACAGGTCCTACCGCCAGATCAAGACCGTGCTCGAAGGCGGTTTGGAGACGCGACCGGGTAACATACTTATCCATGCAACATCCAACAGACGTCACCTCATGCCTGAGAAGATTGTGGAGAATCTGCCGGACCCGCAGGACGAACTCCACCCGGAAGAGGCACTTGAAGAAAAAATATCCCTGAGCGACAGGTTCGGCTTGAGACTTGGCTTCCAGCACTTTGACGCTGACATTTACCTCAGGATCACGGGCAACTATGCAAAGATTAGAAGGCTCAGAATCACCGGGGAAGAACTGAGAAGGCTGGCCATGGAGTGGTCCATCTCCCACGGCAGCTTTTCCGGCAGGACTGCACGCCAATTTATAGATAGTCTTGAAGGAAGGCTGAAGAAAAAAAAACATCTTGCGTAGCCTGCGTCTCCTGACATGGCACGCGGCAGAAATGCGGGAGTGAGCCGCTTCATCTCCATTCAATAGTGCTTTGATGTAGTGAGATAACCATCTCATTGACATGCTCAAGTAATTCCTCCCGTCACCATGCAACCAAGACCCGCCTTCCTTCTTCTCGGGGGTTTCTTCCTTAATTCCCTCTTCATAATTACTCGTAATCCATTCGCCACTTCTTCACAATACTTTGCGAATATAGTAACAGCCGAAGAAAAATAAGGAGGATTCCCATGAAGAAGCATCTCATTACCGCCATTGTCATGATCATGATGCTCAGCCTGAACGGCTGCTGGTGGTTCCATCACCGTCATAATAGCCATGGGGGAGATCGCGACGGCTACACTCACCATGACAATGGGAGAGATCATGATGGAGACCGTGATCGATATCATGACGGCAATAAGGACCATGATCCATGGCGGTAAATACACCTGAAGTGTCTCTCTCTTCTTAAGAGAATCTAAGGCATCTAACCTTAGAGAAGAGACTTGCGGGAAAACAACGTCTGTCTTTCTTCCACAAAAAAGAGGGATGATCCTTTCAGAACACCCCTCTTTCTACTTCTTAATAAGCTTCCTATTCATTGCCGGGGGCCGGGCCTCCCGCA
>DKBH01000035.1 GCA_002451165.1 Nitrospiraceae bacterium UBA6905
CCATTTCGAACACGGAAGTTAAGCCCTCCATGGCCGATGATACTTGGATCGTGAGGTCCTGGGAAAGTAGGTAGCTGCCGGATTAATAATAAAAGCCCTGCACATCATGTGCGGGGCTTTTTTTGTCGTTGCGATATCAGATCCCGTCGATTTCATGCATAAAGGTGCTGACCTTGCTACAGGGGAAGAAGGTTGCGGCATTTGAACGGTTTCAGCTGTCCTGGTGAAAGTCGGGATGTCTGAACAAGGCAGGTTCTGAACAAGGCAGGTACTCCGGTGCGAGCCTGAGCATGGAGCGACGTTGAAAGAGAATGCCGTGGCCTGCCTGCTATCAGAAACGCATGAATAAACTTGGATAGGGTGTCCGCTTTTTTTGACCTACCGATTGGAGCAGCATCATTTCTCATGCATTCGAATCATATATCGAAAAGGTTTTTCGCCGGCATTGACGATGTAGTCACCTGTTATACATTCCCGGGCGAAACCACAGCTTCTCCTGCTGCATGGCATAACTTACTGCTCATCGTGCATATGTTCGGCGAACAGGACAGAGGTGACGATGCGGGCGGGAGAAGCGCTTGCGGACCGGCAGCGGCAGCAGAACACTTTCCTTTTCAGGAAATGTGGAGAACGCATCAGGGCAGAATACGATATAATGATTTTAGGGTCTCCATGGCAAGAACTTTTTTCATCTTCCTCTTCGTCGCAGGAACAGTAGCTGTCTCCTATGCCTTGGCTACGGATAATTACAGGAGCCGATCCCAACAGATGATTCAGGAGATCAAAGAGGATGCTCGATATGCCTCATCAACTTTGGGCAGAGACTATATAGATAAAAAGGTCATAGGCGTGATGGAAAAGGTGCCGCGGCATCAGTTCGTTCCCGCTTATCTGCAGCGCAGTGCCTATGTAAATAAGCCCCTTCCGATAGGCTACGGTCAGACGATCTCACAGCCCTTCATTGTCGCCCTGATGACAGACCTCCTTCAAACAGAAAAGGACGATGTGGTGCTGGAGATAGGAACGGGCAGCGGTTATCAGGCTGCTGTCTTGGCAAATCTCGTGAAAAAGGTCTATACCATAGAAATCATCAAAGAGCTCGGCGAATCAGCCCGCGAGCGGCTCGCCCGGCTCAAGTACGAGAATATTGAGGTCCGGATCGCCGACGGCTATTTTGGATGGGAAGAGCACGCTCCCTTTGATGCGATTATCGTAACCGCTGCTGCCGGACACGTTCCACCTCCCCTCATCAAGCAGCTCAAGCCGGGTGGGAGGATGGTCATACCGGTCGGCGGAGCTTACCAGGTCCAGATACTCATGGTGGTAACCAAGGATGCGTCGGGAAAGCTAAAGACGCAGCAGGTCCTTCCCGTGAGCTTTGTACCCCTTACCGGCACAGACAGCCGGGAATGACCTCATTCGTGCTGCACGGGGAGGAGACTCCCTTTCGCCTGAACACCCGAAACAGTATCGCCATAATCCTCATCTCAGCTGCTGTCCTGGTCTTCCAGGTGGGGCTTATGCGGTCCCTCGCGATCACGAAATACCATCATTTCTCCTATCTCGTCATCAGCATTGCCCTTTTGGGATTCGGTGCCAGCGGAACTTTTCTCACCTTTGCCGGGAAAAGGATCAGGAAGCACTTTCCCTCCTGGTCAAGCCTCTTCATTTTTCTTTTTCTTCTTTCCGCACCCTGTTCCTATCTGGTTGCAGAGAAGATACCCCTTGATATTCAGTATCTTCTGTACAGCGGCAGACAGGTCAGTATGCTTGTCCTGTATGTCTTCCTTCTCTTCGTCCCCTTCTTTTTTTCAGGAACGATCATCGGCCTCAGCCTGATATACTTCAGGGAAAACGTCCCGCTCGTGTACGGCGCAAACCTCTTTGGCAGCGGAGCCGGCGGTGTTGCCGCAATACTGCTGCTCTCCTTCATTCAGCCTTTTGCCTTCCCGTCGGCTGTTGCCGCTGCTGTATTATTAGCGCTCCTCTTCTGGCTTATTTCCTTCACAGGATATCGCCGGGGGAGGCTCCTTTTTTTTTCAGTATGTCTTCTGACAGCGGGAGCAGGTGTTGTAATCTTTTTCTTGGCGCACGGCATTGATGTATCAATCGATCCGTATAAAACGATTGCCTATCTTGACCGTCTTTCACGACAGGCAGGGACAGAGAGGCTGGTCACCAGATACGGCCCGCGGGGAAGGATCGATGTATACGCGTCTGACCAGATCCATCGGACGCTCTTCGCCGGCCTCCAGGCTGATGTTATTCCGCCGCAACAGCTTGCCATTCTTGTAGACGGGGAACTTGCCGGAACAGTATTCCGGGTGAAGGACGTAAGCGAGACCGCTATCCTTGATTTTACCCCCCAATCGCTTGCCTATCGTCTGATCAATAAACCAAAAGTTCTTCTTCTGGGAGAAGTAGGCGGGGTAAATGTCTGGCTCGCGAAGCGGTTCGGGGCATCAGGGATTACGGTCGTGCAGGGAAACAGGCAGCTGAATGATCTTCTCAAGAATGAACTTTCCGAGCTCAGCGGGGGTGTTTACGCCACGCCCGACACGGCGGTCGTGACACAGGAACCCCATATCTATGTGGGACGAACGCGGGAGAGGTTCGACCTTATTCATATCGTGACTGCCGAGGGCTTCGCTGCGGCAGGAGGGCTCCAGTCGCTACACGAGGATTATCTCCTCACGCAGGAGACAATCGCAACATGCATCGGCATACTTACTGACCGTGGTATCATAACCCTCACACGCGGTATCCAGTCACCGCCAAGAGACAGCCTCAAGATATTCGGCCTTTTTGCCACGGCGCTAGAAGAAGCAGATAGCGCAGACCCGAAACAGCACCTGCTTGCTGCCCGCAACTACCTGGCGGTCAATACCATGCTCGCAAAGCAGCCTATTGACCGAGCCGTCATCGATGACTTCCGCAGCCTTTCAGAAAGTCTTTCCATGGATGCAGAATATTTTCCGGGAATTCGGAGCGAGGAGATCGACCAGATCAACAGGATGGAAGGTCCGGAACATGCAAACTATTCCTTTCTGCACTACGGCATTATGCAGATCCTCTCGACAGACCGGGAGAAGTTCTTCGGGAAATGGATGTACCGTATCTCGCCTCCCACGGACAACAGTCCCTATTTCTTCGATTTCTTCAGCTGGCGGTCTCTCGGGAGCTTTATCGAGACCTACCGCAGCCAATGGCTCCAACGGCTCGAGTTCGGCTACGTGGTTCTGGTGATCACGTTCATGTCAGCTGCCCTGTTCGCCCTTCTCTTTATCCTCGCTCCCCTTCTATGGCTGCGTAGGGGCAAAGGCGCAGTGCCGGCAAGATTTCCTGCAGCTCTCTATTTCCTCTGCCTCGGCTTCGGATTTATGTTTCTTGAAATGGTCTCGATCCAGAAGATGACCCGACACTTGGGGGACCCGGTCTCAGCAGCCTCGGCTGCGATCACAGCGATACTTGTCTTTTCCGGCATCGGCAGCCTCTGGCAGAAGAAGTTGCGCCTCTCGCCGCTCAAGAGAATATCCATTGCCGCAGCGTGCGTCATCGTCCTCGCGATCTTTTGGGCTGTCCTGCTCGATTGGTTTCTTGAAGCTTTTTCAGATTATGGCATCATGGTCCGCTTTGGCGCTGCTTCGTTTTCCCTATCGCCGCTCGCATTCTTTATGGGTTGGATGTTCCCGTCCGGATTGATGATTCTTGAAAAAGGTCCGCAGGTTCTCATACCGTGGGCCTGGGGTGTCAACGGGTTCACCTCGGTGATGGCAGCGCCGCTCTCTGTGATGCTCGCCATGGCACAGGGTTTTACGACTGTCATAGCTGCGGCCGCGCTCTGCTATGGAGTTGCGGTGTTTGCCGCAACGCGGATGGCGCGGGTTCTGAAATGATAAAAATGGAATACTGAGAAGAAAGGTGTCGCTAAAAACCGATCTGCAACGGTGCGTCAGAACCGCTTCAGGATGAGATAGGCAATTGCCAAATAGAAGGTTAATCCGGACAGGAGAGACGGGACAATGCCGATGCGGGGTGTCATGAAGAGGACCGTGAAGATATAGAGAAGCCATGGCACGAGCATAATAAGCAGACCTTTGGCGTAGGGTACGACCGCTGCTTCCCCGGCTTCGCGATAGATCATGAGAAACGTGATGACTGTCATGACCGGCAGATTCGCTATAAATGCCGCGAAGATAGTGCGACTATGGCTTGCGTAATAGGTGACTGCGCTTACAATTGTTCCGCCGATCAGGAAATAACAGAGATATTTCAGTCCCATAGTTTGTATTGTACCGCAACGACGTACGAATGAGAGCCGATTCCTGAGAAGTATATTCTTATAGCTCCTGAGGTAAAATAGCTGTATGTCCTACCGGACCGGAAGAGAATATTTCATATTTCTTGCCGAGCAGGTGCTGAGAGAACTTCCTGCCGAGTTCTCTGACTATCTGACGAATATCACTATCCATGTCGAGGATTATCCCACGACTGAGGATGTCAGGAGCACCGGAGCATCGCGGGAATGCCTGCTGGGATATTTCAGAGGTGTTGAATATCCGGAAAAGGGAGGGTTTTTTGACATCCCTCACCCCCTTCCGGACAAGATCGTGCTTTTTCAGAAGAATATCGAAAGAATATGCGTCTCTGAGAACGATCTCATTGAAGAGATCCGGGCGACCCTTTTTCATGAGGTTGGCCACTACTTCGGGATCGCGGAAGAAGACCTGAGGCGGTTCGGCTATTGAACATATCCTGCCGAAGGGGATGCGGAGCCTGCTGTATCGCTCCTTCCATTTCATCGCCTATCCCCGGCATGCCCTATGGGAAACCTGCGGGTGTCCGGTGCGTTCACCTGGATGAACGCAACCTCTGCGAACTCTATGACCATCCCGGACGCCCGGTATTCTGCCATTCCTTTACGTCTTCAGAAGACCTCTGCGGGACAACTCGGGAATATGCTCTCGCCTATCTGGTCGAACTTGAAGAACGGACCCGACCGGAGGTCGCAGGATAACTGCAATCTCATCTGTCCGGAACATCTGGCCGGCTGGCGGCTTACAGCGTCGCTTTCATCACGGAGTATGGTACAGTTCAGGAGATGTTGTATTTGTCTTGATGCGATGAGGAATATGAAAAAAACCGTAACAGGAACGGAGATGGCATGAGCAATCAACTCAATGAAATCCTGAAAGAGATCAAGGCGCTCGAGAAGAGTGTTCAAGAGGAGATCAGGCGCAAGGAAGAGGAGTTTCAGTACAAGATACGGAAAAGAAAGGTCATCTTTGAGAAAGAGGTCCTTCGCATGCAGGCGACCTTTGCCCGTGGACTGGTGAAGTATATCCTTGCGGCTAAACCGCTGAATATTCTTTCTGCTCCCGTGATCTATCTCATAATTATCCCGGCATTTCTCATGGACGGATGTATGACCCTATATCAAACTCTCTGCTTCCCGATCTATGGGATCCCAAAAGTAAAGCGGAAGGATCATATCATACTGGACCGGCATTACCTTAAATATCTCAATGTCATTGAGCGGTTTAACTGTGACTACTGCAGTTATTTCAACGGACTTGCATCTTATATCACCGAGATCGGGGCCCGTACCGAGCAGTACTGGTGCCCGATCAAACATGCATCGGGCAAAGCGCGTCCTCACGGGCGGTATCATCATTTTGTCGATTACGGAGATGCAGAAGCATACCGGGCAGGGCTCTCGGAGCTTCGCAAGAAATTTGAGGATGCGGAATGACCGGCAGCCGAGGTGAGTTTTGTCTGCCCACCCGGGAATGAGCTGATGGCCGTCTATCCTATTGACGGGATATTGGGGGAGCTGAAAGATGCGGTGACTGCTCATCCGGGAGTAGTTCTTTCCGCACCGCCCGGTGCAGGCAAGACAACCCGGGCACCGATTGCGCTGCTTGATGTGGTTCCCCGGGGCCGCATTCTTCTGCTGGAACCGCGGCGGCTTGCCGCTACTTCTGCCGCGCGGTGGATGGCAATGAGCCTTCAGGAAAACGTGGGTGAGACCGTCGGCTACTCCATACGGTTCGACAGCCGGATCTCTTCAAAGACCCGCATTGAGGTCGTGACCGAGGGTATTTTGACCAGGAGGTTACAATCAGACCCCGGCCTTCATGACGTTGCAATGGTCATCTTCGACGAGTTTCACGAACGCAGCATTGACGGCGACCTTGCCCTGGCATTATGCCTCGACATCCAGAGACACTTGAGAGAAGAACTGAAAATTATGGTTATGTCCGCGACGCTGGACTGCGGACCAATTTCTGCGCTTCTCGGCAGTGCGCCGGTCATTGCATCTGAAGGCAGGACATTTCCGGTCGAAGAACGGTATGAAGAAAAAAAAGCGGTAGAGCCGCTTCATGAAAACGTTGTCAACGCGGTCAGCAGGGCGCTCAGGGAAACGCAGGGAGATATCCTTATCTTTCTGCCGGGCGTAAGGGAGATATGGCGTTGCCATGATGCTCTCAGGGAAGTACTTAATACAGAAAAGAAGAAAATTGCCCTGCAGCCGCTTTACGGCGATCTTCCCTTTGAGGATCAGGAGCGGGCTATCCTGCCGTCGCAGAATCGCAAGATCGTGCTCGCCACGAATATCGCCGAGACAAGTCTCACCATAGAAGGCGTACGTGTTGTCGTTGACAGCGGCCTGACCCGGAGACTGCAGTATGATCCTTCATCGGGCATGAACCGCCTCATAACGGTCAGCGTCTCGAAGGCATCGGCAGAGCAGCGGAAGNNCAGCGTCTCGAAGGCATCGGCAGATCAGAGAAAGGGGCGGGCAGGCCGACTTGCCCCCGGGATCTGCTACCGGCTTTATAGCAGAAATGTCTTTCAGTCCATGCTGCCTTTTGCTCCTCCGGAGATCCTGATATCCGACCTTTCCTCTCTTGTGCTTGAACTGGCGATATGGGGAGTGAAAGACCCTTCAGGACTCTCATGGCTTGATGTACCTTCAGGCGCAGCGTGGAAGTCTGCGGTGCGCCTGCTCATGGATATGGACCTTCTTGACCGGTCAGGCGCCGTTACAGAACATGGCAGGGCCGTAGCTGCCTTGCCGCTTCATCCGAGACTCGGCTGCCTGCTGATGCGCTCAGTCGCATTGGGGTGGCCGGAACTGGGCGCGGATATTGC
>DKBH01000106.1 GCA_002451165.1 Nitrospiraceae bacterium UBA6905
GGGTTCGGCAGGCAGAAGGGACATGTGGAGCTGTACCGGGGTGCGGAATACAACATATCCTTCATCCCGAAGGTGAAGATCGAGGCGGTGGTGCCGGATGCAATGGTGGAGAAGGCGGTGCAGACAATCGAGCAGAAGGCCAAGACCGGAAAGATCGGCGACGGCAAGATCTTTGTTTCCTCACTGGAGCAGATCATCCGGATAAGGACCGGCGAGAGCGGCGAGACGGCAATCTGACGGCCCGCCCGGCAGCGGCAGGACAATCATGTAGCTCGTACAATTATGTTATTCCTGCATAACTTTGCGGCAATAAAGAGAAAAATTATCATAATGCCCGGAGTCTGCTACAAAAATGTAGCATGTACGGGCATTCTTTTTTGTTTTTTCCTTTAGGATCGCGCAGTTTTCTCCTGGCATCTTTTTCGCGATAATGAACAATCAGCCCAGAGGCTGATCGCGGGGAGGTTAATCTACATGAAAAAAAGAAGAGTTATCCTGAGCATACTTATGCAGTTTCTCCTGCCGTTTACCGCATATGCGAAAGCCGGGGGTGAGATCGATACGGGAGATACTGCCTTCATGCTTCTTTCCGCTGCCCTTGTCATGCTCATGACGCCGGGGCTCGCCATGTTTTACGGCGGCATGGTGAGAAAAAAGAATGTCCTCGGGACACTCATGCACAGCTTCGTTGCCATAGCGCTGGTGAGTCTTCAATGGATACTTTTCGGCTACAGTCTTTCCTTCGGGCCTGATCTGCATGGCATTATCGGCAGCCTGGAATGGGTGGGTCTGCGGGGTGTGGGCATTGATCCGAATCCCGACTATGCTGCAACCATCCCCCATATGGCCTTCATGATCTATCAGGCCATGTTCGCGGTCATAACGCCGGCGCTGATAGCAGGGGCCTTTGCCGAGAGGATGAAATTCTCGGCCTTCCTGATCTTTACGCTCCTCTGGTCCACGATCGTGTACGATCCGGTAGCTCACTGGGTCTGGGGGTCGGGTGGATGGCTCAGGAATATGGGTGCCCTCGATTTTGCCGGCGGCATCGTCGTGCATATCACTTCCGGCATATCAGCCCTGGCTGCGGCTCTGGTTATCGGAAAGAGAAAGGGATACCTGCGCGAAGCGATGCCTCCCCATAACCTTCCGATGACCGTTCTCGGGGCAGGTCTCCTATGGTTCGGCTGGTTCGGATTCAATGCCGGGAGTGCGCTCTCGTCGGGCGGGCTGAGCACCATGGCCTTTGTCATTACTCATACGGCGGCGGTAACGGCAACGCTCGTATGGGTCATCATAGAATGGCTCCACAGGGGCAAACCGACCATGTTCGGGGCAGCAACCGGATCGATTGCCGGCCTCGCCACGATAACTCCGGCATCGGGTTTTGTCAGCCCCCTGGCGGCGATCGCCATTGGAGCTGCTGCAGGTGCGTTCTGTTACCTTTCGCTCAGCCTAAAACCGAAGCTGAGATTTGATGACTCTCTGGACGCCTTTGGCGTGCACGGCGTCGGCGGTATGCTCGGCACGGTCGGTGCGGGGCTGTTCGCTCAGAGGGCGATGAATGCAGCGGGTGCTGACGGACTTTTTTTTGGAAATCCCCGGCAGCTTCTCGTCCAGCTTGTATCCATAGCGGTCGTGGCAGTATTTTCCTTTGTCGTGAGCCTCATACTCTTGAAGGCTATCGACTGGACGATAGGCTTGAAGGTAACCGACGAGGAAGAGCTGATGGGTCTCGACCTGAGTCAGCACGAAGAGACGGGATATCAGCTGTAAGCTATCGTCAACAGTACCGGATGCGGCCTGCCGCAAAATAAGAAAAGGGGCGGATGCCCCCTTCTCTTTCCGTCGCGATTACCCGACGTTCTGCAGCCCGATGGTTAGACTGCCTTGTCTTCCTTACCAACCTCCATCATGTTGATCATGCATGATATCGTAATCATGAAGAATTGTGAAATTCATAAAGGGTTCATAAACTGCTGGTGTAATGTGTTCAAAGAAGATTATGATGTCACCGGCAACAGCGGAAACCAAGGTGCAACAGATGGGTTTTAGAGATAGCCGGAAACAAAGGAGGAAGCGATTATGAAATTCTTATCGAGCATAGGTGCGGCACTTATTCTGTTCCTGCTGCCTGTTCTTGCGGGCGCTGAGGGACTCGGCAATGCACGCCTCAGTCGTATGGATGGCGATGTACAGATCAAGCCGGCGGATTCATCGGACTGGCTCCCTGCATCGATCAATATGCCGCTGATGGAAGGAGACCGCATCTGGGTCCCCGAACTGGGCAAGGCGGAGGTGCAGCTGTCCGGAGGTTCTCAGGTCCGGATAGACGAGGTCTCGTCGGTCGAGATCCTCGACCTCGGCAGGGACTCGGCACAGTTTTATTTATCCATAGGCACGGCCTATGTAAATTTCATGGCCGGTGCCGAGAGGCTCATCCAGATCGACAGCCCCGTCTCGTCTGTAAGGGCATATGATCGCGCAGCCTTTGGCATGGATGTTGCGAACAGCGGGCTTACAGACGTTTCAGTGTACCGTGGATCCGTCAGCGCAGAAAGCAGAAGCGGCAGGACCACGGTGCAGGAAGGATCGATGCTCTCGTTGGGCGATGACTATGCTGATATGGCCCCGCTGGGCCGCCAGGATGACTGGGAGCGCTGGAACATGGAGCGGGACAGAAGATTCGAAGATAGAAGCTACGTGTCATCGCGTTATCTCCCCGGGGAACTCAGTACGTATGCAAGCGATTTTGACGACAACGGCAGGTGGGTGCAAGCTCCGGGATACGGTTATGTTTGGACGCCTACGGTCAGCGTCTCTGCCGGCTGGTCTCCTTACAGCAGTGGCAGATGGTGCTGGGTCGGCGGTGACTATGTATGGGTAGGCTATGAGCCCTGGGGATGGGCCCCGTACCATTATGGCAGGTGGTCCTATATCGCTTCCATCGGATGGTTCTGGGTCCCTCCTGCCAGGGGGGCCGTATACTGGGGTCCCGGCTATGTGGGCTGGGTCTCGACCCCGACCTACGTTGCCTGGGTTCCGCTCGCGCCGGGTGAGGTATATTACGGCCACGGCTACTACGGACCTCACAGCGTGAATATCACGAAGGTGAATGTCAACAAGGTTGTCGTGAAAAAAGTCTACAAGAATGTCTATGTAAACAATGGTGTTACGGTTGTCCATCATGACACGTTTGTTCGGGGAAAACGTGTCGATTACAAGGTTGACAGGAATCCGTTCCTGAAGGAGAAGGTGCATATCGGCAGGCCGAACATAACGCCTCTGCGCGAAACCCGAATGCCGGTCGTCAGGGAGATCCCGCGCGAGAAAGAGCCGCCGCAGCGGATACGCCAAGTCAGGGTACAGGAGCTGAAGAAAGAACGACCGATGGTGAAGGAGAAGAACCGGTCGGTCTTTTCGCCTCAGGAGCCGGAAAAGCGGATGAAGGTGAAAACCCTTGATGTGCCGCAGGAAAGAAAACGGTTCAGGGAAGAGAACCGCAGGCAGCTGAAGAAGGAAGAAAGAAGAGAAGCGCCGGCCGAACAGCAGCGGCAGCAAGACCGGAAGGGAAGGCCCGACGAACAGCGGCAGGATATGAGGCCGGACAGGCAGCAGCCGCGTGAGCAGCGGAACATGGAGCGCCAGCAGAAGAGCAGGGAGGAGCGGCCACCCGAGGCAGGGAAGCAGCCTCAGAAGCGCGTGATGCCTGACGAGCGGCGGGAACAGGACAGGCGGACGAAGCAGGAGCAGCAGCGCGAGCGTCAGGGGGAAGCTGAGCAGCGAAAGCAGCAGAAGGAGAAGCAGCAAAAGAAACGCCAGGAGGAACAGGAGTCCCCTCAGGGAGAAGGGTCGCAGAACGGGCCGGACGAAAAGGACAGGCGCGGGCCGCGATAACCGGTTACGCATATCTGCGGTGTCGAGCAGGGAGCAGCGGAAGAATCGCTGCTCCCTTTTTTTTGAGGGGATACGAAGACGTATGAATCCGCGGGAGGCTTTTTTTACGAGGAACTGCTTTATTGATTTTTCTGCTATATTGGAGTAAGTTAGTAAATATCATCGATAAAGGCAACCTATCTGAGAGGATAGGGCGCAAAGCAACCGATCCATTGCATGAGGCTGGACAGCGGGGCTGCCGAAGTAAGAGAGCAGTATGCAGGCATGCCCGATTCTTTTGAGAATCCGGGCTTTTTTATTCAGGAGGCGGCAGAGGAATCTCCATGGGGCAGTGTCCGCTACAGCGCAGGTTCGAACGAACAACCTGCGACGATCTCTTGGATTTCACGGTTCTGCCTATGGAGATTTCTGATCTCAAGAGGATCAGGTCATCGGGCAGAATGATCGATGCGTCGGAGGGTGGCATAGGCCTTATTACAGAATTTCCGCTACAGTCCGGACATGTCCTTGAATGGAACGATAAGCACCTCAAAGGCCATCTTCATATCGGCCTCGTAAAGTGGTCCCAAAAGCAGAACAATCATTACCGTGCGGGCCTGGCTCTCATATAGATCGCTGCTGCTTCAGCATTGCCAGCTGCATACCGGATCGCCGCAGCGCAGAAAGAACTCCCTGATCGTTGTATCCGGCGCCGACAATCACGACCTTTACGCGCGCAGCTGTGCTTTAGTGTTCAACTGAACAGCGCAATCTGTGGCAGGGCGATAATTACGTGAGCATGACGGCCGGGTTATTTATGATTTATGATAAAGAAGGGCAGTTGTTTACCGCGATGACCAAGAGCCCGTAAAGAAAAGGAGGAAGATATGACGGAGCGGAATAATAAACTCGATGAAATATCAGAGCAGCTGAACGAAAATATCATAGCCGTAAAGGGAACGTTAGAGCTCATGGATACGTCGGTAACCGAGGACGATCTGCACGACCTGCTGCTAAAGTCGATGCAGAGGATGGACGTCATTCAGAAGTTATCGAACGACATGCTGGCTGCCCTACAAAGTTGCCTGGACAAAATGGCTAAATGAATTGTTAATCGCTCTGGCAAATTGAACCATAATCGGCTTCCCCTGTTGAGCCACACGGCGGTCAGTCTTTCTTTGAGGTTCTCGCTGCACTTCTCCAGCTATCGTTCCAAAATGCCAACGTGCGGGCGTTTGTAAAATTGCGGGGAGAGCGTACTAGAACCTATCTCAAAATTGAATTATTGTAAAAAAGGCTGCCATGCCCGCGGAGGCGGGCATCCAGAAATCCTTGAAAACACTGGATTCCCGTCTGCACGGGAATGACGATAAAAGACCAGACAATGATAAGTTGTGATTTTGAGATAGGTTCTAGTAATAACGAGCGTGCTCATAAACCTGCGTGGCGTGAACAGCAGATAGAAAAATACGATAACGAAGTCGAGGCGCGTATGCATGACATGCGATAATTCATGACCATGCGGGAAAAGCTGAAAGCAGCATGGACTTTCAGAGAGAAGGGGAAAAAGGGGAAGACGATAACGGCCGGGAAGATCACCTATACGGGTCAAGCCCTTGGTTGTTCCTATGAAGTGCCTCAGCGAAAACCCGGTCATAGGAAGGTGATATCGTGGCAGGTAGAAAGATACAAGAAACGTCAGGGCAGCGTGTGCGCCGCAGTCTGCTGGCCGGCGCGTAAAATCTGAAACTATGGGCCATTCACGGCGATGTTGAGTAGTATCAGCCACCGCAGTAGTTTTCCTGGTACAATGCCTGAGCATGAAACAAAATCTGGAGACAAGTTATTTTGGCATGGAGGGAAGTAACGCTCTATGAGGAGGATCCTCCATATGGATATGGATGCATTCTTTGCGGCGGTTGAAGAAAAGCGTCATCCCGATCTCCGCGGAAAGCCGGTGGTCATAGGAGGATCGGGGGATCCCACGAAAAGGGGCGTCGTCTCCACGGCGTCCTATGAGGCCCGCAAATACGGCATCCACTCCGCCATGCCGTTGCGAACAGCCTATAAGCTCTGCCCGCATGCCGTCTTTCTCCCTGTCGATTACGATGAGTACGCAAGGGTCTCGTCGCTGATAAAGGCAATACTCAAAGAAACCAGTCCGATCATGGAAGATGTGGGCATCGATGAAGCCTTCCTCGATATATCCGAAACTCAGGAACCTTCCGAATACATTGCAAGGGAGATCAAGGAAAAGATCAGGAGCCAAACAGGTCTCAGCTGCTCCATCGGTATCGCCTCAAACAAGCTTCTGGCAAAAATAGCATCGGACCTGCAGAAACCCGATGGGCTCACCATACTTTCAGACGGTGACCTCGAGGACCGCATATGGCCCCTGCCGGTCAGGAGGCTTTGGGGCGTAGGACCCAAGACCGAGGCCTATCTGAAGAGCGTGGCGATCCAGACCATAGGGGACCTGGCGAAAACCCCGCTTGACACGCTCGTGGATCATTTCGGGTCATCATACGGAACGTATCTCCACGACGCAGCCCAGGGAATCGATGACGCGCCGCTGATAACGCACTGGGAGCCGAAATCATCGAGCAGGGAGACCACGTTCCAGGAAGACACGGACGACTGGCAGGAGATTGCCCGGTGTCTGGCCAAGCTGGTGGCGGAGAGCGTCGACGACATCAAGGACAGGGGGTACCAGGGGAGGCAGGTTACGGTAAAGATACGGTTCAGCGACTTTGAGACGCACACGCGGGCTACCACGCTGAAAGAACCCACGGATAACCGGGAGCGTATCAGGAAGGCGGCATTCTTCTGCCTCGGCAGGTTCGAGCTCAAGAAAAAAGTTCGCCTCGTCGGCGTCCGAATAGGATTGACGAAGTAACATCAAGCAGAATTGATAGCACCTGATAACCGTTGCCTGAGAGATTCTGTCAGCTCTCTTGAATTCCGATCGAAGGAATCGTCGGCGAGGTGACAATCTGACATCTGAACGCATAACAGCGAATCTGCCCCCGGCCCGAACTCCTATGAAGAATGTGGACTTGACCCTATGGATCTCTTACTCACTGCTTTTTTTGCTGTCTCCCCCGTATTCCTCTCTCATGGAAGTGGTATCCCAGCCTGCATCGACATGCTCTTCAGCATCTTGAAGTTCTGTGAGCAGGAGCTGCTCCAGGTCCTCAATTCGCTGCCGGGCCTGAGTGATATATTGCTTCCGGTCATGACGCAAAGATCGGAGCGCGTTGACCGATTGCTCATCATGGAATCTGAATGTCTTGGTTGCACGGAGAGCCTGATAAGAACGAAATCCGAGTTCACGTAATGCCTCGATTCCCGCCCTGAGGGCCGTATCAAGGGTTTCGCGGAATACATGTTCTACACCTGCATCGAGCAGTTCATAGGCCTCGGTTCTGCCGGAAGCACGGGCAATAATGGACAAGTGCGGAAAATGCTTTTGCGCAACTTGGACGATTTCCAGCACCTTCTCGTGATCATTTACAGCGATGATGAGTAGCTTCGCCTTACCAGCTCCTGCGGTATGGAGCAGGTCATGGCGCGCCGCATTGCCATAGAATACCTTGAGTCCGAGCACCCGCAAAAGTTCGACTTTATCGGAATCAAGATCCAGCACTGTGATGCCGACCCCATTCGCCCGCAGAAGCCTTCCTATGATGCTCCCGAAATTACCGAAGCCTGCGATGATAACCGGATTCTCTTCGTCCACACTGTCAGCACTCTGTGCGGCGTCCTTTTTACTGCTAAACCGGGGCCTGACCACTTTCTCGTGGACAAGCAGGAGAAGAGGGGTAAGGCCCATGGAAAGAACCACGGCTCCGATGAGAGGACCCGAAAGCGTAGTGCTGATCACGTGGCTCTGTACGGCAAAGGTAAAGAGCACGAAGGCGAACTCCCCGCCTTGTGCCAGCGCGACCGCAAAAAGAATGTTCTGATCAAGTCCCATTTTGAATACCCTGCCCAGAAAGAGGAGGATGAAAAACTTGGTGAGTATCAGTCCGCCCACGATCATACCTATGCCTACGGGGTTTTCCGCAAGCATTTTGAAATCCACGGAGGCGCCCACCGCAATAAAGAAAAGGCCCAGAAGAAGGCCTTTGAATGGCTCAATATCACTCTCAAGCTCGTGGCGGTATTCGCTGGTTGCGAGGACAACACCTGCGAGGAAAGTCCCCAGAGCAGGGCTCAGTCCCACCTTTGACATGAGAAGGGCGATGCCAATGACAAGCAAGAGGGCAGCTGCGGTAAAAAGCTCCCGGAGTCGTGTTCCTGCAATAGTCCGGAAAAATGGTCTCACCAGAAAGAGTCCTGCGACGATGATTGCAGCGATGACCGCAATGACGGCAGATGCCTGGCCCCATGCGGGAAGGCCGTCTACCCAAGAGTGAGAGGCATGGGCGTTTGTGACGGATTCTGCAGCCTGCACCGAGAGAAAAGGAATGATGGCAAGCATTGGGATCACCGCAATATCCTGGAATAGGAGCACCGAAAAAGAACTCTGGCCGGCATCGGTCTTAAGCAGGCCTTTTTCGTTCATCGACTGTAGCACGATGGCAGTGGAAGAAAGGGAAAGGATCATGCCTACTGCTAGGGCGGACTTGAAGGAGAGCCCGAGTGCGATGCCTATCGCCGCCAAAACCACCGTAGTAAAACAGACCTGAAGACCTCCCATGCCGAGGATGGGACGCCTGAGACGCCACAGGCGGGAGGGCTGCAGCTCCAGTCCTATGAGAAAGAGCATCATTACGACGCCAAACTCGGCAAAGTGCATAACATCCTGCCCTTCCTCTCCGATCAGCTGGAGGCCGAAGGGCCCTATGATAAAACCGGCAATAAGGTAGCCGAGGACCGATCCGAGGCCAAGCCGCTTCGCTACAGGTACAGAAATTACCGCTGCCGCAAGATAGACAAAGGCTTGGAAAAAAAATCCCTCTCCGTGCATCCTATGTTCTTGCTCCTTTGATAATGCGTTCCACGTCCAGATTGATCCTCGAAAGGGAGCATGCCGCATCCAGATCGATGGTCCCGTCCCTTAGGGACGTGATGATTTTTTGATAGCACTCGCCCTGCCGGACAATCTCTTCCTCAGTGATTGTGTTCGTACCGTGAACCACAAAGGGGGGCAGATAGTCCATTTTGCACACGTAGGCCATCTGCCGTATGGGGAGCAGAAATTCACCTATTGTATGTTTATTGTAACCCTCTTTCTGGTAGAGCGATTCTCTCCCCCCGGTTGAGATGACGCTGAGTAGTTTCTTGCCCTTCAGGGCCCTTCCCCTTCTTCCGTATGCCCATCCGTGTTCAAGGACTAGATCCATCCATTCCTTCAGGAGCGCGGGTATGCTGAACCAGAAGATTGGGTGATGGAGGACGATGATATCATGCTTCATAAGCTGCTCTTGTTCGAACTGTACCTGAACGTGAAAGTCAGGGTATGCTTCGTACAGGTCATGGAAAGTAACACCTTCAATATCCCTTACGTACTGTATTAACCGAACATTCACTCGGGACTTTTGGAGTGCCGGATGAGCAAAGAGAATCAGTACACTATTGGCGTTGCTCTTCGTAGTCATCGTCTCCTTAAATTTATAGCATATCAAGGCAAGTTGATAAAGGTTTCCAGTTTCGCCGAAGGATGCGAAAAAGGTTCCAACCGGTGTCGATCAGTAGAAAACCCACGGACACTTCCCGGATTAGGTATATATTATAGTGATATCGCTATCGCTAGATTAATAATTGTCTATTCTCTGGCGTTGACTTCTGTGAGGAATCGAACCTTTTCAGTTGTAGCGCTCTTTCTATCGATTCTGCTCCACGCGGACCAGGCGTAAGCTTCCCTGTCAAGTAGAC
>DKBH01000075.1 GCA_002451165.1 Nitrospiraceae bacterium UBA6905
TTTTTACCGGCTCGCGAAAGACCTGCCGTACAAGTCTACGGCCACAACACCCGGTATTTACGAGTCCTTCATCGCCTCCAGGGGCCCGGGTTTAGAGGAGACGTTACGGAACCGCCTGGTGCAAGCGGATGCCTCCAGCCCGAGGTCGACTCTTGTCGGTTTTTTGGACAGCATCAACCAGGCCCATGGACTCTTGCAAGACGCGGACGCCAGACTGAAGGCCAAGCCGGCCCAGATAAGCGGGCAGGAGGTGATGGAGATCGAGGCGATTGCGCGCACCCACTTGATTCGCGCCGTCAACCTCCTCGACCTGCGCAAACTCCCTGAAGCCTATCGGAAGGACTCCGCCCTTGAGGCCGCTCTTCAGTTGAAGGAGGTGCTCGACCGCACGTTTTTGCCTTTTTTGGAAGCGGTTCCCGACGCCCGGATGGTTGAAGCGGCGCGGAAGCGCGGCGCAGTGACGTCCGAAGGGTACCGATGGCGATATCCGAATACGGAGATCGAGATCGTGGAGGTGATGGAAGGCGAGCGGCGAGGTCAATTCCTGTTCAGCGCCGGAACAGTTCTGCGGGCCAGAGAATTTTACGAAAAGGTCAGGGATCTCCCCTACCGCTCGAATGCCGCCTCGGCCGATTGGAGAAAATACGAATGGTCTGGCGAGTCGAAAGGCATTTACGAACAGTACATCAGTTCGCCTGGTTACCTGGTTCCGCAAGCTTATGCCCTGGGACGTCTGATCGACGCCCTGCCAAGCTCTTTAAAAACTGTATATGGCGAGCAAACGCTTTGGCAGTGGATTGCTCTCTTCCTCTGCCTGCTTGCGACGACCGCGGCGGGAGTTATCGTATTCCGGGTGACGAAATATATTTCAGATCGATTTAAGGGGCCCATGCGCGCCTGGGTGATGCTGCTGGCTCCGGTGCTCGCCGCCCTCATCGTGTTGCAGATTCTTGCGTTCGTCGACACTGGTGTCAACATCACCGGAAGGGCTCTTCACTTTGTGGTGGCCTTAGGGGAAACGACTGTGGGTATCCTCGCGGTCTGGGCGGTGTTCAGAGCTTCACGGGCTGTTTCGGAAATATTCGTCTCCATGACAAAAATCCGAGAGGGCAGCCATGATGCCAGCATGGTGAGCATCTCCGCGCGCATTCTTGCATTCCTTTCCGGCTGCCTGATCGTCATCTACTCACTTCGGAACCTGGGGGCGGATATGATACCGCTGCTGGCGGGTCTCGGCGTCGGCGGCCTGGCTATCGCCCTGGCAGCCCAAAGAACGTTCGCGAATTTCATCGGCAGCCTGATCCTCTTTGCCAACAAGCCGGTCCGGGTAGGCGACTTCTGCCGTTACGGAGATCAGATCGGTACGGTCGAGCATATCGGCCTACTTGCCACGCGGATCCGCTCCCTGGAGCGAACCATCATTACGGTGCCCAACGCCGAGTTCTCTGAAATGAAAATCGACAACTTTGCGGTGCGCGACCAGCGGTTGCTCAAAACGGTCCTGCAGCTTCGTTACGAGACGACCTCCGAGCAGATGCGATACGTTCTTGCGAGGCTTCGCAAGCTGCTCCTTGGCCACCCGAAGGTCACGCCATCACCGGCCCGTGTCCGCTTTGTCGGTTACGGGGCATATTCCAAGGATGTGGAAGTCTTCGCGTATCTGGACTGCGAAGACCAGGATACCTTTCTCGCGATTCAGGAGGACATTCTGCTGCGTATGGAGGACATCGTGAACGAAGCCGGAAGCGGTTTCGCCTTTCCCTCGCAAACGACCTATCTGACTCGGGACAAGGGCGTAGACACCGGGAGCCAGAACGCCGCAGAGACCGAGGTCGAAAATTGGCGGAAGCACGGCAGGCTCCCCTTTCCTGAGTTCGATTCCGGAGAGCGTGGTCAGTTAGAAAACATTCTCGACTATCCTCCAAAAGGTTCCCCCGAATACGTACCTCCTAAGGCTGCTTATGTCACGCAGGCAAAGGCAAAGGTTCCCACATTGTCGATGGACGATCTCGCGGACCTTCCCCGCCTGGTCGCGAAGCTTCGGGGAAAGAATCGCGTAGCCGAATATCTGCAAAGGCAGCTTTCCGAAGAGACGCGGACTCTGCTTTCGGAATACGACGGCGGCAGGGATATGGAACTGAAAGAGGCGCTTGTGCATGACCTCAATGCAGTTATTCTCGGTCCTGCGATCTACGACGAAAAACGCTTCAGCGATATAGATTTGCGCGAGCAGACACAGGATCAGCTTGTTCATGAGCTCCAGGGGGAAGAACTGGCATGGCTCAATCGGTTCCTGCTCGAAGACGCTTTTCCCAGGGCATTCGTAGTAAATCCAGAATTGTAATGACTCAAACAGGGGTTGGCGAAGATGCGAAGGTGCGGTATACTGTGGCATCACACTCCAGCAATCAATCCTCATATTTAAGGCTGCATAGCGATTTTCACTCAGGCACCTACTATTCAACAGTTATTGACTAATGAAACCGGCGTTGAGTCCAGGAAGAAGGATGGCATCAATTCCATGCCGAGGAAACCGTTGATAAAGTAGCTGAATTCTTCACTCCTCACCGTATAGTTTTCATATAGTATACGGACACAAACAGAAGGAAATGGAGGGAAAACCCCTCCTTCCTAAATTACTGAAACCCGAATTAAACAGATTACCGCTGACGACGCACGGGTGACTGGGACAGTATTTGAACCCCTGAGCTTCGGATTATGAGTCTGCTCATCATCAAAAAATCAATTACTACCAAGTAACAAGAACTTCCCTAAAAGAGGGTCTATTTCCGGTCTTCTTTTTTCCCTGTTTTTCTCTCACTCGTCTGAAGGTTATTATGAGATCTGACCTGCTTTTTATGTGCAGCGTCCGAACTCTTCTTAGTTGAGTGAGTAAACGAAAAGACCGTTACTCAGCCGGCACCATTATCGGTTCAGCAGGGAAAACATTCATAATTGAAGCCCTGACATTGTCCGAGCGTCCCTGAAAGGAAAATTTGCACATCGCAAAATGTCCATCTCTGGGTGATGCAGGAAATTTCACAGGGACAAGATCGCCTGGTGCAACCGTGAGAAACTCGGAATGGCAGCTCATAGAATGAGGCGGTTCAAGATCATCACAGGACGTAATTTCAATTTCGATTGGTTTGCCACTGAGATTCGCAGCTATACAGACATAGCCTTGGGTAAAAATAAGAGGTGTCATTAAATCGGCTGCTGAGGCTAAGGCACCAAGAGTCAAAATCATAACTAATCCGATTATTATGCAGAGCAATGTTCTCATGATCTCCTCCATTTTCGATTCTGATTGCTCTATTGTTGTCGTGATTTCCGCACAATGTTTCGTCTGCTGCCTTGTCTTACTTTGCTCTCTGAAATGCATTCCTCATGACTCACTATCCACCGCACTTATTTAGAAAACGATCATTAGTTTGTGTCATCCATCACCTCCTTTATAAACAAAAAACCGAGCTTGCCAAAATTTCCTTCGGCAGCTCGGCTATCTTACACCGGTAAGACCCGCCGCTTTCCGTCCCGCCCTTGCAGACGGTTTGGCTTTGTCGGGAATTCCTACTTAATTTTCTTATACCGCTTAAGAACCAAGATGTCAAGTTATAGTTTGATGTGAAATCCAGGTAGGCATAGACAGGGTTTCCAGATATTGAGTACAGGGGCAAAGGAGGGATCGGGAGAAAAGGAGGTCATAGAAAGAGCGGAGGCTGTCCATCACATCCTCGGTATACTTAGGAAGTTACGTGTTCGTTGG
>DKBH01000074.1 GCA_002451165.1 Nitrospiraceae bacterium UBA6905
ACGATCGGACTGCGCGTTGACGAAGAAGACGAGGTCATGGGGCTTGATGAAAGCCAGCACGGCGAGCGGGCGTACAACCTGTAGGAAAGCTCAAAGCTCGAGGCTCATGGTCTTGTCTGTGAGCCTTGAGTTATGAGCAGAGAGATAAGAAAAGGAGAAATACCATGAAGAAGATAGAAGCGATCATCAAGCCATTCAAACTGGACGAGGTGAAGGATGCGCTGAACGGCATCGGCATACAGGGCATGACCGTGACCGAGGTCAAGGGGTTCGGCAGGCAGAAGGGGCATGTGGAGCTGTACCGGGGAGCAGAATACGATATATCCTTTGTACCGAAGGTGAAGATCGAGGCGGTGGTTGCTGACGCCATGGTCACCCAGGCGATAGAGACGATCGAGCAGAAGGCAAAAACCGGCAAGATCGGCGACGGCAAGATCTTTGTATCCTCGCTGGAGCAGATCATCCGGATCAGGACCGGCGAGACCGGAGACGCGGCTATATAGGACAAAGAATGCAGAACAAGAGTGTAGTTCATACAATTATGTAATTACAACATAACTATTCAGAAATAAAAAGAAAAGGTATTATTTTGTCCGGAATATGCTACAAAATTGTAGCGTAGCCCGGCATTATTTTTCTTTTTATCTTTTAGAATCAAGAGGTTCTTTCCTGGCATCGTTTTCGCCTTGATAAGCGGTCAGCCCTCGGGCTGATCACGGGGAGGTTAATGATGAAAAAACAAAGAGTTATGCTCAGCATTCTCGTCCAGCTGCTCCTGCCGCTCACCGCGTATGCTGAAGGCGGCGGAAAGATCGACAGCGGTGACACGGCCTTCATGTTATTGTCCGCAGCCCTGGTCATGCTCATGACGCCGGGACTCGCCATGTTCTACGGCGGGATGGTGAGAAAAAAGAACGTCCTCGGAACGCTTATGCACAGCTTTGTTGCCATTGCACTCGTCAGCATTCAGTGGATTCTTATCGGCTACACCCTATCATTCGGACCGGATGTTCGCGGCATTATCGGGAGCCTGGACTGGATAGGCCTGCGGGGTGTGGGGATTGATCCTAACCCGGACTATGCCGCCACGATCCCCCATATGGCCTTCATGATCTATCAAGCCATGTTTGCGGTCATAACACCTGCGCTGATAGCCGGGGCTTTTGCCGAGAGGATGAAATTCTCCGCCTTTCTGGTCTTTACGCTTCTCTGGTCAACGATCGTGTATGATCCGGTTGCGCACTGGGTCTGGGGTACAGGCGGATGGCTCAGAAATATGGGCACCCTTGACTTTGCCGGCGGCATCGTCGTGCATATCACCTCCGGCATATCAGCGCTTGCCGCTGCGCTGGTTATCGGAAAAAGAAAAGGATATCTGCGCGAGGCAATGCCGCCCCATAATTTGCCGATGACCGTGCTTGGCGCCGGACTTCTCTGGTTTGGCTGGTTCGGGTTCAATGCCGGAAGCGCACTCTCGTCAGGAGGCCTCAGCACCATGGCCTTTGTTGTCACCCACACGGCAGCGGTGACGGCAACGCTGGTCTGGGTTATCATTGAGTGGCTTCACCGGGGCAAGCCGACCATGTTCGGAGCGGCAACCGGTTCGATAGCCGGGCTTGCTACGATAACGCCGGCATCGGGGTTTGTCGGCCCCATGGCTGCGATTGCGATCGGGGCTGCAGCAGGGGGTTTCTGCTACCTTTCTCTGAGTCTGAAGCCGAAGCTGAAATTTGATGACTCGCTGGATGCATTTGGCGTCCATGGTGTCGGCGGTATACTTGGCACGATAGGCGCGGGGCTATTCGCCCAGAAAGCAATCAATGCAGCTGGTGCTGACGGCTTTTTTTTCGGTAATCCCCGTCAGCTGCTTGTTCAGCTCATATCCATAGCAATCGTAGCAGTCTTTTCTTTTGTCGTGAGCCTCTTACTCCTGAAGGTTATCGACTGGACGATAGGGTTGAAGGTAACTGACGAGGAAGAGCTCATGGGCCTTGACTTGAGCCAGCACGAGGAGACCGGATATCAGCTCTAACGTTCGCGAGAAGTTAACGTGAGGAATCAAAGGGGGACTCATCGTCCCCCTTCGCTGTCTGTTCCCTTGCCGGCTTAGTTCAGCATAGTGCTCTGGTGCAGGCCATTACCAGAGCTCGCGACAAGAATGAACTGCGTTACACCAGCAGAGGGGCTTCACGGAATACTCTTACTAGACACTTCCTGCGAGGAAGTGCTCACCGGCGTTTGGAGCATCAACCGTCAGTATGTAGCAGAGCATGAACAAGAAGAACCAGGCACAGTGCACCTCTTCATTCTAACGATCCTCAAGAACATGATGATCAGTCATACCGCAATCATGAAGAATTATGAAATTCATAAAGCATTCATAAACTGCTGGTGTAATGTGCTCAAAGAAGATATGATTTTACGGACAGCAGCAGAAACTAACATGCGACGGATGGGTTACATAGGTAACCGGATGCAAAGGAGGAAATGATCATGAAATTCTTAAAAAGCATAGGTATTGCAATTATCCTTTTCCTGCTGCCTGTACTTGCAGGCGCCGATGGTCTCGGCAATGCGCGCCTCAGCCTCATGGACGGAGATGTACAGATCAAGCCGGAGGATTCACCTGACTGGATCCCGGCATCGATAAATATGCCGCTGCGGGAGGGTGACCGCATCTGGGTCCCTGACCGGGGCAAGGCAGAGGTGCAGTTGGCCGGCGGTTCTCAGATCAGGATAGATGAGATCACCGCTATCGAGATCCTTAACCTCGGCAGGGACACTGCCCAGTTTTACGTTTCCGCAGGCAGCGCGTATGTGAACTTCATGGCCGGAGATGAGAGGTTCATTCAGGTAGACACCCCTGTGTCGTCTCTCAGGTCATATGAACGCGCAGCCTTTGGCGTAGATGTTTCGGATAGTGGGATCACCGATGTCTCTGTTTACCGGGGATCTGTCAGCGCCGAGAGCAGAAGCGGCGGTACGACGGTGCAGGCAGGCAGGATGTTGTCGCTGGGAGACGACTATGCTGACATGGCTCCGCTGGGCCGTCAGGATGACTGGGAGCGCTGGAATATGGACAGGGACAGAAGGTTCGAG
>DKBH01000044.1 GCA_002451165.1 Nitrospiraceae bacterium UBA6905
TTTGCATCACGCGGCGTCTTCCAGATGAACTCCTTCAAGAGCTTCGCGCTGATGGCAGACCCGATCGGAACGCCGATGATGTAGAATGCCGCCCAGGTGGTCTGAATATTACCGAGACCGAATTTCGGAAAAAACGCAGCTGAGTGCGCATCGCCGGTAAGAAGCGTGAAGAAAACCTCGCTGGTCGGCGTCGTGAAATTGAGCCCGCGGGCGAATCCCGGTGAACCCCAGTACTCCGATGCCCAGAAGGTAAGGATGCCGGCGAGGCCGACAAGGACAGAGGTCACGGACCAGTAAAATCCCTTTGATTTCTTGATCGCCAGGGGCTTGCTCTTGAGGGTAAAGGAGCAGAGTATAACGCTGATCACGGCAATGACGATCCACTTGATCATGAGGCTGTCACCAATCAGCCCGTGCAGCGTCATGCTGGAAGGTCCGACCTGCACGCTCCGCATCACATCGTACACAGGCCTGAGAACACCTTGCGTGGTCATGCCGATGCCGAGAAAGAATCCAAGCACCGCAAACCAGGAAGCCATCTGGCCTTCACCCATGCGGTAAATAATGCCGCTGCCGCAACCACCCGCGAGCACAATGCCCAAGCCGAAGATATAGCCTCCAATAATATTGGCCAGCGGAAAGAACGACTGAGCCCGCAGATGGATGATCTCCAGGTCATTAAGCAGGTTGGACCCGATAATCATGATAACAAGAGCTAGCAGATAGGCGTGGAAATAGGTGAAATCTTTGATAAAAATAGTGTCCCTGAAGGCACTGTTCATGCAGAATCTCCCCTTCTGCAGGATAAAACCGAACAGCACGCCGACCAACAGACCGGAAATGATGAAACTGATCGTTACCTGTGGTACAACTTCCGCTACACCTTCCATGTTATCCCCCCTTATGTATTTAGTGCGTTAAATTATCACAGGAGGGGTGATTTGTCAACGACGGAAAGGTATCAAATTTTCTTATAAATCTATGAGTTATACTTGTTCATCGCCCTGTCGGGGCCTTCGGCGATTATGAGGGCGACGGCCTGAGCAGCCTGAACGACCGCCTCGCGGATGACTGGTATCTCGTCCCTTCTGAACTTCGAAAGCACAAAGACCTCGGCAGGAACCTGCGGATCCCGTCCTATGCCGATCTTTACCCTAATGAAATCGCGGCTGCCAAGGCTCTGTATGACCGATTCCATGCCGTTATGTCCGCCCGACGAGCCTTTTTTCCGTATCTTGAGCCTGCCTGTTGGAAGATCGAGGTCGTCATGTACAATGATGATCCTGTCCGGCGGTATGGCGTATCGCTCAACTACCTTCCTGACGGCGATGCCGCTCCTGTTCATAAACGTCAACGGCTCCATGAAAATGACCCGCTCATTCTCCATGAAGCCGTTACTTATCCGGTAGTCTGTCCTCTCCCTGAATGTAAGGCCAAGCGGAGCTGCGAGAGCTTCCAGTACCATGAATCCGATATTATGTCGCGTCCGCGCGTACCGGCTTCCGGGATTGCCCAGACCGACCAGAAGCCACAAAAACTATTTCCCCTTCTTTTCTTTTTCCGCGGTTGCAGCCTCTTCTTCTTCTTTCTTGCCCTTCTTGATGACCTCAGGCTCAGCAGCCGCAGCTTCCACGGCCTCTGCTTCAGGCGCTGCAGCTGCTTCTACTACCGGTGCCACGACATTGACGATCACTTCGTGAGGATCGGTCAGGATCTTGATGCCTTCATCGAGTTTCAGGTCGTTGACATGGACAGACTGGCCGACCTCAAGCCTGCTGATATCAACTTCGATCTTACTCGGTATCTTGTCCGGCAGACACTCGATCATGATCTCTCTCGTCGGATGCTGCAATAACCCGCCGTCGCGCTTTACGCCGACCGGCTCCCCTGACGTGGTAACATGGATCGAAACCCTGACGGTTTCGGTAAGGGAAACCTCGAAAAAATCGGTATGCAGCAGCTCTCCCCCGATCGGATCAACCTGGTATTCCTTGAGTATTGCCAACTTCTTATCTCCGTCAGCAAACTCGAGGTCCACCATGACCTGTTCGCCGGATACTTTATTGATGAGCTTGGAAAGCTCCTTCCGTGACAGCTGGATAGATTGCGCTTGCCCTCCACGGTAAAGCACTGCCGGCACTTTGCCTTCGCGCCGCAGACTGCGCGCTGCACCCTTTCCTGCGCTCTCCCTTCGTTCCGCCTGTATACTGATCTTTTCCATCATGATCCTCCTTTTTTTACCTCAGACAAATAACGTGCTCAATGTCGTTTCTTCATGAATTCTCTTGATAGCTTCCCCGAGCAGCCCGGCAATGCTCAGAACGGTCAGTTTCCTGCATTGTTCTGTCTTGCTGTTCAAGGGGATCGTATTGGTCACAATCAACTCCTCCATGGGAGAAGCATTGATCCTCTCGACCGCCGGTCCGGAAAGAACAGCATGGGTGCATGCGGCTGATACCTTCCGGGCGCCTTGCGCCATGAGTGCCGATGCAGCCTGGGCAAGCGTGCCTGCCGTATCGACCATATCGTCGAGCAACAGCGCATCCATGCCCTTCACGTCGCCGATCACATTCATGATCTCGCATTCATTAGCCTTTTCACGGCGTTTGTCAACAATGGCGATCGAACAGCCCAGTCGCTTGGCAAATGCCCGCGCCCGCTCAACACCGCCCGCATCAGGGGAGACAATGACCAGATTCTTGTGATTGAACTTCTTTTTCATATAATCGAGAAGCACCGATGCTGCATACAGATTATCCACCGGAATATTAAAGAACCCCTGTATCTGACCCGCATGAAGGTCAACGGTCAGTACGCGGTTCGTCCCCACGGCAGTGATGAGGTCAGCGACCATCTTCGCCGAGATAGGTACTCTCGGCTGGACTTTCCGGTCCTGGCGCGAGTACCCGTAATAGGGGATAACAGCCGTAATCCTGCCCGCGGAAGCCCTCTTTAATGCGTCGATCATCAGCAAGAGCTCAATGATGTGGTCGTTCACCGGAACACATGTGGACTGGATCACGAAGACATCGGAGCCGCGGACATTTTCGTTGACGCGAATCATAATCTCCCCATCACTGAAGGTGGCGACCGTCGCATCACCCAGCGTAATTCCCAGCGTCCCGGCTACCTCTTCCGCCAGTCTACGGTTCGCCGACCCTGAAAACAGCTTCAACTCCTGTGGCATTCTCTCTCCTTACACCCTAACGGCGAGTCTTCACATGCCGCTGTCCGGCCTTCCCAGCCATTTCGACCCGGCATCTCAAAGATGGCTGGGGCGGGAGGATTCGAACCTCCACATGGGAGATCCAAAATCTCCTGACTTGCCGTTTGTCGACGCCCCAACAATGTTCTTTCCTATGACTGACCTGAAACATCCGTCAGGGTCCTCACGACCCTGCACCAGTTTGCACCCATGTGGCGCGATGCCCGCAGCGCTTCCTCGTCCGAGTGAAAAACACCGAAGACCGTTGAGCCGCTTCCGCTCATCGCGGCTACTGATGCGCCCAGCCTAAAAAGCTGCTCTTTTAACCTGCCGATCTCGGGATAGGCGTTTACAACGGCGCTCTCAAGGTCATTTACCATCATGGAGCTTAATGCCATGAAGTCTTTCCTGGCAAGGGTTTGACAGAACAGTTTAATATCACCAGGTTTTTTTGTCAACCCGACTTGGCATGCCGCATACGCCCATGCCGTAGATACAGCGATGCCCGGATTTATCAGGAGAAGCGACAGTTTCGGGGCGCCCCGCAGCGGTCTAATGCGTTCTCCCCTCCCTTCAACCGCGGCATAGGCATTGCCGATAAAGAACGGGACATCGGACCCGATCGCCGCACCCATCTCTCGCAGGCGATCTATTCCCAAGTCTGTTTCCCAAAGCCGGTCAAGTCCGACAAGGGTCGCCGCTGCATCGCTGCTTCCTCCCCCGAGACCTGCGGCAAGCGGTATATGTTTTTTCAGGACGATCTTCGCGCCCCGCCCGCGGCCTGCCACATCACGCAGGAGACAGGCCGCCCGGTGCACGAGGTTCTTTTTCAACGGCAGGCAGGGTATATCGGACAGGAGCACCAGATCATCGCTCCTGTCGAACAGAAGGGTGTCGCAGAGGTCCACACACTGCATGAGGCTGGAGATATCATGATATCCGTCATCCCGTATCCCCAACACTGCGAGGAACCAATTTATCTTTGCGAAGGCTCTTATCTGGAACATGATCGCTTCCGCGAGACGGGAAGAGCGTTCCGTCTACTTCTTTCCGGAGATAAGGTCGTTGATCTTTTTTTCAACGCGGTCCTTCAGGCCCTCTTCCTTTTCTTGAAACGTCAGCGACATCCTCCATGCTTCCAGCGCTTTTTCACGCTGCCCCATCGCATGATAAATATCCCCCAGATGTTCATAGAGGGTAGGATCATCACCGCTCAACTCTATAGCATTCAACAGTTCCGCAAGCGCCTTGTCGTATTTCCCCATCTTGAAATAGGTCCACCCCAGGCTATCAAGATAATAGCCGTTTTCCGGCTTGATCTCGAGCGCTCGCTGGATCAGAGACATGGCTTCTTCAAGACGGACTCCCTTGTCGGCAAACGAATAGCCCAGATAGTTCAGGGCCTCCGCGTTTTTCGGATTGATCGCTATAGCTTTTTCCAGATACTGCACCATATCATTGAACCTGCCGGTTTTTTCGAACAGAACTGCAGTGGCAAAAAGCAGTTCGTCATTATCAGCAAAGCGGGCACGCGCGTCTTTCAGAACCGCTTCCGCCTTTGCATACTGCTTGATCTGTATGAGCGTGCTTGCGTAGTAATAATATATTTCGGGTTTCTCCTGCTCAAAAGCAAGAATTTCTTCGTAGGCCTTGACCGCTTCATCCCCCCTATTCAGTTTCCCGTAATTATACGCAAGGTGGAGAAATGCGCTGATATTCGACGGCTCCAGGCTGATCACTTGCTTGAGCACCGAGACGGCGTCATCATACTTCCCGGAGTCCTCATACACCAGTGCCAGGTAATAGAGTACGGCAGGGCTTGAAGGCTGAAGCGCGAGCGCCCGCAGCAGCTCTTCAGCTGCCTTATCGTACTGTTTCCCCTCAAAGTAGATCATTCCCAACTTCATGTGGATATCAGCGCTGTCAGGGGACTGTTTATTGATAGCCTGAAGCTGATCGATCGCCTTGTCCGAGGAGTTCTGTTTCAGGTATGCCTGCGCCAGTTTCTGCCTCATCTGGCTGTTATAGGGATTAATCCGCACTGCTTCCTCATACTTTCGCACCGCCTCGTCCAGATCACCTTTGGTCTCAAGGACAATACCGAGTTTGAAGTAGGCGGAATCAAGGTTCGGCTGTATCTGAATGGCTCGACGGAGGCTGGTCTCCGCTCTGTCATAGTCTTTTCTGTCGATGTACAGCGATCCGAGCAGGTCCAGTGCCCGATAGGCACCCGGGTCCTTCTTGATTAACCGTTCAAGAATTGCAATGGAACGGTCATATTCCTCGGCGTAGTAATACAGCACGCCGGCCATGAAAAGCGTATCACGGCTATCCGGGTCAAGCTCGGCCAGGCGTTCATAGATTTCTGCAGCCGCCCGGTACTGTTTCTGATCCTTATAGAGTTCTGCCCTAAGCTTCAGGGCGGGGAAGTTGTCGGGATGTTCTTTCAGGACGCCGTCAATAAGCTCTGTTACCTCGCCCATGTTACCGATACGGTAGATGACATAGGCAAGCTGAACCTTCAGCTCAACGGATGCAGGATCAACGGCGAGGGCTCGGCGATAAAACTGTTCCGCTTCATTCCACTGGTGCGACATCTCCGCCTCATATCCTCTAATGAAATAATAGGCGGCATCAGGTGCGGGCACCTGGGATTCTTCCGTGGCCTTTGTCTGCTGCGCAGCACATGAGCAGAGTAATAACAGGGTAATCAGGGCAAGGCATGTCCGCTTCATTTTTTATTATCGCACACCCTGACGCTCTTGTTCAAAAAATGCCCTCCAGCACATCTCTTTCGAGGGGACCGAAGGCGGTAGCAGAGAACCTGCCGCGGTCGATGAGCTGGTCTGCCAGCTCCTGGACTTCAGGCAGTCGTACCTTGTCGATCGATCGTATGATCTCATCCGGCGATATGTATCTGCCATAATACATTTCCTGACGGGCAATATTATTCATGCGGCTGTTCGTTGACTCAAGTGCAAGGATCATGTTGCCTTTCAGATGGCGTTTTGCCTTATCCAGCTCATCCTCGGACAGGGTACTGCTGAGAGCCAGCATCTCCTTAACAATCAATGCAGAAACGTCCCTGACACGCTTCCTGCTGACACCTGCATAGACGCCCCACAGTCCGGTATCGTAGTACATGGCGGTGAACGAATATACAGAATAGGCAAGGCCACGGTTCTCCCGCACTTCTTGAAATAACCGGGAACTGACGCTTCCGCCGAGGATCGTGTTCAGGATGAACAGCGCATAACGGTCCCTGCTCACCTGTGAAAGGCCGGGGACACCGATGCAGAGATGCGCCTCCGACAGGTCCTTAACAAAGACTTTCCTGCTGAATCTGAACTCGGGCATATCTCCTGTCCTGATTGCCGAGCCTTGCCGCAGACTGCCGAACCTTTCGTTCAGCACCTTCACGACCTCGTCATGATCAAAATTTCCCGCGCATGCAATAACAAGATCCTTCGAGCCGTAATACCGGCGGATATGGCCGATGATTTCGTCCCGCGTGAACGCGGCGATTGTCTCCCGTGTGCCGAGCACCGGCTGCCCTAATCCTTCCTTGCCCCATATCATCTGAGTGAAAAGATCATGGACATAGTCGTCCGGTGTATCTTCGACCATCTTGATCTCTTCCTTAATAATCTTCTTCTCCTTTTCCACTTCATCCTCGGGAAAGGTGGAATGAACAAAGATCTCGGAAAGAAGATTAATCCCCCGCTCCAGATACTCGTCGAGCACTTTCACGTAGAAGGCGGTATTTTCGCGCGATGTAAAGGCATTGAGATCACCGCCCATGGTGTCTATTTCAACGGCGATGTCCTTGGCCGTATATCGCTTTGTTCCCTTGAAGAACATATGCTCAAGGAAATGGGAAATGCCGTTCTCGCTGCGGGTCTCATAGCGGGACCCTACCTTTACCCATACGCCGATAGCTACGGAGCGGACGTTCCGGAACGACTCCATAACAACCGGTATGCCGTTTTCAAGATGCACTTTCGTGAACATGAGTACCTCAGATTCCTTGCATGTGCTTAAGCGGGCTTTCCGCAGACCTCAGACACTGCATAAGGACGCAGGGAATAAACGGGGGTGGATCTATCCCGTTGCTCTTCAGACGGACAGGGAAAACCCTACGCCTGCTTCTGACCCTGCTCGCGGAGGGCCTCTTTTCTGCTCAGGCGTATTTTGCCCATCTTGTCGATCTCTATGACCTTTACGAGAACCTCGTCACCCTCTTTTACCTCATCGGTCACCTTTGCGACCCGTTTATCAGAGAGCTGAGAAATATGGAGCAGTCCGTCGGTCCCGGGAAGGATCTCCACAAAAGCCCCAAAATCGGCAATGCGCTTCACCTTGCCGAGATAGATCTTTCCCAGCTCAGCCTCGGCAACAATGCCGTTGATAATGTCGATAGCCTTTTGGGCTGAAACGCCGTCAGTAGCCGCGATGCTGATCAGTCCACTGTCATCTATGTCGATCTTCACACCCGTCTGCTCGATTATCCCCCGGATGACCTTTCCGCCGCTGCCGATGACGTCACGGATCTTGTCCTGTTTGATCTGCATCGTGTAGATCCTCGGGGCGTGGCTGGCAAGGTTTTCCCGCGGTCCGGCAAGGGTCTCGCTGATCTTTTTCAGAATATGAATCCTTCCCTGGCGGGCCTGTTCAAGGGCATGCACCATGATCTCGCGGGATATGCCGCCGATCTTGGTATCCATCTGGAAGGCGGTTATGCCATTTTCCGTGCCGGTCACCTTGAAGTCCATGTCACCGAGATGGTCTTCAAGTCCAAGGATGTCGGTCAGCACGACAACCTTATCTCCTTCCTTGATAAGGCCCATGGCTATGCCGGCCACCGGAGCCTTAATCGGTACGCCTGCGTCCATCAGCGCGAGCGTACCGCCGCAGACCGTGGCCATCGAGGAAGACCCGTTCGACTCAAGAACGTCGGAAACAATCCTGACCGTGTAGGGAAACTCGGTCTTTGCCGGCATCACCGCCTTCAATGCCCGCTCTGCAAGATTGCCGTGACCGATCTCCCTTCGGCCGGGCGAGCGGAGAGGCTTCACCTCACCGACGCTGAAGGGTGGAAAATTGTAATGCAGCATGAACGTCTTCGATGATTCGCCTTCAAGAGAATCGATCCGCTGTTCGTCATCAGACGTGCCGAGGGTGACGACGGCAAGGCACTGCGTCTCACCCCTGATGAAGAGGGCCGAGCCGTGCGTACGCGGAAGAATGCCCACCTCGCAGGTGATCGGCCGGATCTTCTCCGGCGTCCTTCCATCGGCCCTGACATTGTGGTCCAGGATCATGTTCCGTACCAGGTTCTTCTCTATATTGTTAAACACCGCAGATATGCCTTGGGCAATATCGTTCTCCGGCGTGTTCAGTTTCTCGATTATCTCTTTCAGGAGCTCGTCGAGGACGTTCTGACGCTGAATCTTGTCAGGGATCGTGATCGCTTCCTTGATCCGCTCGAGCGCCAAAGCACTCACTGCCTCTTTCAGATTCTCATCAACAGAAGGCGGTGAAAAGGTCCGCTTCTCTTTACCTGCGGCCGCCCTGAAGTCATTCTGCATCCGACAGAGTTTCCGTATCTCGGCATGAGCTATATCGATCGCTTCGAGCAGATCGCCTTCACTCATTTCCTGGGCCCCGCCTTCCACCATTGCCACGGCATCCTCGGTACCCGCAACGACGAGATTGCAGTCGCACACCTCGATCTCCTTGAGATCGGGGTTGATGACAAAGGTTCCCGATACTCTTCCGATCCTTACGGCAGCTACCGGTCCATCAAAAGGGATGTCCGAGACATGCAGTGCAGCGGAAACGGCTATGATGCCGAGAATGTCTGCAATGTTTTCATCGCCGTAGGAAAGGACATTCGCAATGCCCTGCGTCTCACTGTGAAAACCCTTCGGAAACAGAGGCCTGATCGGCCGGTCAATGAGCCGGGAAGTCAGCACTTCCTTCTCATTCGGTCTTCCTTCTCTTTTGAAAAAGCCTCCAGGGATCTTTCCTGCTGAATAGGCCTTTTCCTGATAGTCGATGGTAAGGGGGAAAAAGTCGATTCCCTCTCTCTGCGTCTTGCTGCTCACGGCAGTTGCCAGCACTACCGTATCGCCATACCGGGCGACGACAGAGCCATCGGCCTGCCGTGCCATCTTTCCTGTCTCTAATATCAGTTCTTTGCCGCGAAGTTCGAGAACTACCGTTTTAGTCATCATTCTCCTATTTTCTGATTCCAAGTCGAGCTATTACCTTCTCGTACCGTTCCTTGTTAGTAGTTTTGAGATAGTCAAGCAGCTTTCTTCTCTGACCGACGAGCTTGAGAAGGCCTCTCCGTGAATGATGATCCTTCGCATGCGTCTTGAAATGATCGGTAAGATACGTTATCCTTTCGCTCAGGATCGCTATCTGAACCTCAGGAGAACCGGTATCCTTTTCATGGGTCCTGAAATCGCTGATGATTGTCTCTTTCTTTACCTTATCGAGTGCCATACTGTCACCACCTTTCCTTCTCAACACTATAAGATGTCAAGTTTAGCACATGATCTATTCTTCTGTAAAGACAAGGGGTTTCCCGTTCAAAAGCCGTTCAGCCCTTCTTGCCCTGACTCTTGGGGATGGCGAACAAGGTCAATGACCGTGACTTCGGGCGGGGACAGGAACCGTATGGGCGGGCCCCAGGTACCGGTGCCCCTGCTCACATAGAGAGCTGAATCCCGGCCGACAGCGGAAAAGCCCGCGTCTATCGGGTAGTACAGTTTTGTGACAAGACCGAAGGGAAATATCTGCCCTTTATGCACATGGCCTGAGAGCTGAAGATCGAAAAGACCGATACTTTCCTGATGTATGAAAGGCCGGTGCTTCAGCAGCAGAATGAATTCACGCTGCGATGCCCCCGACAGCAATTCCTTTTCTGATACCCCCTTTTCCCCATGAAAATATCTGCCTGTCGGATCATCCATGCCTGCAATGGTAATCAGTCCGTCTATCGACACCCGCTCCCCCCGCAGCATCGTAAAGCCGGCCCGGTCAGTAAATTCGGCGGCCTGACGAAAGCCGGCATAATATTCGTGATTGCCGGGTATTGCATATTTTCCGAAGCGGGGGGTGATCGCCTGAAGCATCTCTGCTAGGCCGGGAAGGCCATTGATCTGACCGTCCACAAGATCACCGGTGGAGACCAAGATGTCGGGCTGTGCCCGTCTCACAACCTGAAGCATTCTCCCCAAACGACCTCCCCGCACTATGAGACCGAGATGCACGTCTGAGATCTGGACGATCCGCAGTCTGTCAATGGATGCGGGAAGCTTCGCGGACCCAAGTGTTATCTCCTCTGTACGGATGTTCAGTGCTTCGATGTATCCATAGGCAGCAGATACAAGAGCAAGAAAACAGGGTATTACGAACAAAAGACGGGGCGAGAGCCTGCAAGCAGCAAGCTCCCTCTGAAGGAACAGTTCTCCCGCCCTGACCATCACGCGATACAGATCCAGCACAAGGGACCAGGAGAAGAAGAGGAACAGGACCCCCATCCAGAGATAGCCACCGAGGGACAGCAAGCGCGCGAACGACTCATAGCCCTGCTGCTCTGCAAGCCTAACGAAAAAAGGCATCAGAGTCAGTGCCGCCATACAGAGCACCAGCACGACCTGAAAGGCGGTTCCGATCGGAAATGCCGCACGGAGCCGGAAAAAGGCATGCAGATGCATGCCGCCATAGAGCAGAAAGAAGACGATAAAGAAGAGTGACACCGATAACCTTCCGTTCGCGGCTATTTCTTGACCAGTCGCCTGTCGAGAGAGAAGGCACCGCCGCCGTTCACCACCAGGGCAAGCGCGATGCCGACAACCAGAATATGAAACTCGAATCCCTCACCCTTCTGTGTTCCGAACCAGTTCATGAAGAAGCCGTTCTGCAGATGATTCAGATACGCACAGACAGCCATGGAAATACCGATCGCCAGGGAAAAAATGCGGGTAAACAGCCCTGCAGCGACGCACAGTGAGCCCACAAACTCGGTTATCATGAGCAATATCACGGCGGAGGCGGGAAAATGCAGCTTGGTGGTAAAAATCTCCAGGGTCTTTTCGTATCCGGGGCCGCCGAACAGGCCCAGCACCTTCTGAGCGCCATGGGGAAACATTACGCTGCCGAGAGCAAGCCGCAGAAATAAAGTCCCTTTACTTCCATCAGTTCTGAATAGTGACGTCAGCATCCTTTCCTCCTCATGCTGCCTGTTGCCTTAACAAACGGCTGTCCAGGCGGTGATTTCATCTAATCTTTATAATACATCAGACGTCTCGCATATGGCTCCAGCGAGGCCACAAGGAGTTCCCGCTCCTGCAGTTCCAGAGGAACAAAGCGCTCTGCCATTCCTGCATTGTCTTCCACATGAGCGATCGTGTCACAACCGATCACCGCTGTAGTAATTTCATGCGAAAGGGCAAAACGGTACAAGGTCTCGAGCGGGGCAATCTCTGCAAGCCGTGCGGCCAGTCCCCTGAAGTAAACTTTCATCCCGATGACGCCCATGCGACGTTCCCGTGCAAGCGGCAAGACAAGATCCATAAAGCTCTTGTAGGATGGCTCTGCCGGATTAACCGGCAGCAGGACCGTGTCAAAATCATACCGTTCTATGCACCGTGCCAGGATATGGGGGTCCTGATGACCGGTGACGCCGATGAATCTTGCCAACCCCTGTTCTTTCGCCCGGGAAAAGGCCTCGATGGCGCCGCCCCTGGCGAAGAGCTCTTCAATATCGTCTTCGGTCCTGACATCATGGACCTGCCAGAGATCGAGATAGTCGGTTTTCATATTCCTCAGCGTCTCTGTGAGATGCTCTACGGCGCCGCGCTTGTCCCGCGCATGGGACTTGCTCGTCAGAAAAACATCCCTTCTGCGCTCCTTGAGGGCCAACCCGTAATAAGCCTCGCTTCCGGCATATGCCCGCGCCGACTCACAGTAATTGATGCCGAGATCCAGGGCCCGGTTAATGACCTGATATGCTGTTTTGTCATGACCGAATGTGCGGAGGACCCCCTCGCCGCCGAGGCCGAGAATCGTAACGTCGACACCGGTTCTCCCCAATGTCCTGCGCGGTATTGCCATGCCGTCATCCCCCCTCTCAGCAGAGCGTGATATTCATGCCGTCCAGCGCACTTTTCAGCCGTTCTATCATTTCGTCGACATATGCCCTGTCGAGCCACTCCGCGATGCCGTGTCTCCGATACAGAGCCGCTGTCTTCGACGGATAGTTCATGCCGGAAATCAGCACGGCGTCGGCATGACGTCTTACGCTCTCAGCCAGCCTTTCCGGATCCATCGGCAGCACGGGGCCGATGAAAACATAGGTCCTCACGCCCTGTTCCCTCAATTTCCTGAGCGTTTCGATGCGTGCACCGACCGTCGGGGCATGCGGCTCGAATATCTTCCGCATGCGGTCATCGTCCGTGGTTATGGTAATGCCGACATCGATATGCTCGAACTGCCGGATAACATCAAGGTCACGCACAACCAGCGGGGATTTCGTAAGAATATCGACGGGGAACCGATGCTCGCAAAGGACCTCGAGGCACTGCCGTGAAATGCGGTATTTTACCTCAAGGGGTTGATACGCATCAGTCACCGAGCTCATCATCACCCTGCCCTTGGCGGCCCGGCGAATGTTTCTCCGGAGGAGTTCCGGTGCATTCTTCTTCACATCGACAAAACTCCCCCAGGGTTCTGCATGTCCGGTAAATCTCTTCATGAAAGTCGCGTAGCAATAGACGCAGGCATGAGCGCAGCCGACATAGGCATTGACACAGTAAGCCGCGCCGGGTATGCGCGATCTGGTCAGAACGGATTTTGCCTGTATTTCCCGTATCATAATGCCCATAGGGCTACTGTACCATAGATCCGGCAATCGCATTGAAGCGCTGTTATCATTATGATAAACCATGAAGGCAGTCGTTCTCAGAGGGGAAATTCGGTGCGGTTCAGACCATTCACCTCTTCGGGTGCTAAGCAAATTGTTTCATGCGAACAGACCGATACTCCTTTCGTGCATGGATGACATCGCTCTTGCCTCGATGCAGGATACCGGCGCTAATCAAAAACCAGTTCATCCCCCTTCCAATCTTTCGCTCGAAGGCATGCATATCGTCTCTTCCCGTAGTCATAATGTTAAGGACGGTCTCCTTACCGCAACAGGGCGCCCCGCCTAATGCTCAGTGAAGATTCGACTGAAGGAGTCTTACATCGTATTGGTCCTCGGCCGAAGCCTGCCGATTCGGAGACAAACGTCCGGAGATCACAGCGCTATCAGCAGTATTTCATTTTTTCGTGTAATGCCGATCAGCTGTTACGCGACGGACAGATATTCGCCAGTATGCACTTCTGATGCTCGGGACGTCTGGCCTGGCATACTGCCCTGCCATGGGCGATCAATAAATGGGTAAGATCTCCCCACTCCTTCTTCGGCGTAATTGCCATCAGATCATGTTCGATCTTTACGGGATCGTCATGCAGCGTAAGTCCCAGTCTGTTCGCAAGACGCTTTACATGGGTGTCGATGGCAATGCCTTCGGTCATACCGAATGCGTTATACAGAATGATATTGGCGGTTTTCCGCGCCACGCCTGGAAGACTCACCAGTTCCTCCATGGATTGGGGCACCCTGCCCCCGTATGTCTCCTTGATCATCCGGGCAGCAGCTAAAATATTCTTTGCTTTGTTGTTAAAGAAATTTACGGAACGGACATCCTGAATAAACTCTTCGGGTGATGCAGCAATATAGTCATCCAGTTTTCGGTATTTCACAAACAGTCTTTCCGTGACCTTATTGACATGAGCATCCGTCGTCTGGGCCGAGAGGATCGTGGCGACCAGGAGTTCGAAGGGGTATCTGAAATTCAGCGCCGACCTGAGGACAGGGTACTCGCGCCGGAGTCTCTTTATGATCAGCAACATCCTGTTCTTCTTGTCCATAGTGCCCCCATTTCCCTCAATTTCCTGCAGTTTTTTCATTATAGCAGACCTTCAAAGGCATTGACATTCTAAAGGATTTTGATAGGATTGAGTTAGGCTACCCCTGATTCCGAATTCCTTTTCACGATCTTACAAGGAGGTTTTATGAAGAAAAGAAGACCCGCCGATGTCTCGAAGAGTTTGGTAAAGGTGCTCAAGGACTGGCAGAAGCTTGAGGATGAGTCGATCAGTCATGCAGATGCTACCATGAAGAAGACAAAGAACAAACTGGTGAAGATGACGATGGAGATGATCAAGAACGACTCCCAGAAGCACCGGGCCATGCAGCAGCTCCTCATTGACAGTCTCACCAGGGAATCGCTCACACTTGCCCCCGAAGATCTCGGCGCGCTGTCAGAGAACCTGAATAAGCATCTTGCTGCAGAGGCCAAGACCCTCGAACTGGCAGACAAGGCCCTGCAGAACAGTGAACTTTTCGTCACGCGCTACATTCTCTCATATCTCATCGCCGACGAGCAAAAACATCATGCCTTGCTCACCAAACTCAACGAGCTCAAAAGGGCAACGGTATTCGTAACCTAGAAAGGACAGGGATGCCATGAAGATAGCTAAAGCGCTCCTGATGTTACTCTTCCTCTTTGCAGTCGTTGTTGCGGAAGAGCCGGAAAAAAAGGTATTTACGGCGGTAATCGGCCCCGACGGCATCCAGAAGGTAAGCATCGTCGGGGGAGAGTATTATTTCGATCCTAACCACATCATTGTTAAGGTGAATGTGCCGGTCGAACTCTCGGTGAGGAAAGCCGGTGGGTTTGTGCCGCATGACATCCAGATGAACGCTCCCGAGGCAGGCATGAAATTTGACCAATCCTTCGGCACGGAGCCAACAATAATATCGTTCACGCCGATAAAGGTTGGAACGTATCCCTTCAGCTGCACCAAGAAATTTCTTTTCTTTAAAAGCCATGAGGAAAAGGGCATGAAGGGAATCATTGAAGTCGTAGAATAGCATCATCTGAGAAAGGAGCATAATATGAAGACAGTGAAGCTGTTGCTTGCAGCCGGTTTTTTGCTCGTCCTCTTCTCGTTCGCCTTTGCCATCCATGAGACCCAGCCGGCAGAGACACAGGTGCCGCTGCCGGGAGCTGATGCGGCGAAGCTTTACGATTATCTTACCAGGCAAAAACCCTACACCTCATGGGAACTGTGGCCAGGCAAAGGGAAGTTCTACAAAGGTTCCCAGCCGCACGGAGAGTTTCTTACGACGTATGTGAATGAAGCTGCGCTTTTCGGCATTAAAGACGGGAAGGGAGTGATGCCGGAAAGTGCCATAATCGCAAAGGAAAATTACGGTACTGACAAGAAGTTCGCGGCCCTCACCGTCATGTACAAGATTAAGGGATATAACCCGACGGCAGGCAACTGGTTCTGGGCTAAGTACGACGGCAGCGGCAAGGTTTTGGCGTCAGGTAAGGTCGAAGCATGCATCGCTTGCCACGCAAAGAAGAAAGGGAATGACTACCTCTTCTCTGGTGCAATGAAATAGCTGCATCGCCCTGCTAACACCTGAACCTGAATATGATGCGCATCATGCAGCTGACCTGCCGGACGGAGTATACTGAGATATTATGAAGAAGTATAAGGAGGAAACATGTTAGACAAAGTTCAGGCAGCGTTGGATCAGATACGCCCCATGCTGAAGAGGGACGGTGGAGATGCCCAGCTTATTGAGGTGACCCCGGATGGCGTAGTAAAGCTGAAACTCGTCGGCGCCTGCGGCCATTGCCCCATGTCGCAGATGACACTCAAGATGGGGATTGAGAAGAGGCTGAAGGAGCAGATCCCCGAGATAAAAGAAGTTATATCGGTATAATAGGGCCCTGAACTCGGCCCGAGGAGGCTCAGATGATCAAGGTCAAGACCTTCGGCATGGAATTGAAGCCGCTTCATGCCATGCATGAACTTGCAGAACTGGATGAGATGGTGAACACCTTCATCTCAACGAACAAGATCGCGGACGTTATTTCAGTTTCCGATACTCCGACGACCGATGATACAGGCGAGACCATCGGGATCATCCGCGTTGTCTGCTACCGGACATAGCATTGTTCGCTCCGCTGCGGAAGCTTTCGCCTTGCCTGGCCCGGTACCGAGGGTTCATCTGCAGCATCATGCAGATAAAATGCTTGACAATTCTGCCCTTCACGTTAGGATAGTCATAGAAGACAGTGAAAGGAGGTGACAACGGGTGAAAAAGACAGTGAGCAGCAGGGCACTTGTCAAGGAAGCGGCTTTCTGGACAGCTGTTCGAAAGGCGGCAGCGGAAAATCCTGGCAAGATATGCCACAAATGAAAGGGTTGAAAGAGCTGAAGCTGCCGGTCGGCAGCGACGTGTGCAGAAAGGGTTCATTGGAGCCGGGGGGAAGAAGCAGCGCTTTCCTCCTCCGGTAACAGCGAACCCTTTTCTTTATCCCATGATAGACATGCCCTCATTGATGATACAATACATTCATGCCGATACGTCAGGCACATGACTTCTTTATCCAGTGGCACCTTACCGAGCGCTGCAATCTCCGATGCTCGCACTGCTATCAGACCGGGGCGTCATCTGAGGAACTTTCCCTTCGTGACATATGCTCTGTCATAGAAGAAGTCGATGAGATGGTGCGGGCATGGTCTGAAGCCTATTCCCTAGACTTTTCACCAAGCTTCAATATAACCGGCGGGGAACCCTTACTCAGAAGCGATCTCTATGAAATCCTTGCAGCGATCGCCGGCAAAGGGTATGGCATGTATCTTCTGACAAACGGCACTATGATCGACAGGGAAATAGCCGGCTGCCTTGCCGACCTCGGCGTCAACGGCGTACAGATAAGCATTGAAGGTCCGGAAGCGGTCCATGATGCCATACGGGGGAAAGGAAGCTTTTCCCGCTCACGGGCGGGCATCGTACGTCTCCTGGAACAGGGACATAATGTGACCCTAAATGCCACGCTTTCGGAGCTGAATGCGGAAAGTTTTATGGATATTATAGGCTTTGCTTCATCTTTGGGCGTTCAGCGCCTCGGATTTTCACGGCTTGTCCCGTCCGGCAGGGGATGGCAGTTGATAAACAAAGCCCTCAATAGGGATGCGGTGAGGTGTCTCTATGAGAAGATCTTTTCGTCCCGGCCGAATGGTCTTGAGATCGTCACCGGCGACCCCATTGCTTCGCAAATGTCAACACCTCCCGTGATCATGAACCACCTGCCGGATAGTCCCTCGGGTGGATGCGCAGCAGGTCTCTCCGGCCTCACCCTGCTTCCCGACGGTACCATAACTCCCTGCAGGAGGATGCCCGTGCCGATCGGCAATGTCAGGACGGATTCACTGCGGGAAGTATGGGCAACATCGGACGTGCTCGACGCGCTGCGTGACAGAACGCGATACAAGGGAAAATGCGGCTCCTGCAACAGATGGAGTCTATGCCGCGGCTGCAGGGCGATTGCCTATGCATGGTCGCAGGCCGAAAGCTGCGGCGATATTCTTGCCGATGACCCTCAGTGCTTTATCGAAGACTATTCATGAATGATATGCTCTCCATCGTCACTATTATGTTCTGGGCATTGGTACCCCTCTTCTGGATACCGGTGCACGGCCTTCCGATTTTTTTCAGAAAGCTCGGCATCTTTACCTACATCACGCCCGCAATCACCTGGGTACCCATAGCATGGCTTGTCTACGCAAACAGGGACCTTCTTCTGAAGCATGCATTTGATCTTCCACAGATGGTCAGGGTAATGGGATGGGTGCTCTTGATTCTCGGCATCGTGCTTCAGCTCTGGACGCTCAGGCTTCTCGGGGGTTGGGGAATTATGGGACTCCCAGAGGTGACGAAGATCGTTGAGAGCAGAATCGTCACTTCAGGGCCGTTCTCGGTGATCAGACATCCCACATACCTTTCTCACACGATAATGTATGCCGGCGTATTTCTCATCACGGGCGTTATGGTGAATGGTCTTATTGCGCTGCTCGATATTGTGGTTATCAATGCGCTAGTGATACCGCTCGAGGACCGTGAACTCCTGGAACGGTTCGGTGATGAGTATAAAACATACCGGGAACGGGTTCCTGCATATTTTCCAGGGAGAATTAGAAAATGATTAGCCTCAAGGAGATTCAGGAAGCTGCAAAGACCATCTCGGGTTTTGTCCATAAGACCCCTCTTATTCACTCCAACTCCCTGAGCGCCATGACCGGTGCAGAGGTTTTTATTAAGGCGGAAAATCTCCAGAAAACCGGATCATTCAAGGTCCGGGGTGCCTTCCATAAACTGAGTTCGATAGGCCGCGGCAAGGTCATAGCTGCATCCATGGGTAACCATGCGCAGGGAGTTGCCTATGCTGCTGCAGAGCTCGGGATGCAGGCAAAGATTGTGATGCCGCTCAACGCCCCCATCGTGAAACAGGAGGCGACAAAGGGGTACGGGGCGGACGTTGAGCTCTATGGCGAGACGTTCCTAGAAGCCCTGGAATATGCGCGGTCCCAGAAAGACTTTACCTTTATCCATGCCTTCGATGACGAAAGGGTCATAGCGGGACAGGGTACCATTGGTCTTGAGATTCTGAAGGACCTTGCCGCTGCGGACGTCATTTTGGTGCCGGTCGGCGGCGGCGGTCTCATCTCCGGGATTGCCATTGCCGTAAAGTCGATTTCACCGGACACCAAAGTCATTGGTGTGCAAACGACCTCTGCCATATCTGCCTATACATCGTTCTGTAAGGGCTCAATTCAGGAATACATGCCCTGCTGCACCCTTGCCGACGGCATTGCTGTCGGCCAGGTGGGCCGTCTGACCTTCGAAGTCATGCAGCAGCAGGTTGATGACATGATAACGGTGCAGGAGGATGCTATTGCTCTCTCCATACTGCTTTTCATGGAACGGAAAAAAATGGTGGTCGAAGGGGCCGGTGCGGTGCCGCTAGCGGCCCTGATTGAAAACGCTGGAAGATTCAAAGGGAAAAACATAGTCCTAGTCGTGAGCGGCGGAAATATAGACTTCACCCTTATCGACAGAATTATCCATAAGGGACTGGCAAGGAGCGGGCGCATCGGGGTATTCGCGGTGACCGTGGACGACATCCCCGGAAAACTCCATATGTTGACGGGTATCATAGCACGGGAGCGGGGAAATATCCTCGCCATAGAACATGACCGGTTCTCTGCCGATCTTTCGGTGAGCGAGACCCGCGTTACCTTTACGGTAGAGGTCCGTGGCAGGGATCATCTTACGAAGATAACTGATGAGATAGGACAGCTGGGATTTTCCGTCAGGGAATCGGATGCGAAAAAGAAAGTCCCCTCAGGGTAGAGGGGACTTTCTGCATGCTGTTACAGTTTTACAACATTTACTGCCTTGGGGCCTTTCGGGCCATTTTCGACATCAAAGCTGACCTTGTCACCTTCGGCAAGACTCTTGAAGCCGTTGCCCTGGATCGATGTATGATGCACAAATACATCGCCGCCGTCTTCACTGGTGATAAAACCGAAGCCTTTGCTGTCGTTAAACCACTTTACGGTTCCTTGCGCCATTTCCTGTACCTCCTTCTTTTTAAACTAAAATCTTAGAAGGACTTGAGAGAAAAAGGCCTCAAGGACAAAACGCTTTACAGCCTCTGTAACCGCAACATCTTCTAAAATTCTTTATAACGATAGCATGTCAAAAAAAATTTCGTCAAGTAACGCCCGAACAAAAGTCGCGACTGCCGGAAGCACCTGACGTAATTACCACTGCACGCAGCTCCGCTGAGCGGTCTCTGGTAACGTGGCATATCCGATCTCCGATTGGCGCCATATCGCACGGAGAGAAGTCTCTGAGCATCTCCTCAAGCAGTCGAAGCCCATCGTCAGACGGTCCAGTTCACCTTCAGAAAATATTTCATATCAGCGAATGCCCTGCAGACACGCTTGCCCGCCGCTGCAAACGCTTCGGGACCGAGTTGCCGCGTCTCCTGAATAAATGAAGCAGTCTTTCCGAGGTAGAGCGGCGTGAGCGTCTGCACAAGGTGCTGCTGGTTCAGTATCTTCCGATGATGCGCAAGGGCGAAGCTGAAGACGATCTCTGCCCATGGTTCATCGGGAATTCGAAAGTGCTCATTCGGCTGGAGCGCTGCTTTATGCAGGAAGGCCCTGATTTCTCGCGACAGGAATACTGACCATATCTTCATGAACTCCCTAACGCCGAGTCTGAACCTTTCGATCATATTATCCAGATTGACCGTTACCGGCGCTGCATCGGCCTCGTGAACAACCCCGAATACCGGGATTTCTGACGGGCTACTTCTCTTCCATGCATCGTGGTACAGGTCCATCAAGGTAAAGGAAGCGCCTGCCAGCTGGACAAGGAGAGTGCTCACGTCGACCGAAAGGGAACTTTGCTCCCGGTCCAAGCTACCAAGCGCGGTCTCACAGACCCGCCAGTTCCCCGCTACAACGGCAGTGGACCGCCAGAGATCCACCGCGGGCCGGAGCATGTCCATGTTCCAGAACGGACTCCGAAGCAGGTCCTCAATTACCTGTTCCGAGAATGCCGCTTCGCCCGTGAGCGGCTGACGCATCGCCCTTCCATACAACGCATACAGTAGGGGAAAGAGCAAGGTTTGGGCGAACGTGCCTTCATAGCGCTGACGCTGATAGACTGGGGCGACATAATCATAGCCATGCAGCAACAACGGCTCGAGCAGCCGTACGATCCAGTCGGCGGAGATAATCCTGAGGTCTCCTGACAGGAGCAGACAGGCGTGAACTCCCAGCTGCTGTGCCGCTTTGAGAATGATCCTCAGTGCTATTTCCCGCCCCTCGCTTCCGTGATAGGGATCGGCATGCCTGAATACGGGCGCAGCAGCAAGATAATGGAGTGTTATGTCCGGATCACCTACCCGAACGTTCCGGGCAGCCTCGCCTGATCCATCCGCGGGTCCGGTGTCCACGACAAGAACGAGGGATCTCCTTCCAGGTACCGCCTGCTTCAGTCCCTCCAGAGCAGCCCTGATAACCACGGTGACCGTCTTTTCATTCCGGCAGCACGGGATGCCGACCAGAATATCGGCAGATCGGACAGCATCGATTACCCCGTCCAGTTCCTCTGTATTTCCCTTCATTCCGGCAACCCGGCCTTCTGAGCTTTGTCTCCCAGTGCTGTCAGTGTAGTCCCCGGCTTGCCCTCGACCGGGTTGTGATAAAACCGCTGCGTCGGATAGGCAAAATCAATATCATCGCATTGCTTGAATGCCCTCAGGACATCTTCCCATATCATCTGGGTGCTCTCGCGGCGGCGATGGGGTTCACAAAGATAGCGGATAGTCAGAAGCACGCCGCTCTCCTCAACCGAAGTATAGACCACAGGATCGAGGTTCGGTGTTATGATCATGTACTTCTCCGAAGCAGCGTCCATCTTCTTGCGTGCCGAGTCAGTCAAGAGCTCAGCGCGGCTTGCAGCTATCCGTTCGAGATGTTCTTTTGCCCGTTCCCAGTTGCTTTCGAAGGTGACGAGTATCGGGATTTCATTCCAGATATAGTCGAACCAGCCGCGGGAATAGTTCAGTACGGGCATGGTAAAGACCAGACCGTTCGGAACATGTACTATCCTCCCGGTATTTTGGTCGGCATGCACCCACGTGCCAATTTCCATAAGTGTGAATTGGAATATCCTGAGGTCGATAACATCACCGGCGTGTTCACCAACTTGTATCCGGTCGCCTACCTCAAAGGGCCGTCGCCATACGATGAAGAGCCATCCCGCAAGGTTCACCAGCAGATCTTTGAGGGCAATCGCGAGGCCGGCAGTGAGGAGACCGAGGAATGTGGCGACGGACGCGAACTCCTCGAACCATATCCGGCCAAGCAGCAGTACTGCAAGGAAAAAGGTTGCGTAGCTCGTACCCTTGCGCCACTGGTAGCGGATGCGGTATCCCTCGGCGCCTTTCCAGACAAGCTTGAGCATCAGCTTGCGCAGAATGACCAGCAGGAGCAGTACGATGATCGATGCTGCTATCCGATATTGTGTATGCTGTGACAGTCCCAACGAGCCGATGATGTCATGGATCGTCTTCATGCCGGCTTGAATGCAACGATCCCCAGAGGCGGCACGGTCAGTGAGAGGGAATAATATCTCCCGTGATATGGCACCGGCGCGGCCTCAGCCCCTCCCATGTTCCCCTGGCCGCTGCCGCCGTACTCCTTCGCGTCGCTGTTGAGTATCTCCTTCCAGAAACCGCCGAAGGGGACGCCCACTCGGTAGTTAGAGCGGGGCTGTGGGGTAAAATTGCAGACGAACAGGACCGGTGGACCGGAGCTCGCCTTACGGAGAAAACTGACGATGCTCTGCTCCCAGTCACTGCAGTCGATCCATTCAAATCCGCCAGAGTCAAAGTCACGCTGGAACAGCGCCGGTTCGCCGCGATAGAGAATATGCAGATGCCGAATCCAGGTCTGAATGCCTTGATGCGGCATGCTTTCGAGCAGGTGCCAATCAAGGCTGCTGTCATGTACCCACTCGCGCCGCTGGCCGAATTCCCCGCCCATGAAAAGGAGTTTCTTGCCGGGATGTGCGAAAAAATACCCGAACAGAAGCCGCAGATTCGCGCATTTCTGCCATTCGTCGCCCGGCATTCGGTTCAGGAGCGATCCTTTGCCGTAGACGACTTCATCATGCGATAGCGAGAGCACGAAGTTCTCGGTAAAGGCGTAGAGCATGCTGAACGTCAGCTGATTGTGGTGGTATTTCCGGTAGACCGCATCTTTCGAAAAATAACTAAGGGTGTCATGCATCCAGCCCATGTNNGCCCATGTTCCATTTCATGCCGAACCCGAGGCCGCCGAGATACACGGGGCGCGACACCATCGGCCATGCCGTTGACTCTTCCGCGATCGTCTGGACATCGGGAAAAGAGCGGTAGACCTCTTCGTTCAGGCGCCGCAAAAACTGCACTGCCTCGACATTCTCCTTGCCGCCGTATTGATTCGGGATCCATTCGCCCTCCTTCCGCCCATAATCGAGATAGAGCATGGAAGCGACCGCATCAATCCTGAGCCCATCGGCGTGGTAAGCGTCGAGCCAGAAGAGGGCGCTGCTGATCAGAAAAGCAGCCACCTCGTGCCTGCCGTAGTTGAAGATATAACTGTTCCAGTCCGGATGAAACCCTTTGCGCGGGTCTGCATGTTCATACAGATGGGTGCCATCAAAATAGACCAGGCCGTGCTCGTCATCGGGAAAGTGAGATGGAACCCAATCAAGGATCACGCCGATATTTTTTTGGTGCAAGCAGTCCACGAGATGCATAAAATCCTGCGGTGATCCGTAGCGGCTGCTCGGTGCGAAATAGCCGGTGGTCTGGTAGCCCCAGGAACCAAAGAAGGGATGCTCCATAACCGGGGTGAACTCAACATGGGTGAACCCCATTTCCGCGACATACGCCGGGAGAAGCTCGGCCATCTCGCGGTATGAGAGCGATCGGTTATGTTCCTCCGGAATACGGCGCCACGAGCCGCCGTGTATCTCATAGATCGAGATCGGTGCCGCCAGAGAATTCTTCGTCCGGCGCTGGTGCATCCAGTCCCGATCGCCCCATACGTACCCGAGGTCGGCGACGACTGAGGCGGTATCCGGCGGGACCTGCCAGCGGAGCGCGAAGGGATCACCCTTGTCGGCCGCGAAGTTTCCCTGCCGGGATACGATATGGTATTTGTAGGGTGAACCTACCCCCACGCCGGGGATGAACCCTTCCCAAATACCGGTTTCATCGCTCCTGGCTCTGAGCGGATGCGCACCCCTGTCCCACCCGTTGAACTGTCCCGTGACGGAGACCGCCCGTGCATTCGGCGCCCAGACAGCGAAGTGCGTGCCCTGCACCGAGCCGATGGTCATCGGATGCGCGCCAAGCTTTTCATAGAGACGGGAGTGCGAGCCCTCCCGGAACAGGTATATATCATGTTCTGTCAGCCTGCTTGCGTCGTAGCGAACGCTCTGCTTCGCCATGGTACCTCCTTCACCGTTTAATACCGTCCAGTATCTGGCGAATGCCGCGCAATGGGATCATAACCCAGTCCGGACGGTTATTGATTTCATACCCCAGTTCATAGACCGCTTTTTCGAGCAGGAAAACTCTGAGCATCGTCTCCAGTTCCGCCCGGTCCTGCGGGATGAAGGGTGCATCGCCTGCAGCGTGCAGATAGGCATTCAGGAAAATGCCGCTCACCGTGCAGTGCCAAACATCTGTCCAGGGCTCAAGAAGCGCGATGTCCTCACTCCGCACCGAAGACTGCTTCATTAGGACGTGGTAGGTGGCATAATGAAAGGACCGGATCATGCCGGCAACATCACGCAGGGGCGAGCGTTTCAGTCTGCGCTCGGTAAGCGGCCGGGCAGGCTCGCCCTCAAAATCTATGATGACAAAATCGTTTCCCGTGAAGAGCACCTGACCGAGGTGATAGTCTCCGTGGTAGCGGGTCTTCATTGCCGAGAATTTCCTCTCTACGATGTCACGGAAACACTCGAGGATCATCTTTTCACTGGCCATGACCTGGTGAGCATCGGGGAGGACGTCTTCTGGGAGCCGCTTTATATTTGCCCGGAGGAGCTGCAGGACCCGCACGGCGAGATTCCGCATGGACTGATAGACCGACCGCTGATAAAGCATGGTGAAGGGTTCCGCCACAAAGGCCGGATTCTCCTTCGCGGAAGCAAGTGCGGCGTGCATCTCAGCAGTCCGCATGCCGAGAAGAGAGACCATTTCAAGATAAAAGCCGCCGATCATTTCCTGTAGGACCGGTGAAAGGGTGTTGAAATCAGCTCCCAGCAGGGAAAGAGGACAGATCGGCAGCTCACGGGTCTCAGGACCCCCTGACAGGACACGTTCAAAGAAATGGCTCAGGACATCGAGGGTAAATATCCAGGCATTGCCCTGATTTGGGACATACCCCTGAAGCTGTCCGATACAGATTTGCGGACCGCCGTGGCGCCGGTATTCGATATTGCCGGCAAAGAGCGGCACATGGGTGAAGTCCGTCTCCTCGGCAAAAAACCGCATGATCTCGGCATCAGGATGGACGCCTTCCTCGAGATGCCGATAAAGCTTAAAGATGAGGTCAGTACCGTAGAGTAGTGACGTGTTGCTCTGCTCCGCTTTCAGAACCTGTGACTTTGCCGTAGCAGCGTCACGCAGGCGCGATGTCTTCAGGTTCTTTCCCGGACGTCCGGTCAATCCTTTGATGCTGCCCCGCCGTGCTATCAATTCTATTATCTTCCTTCTGAAGGCTTCGCAGTAGACTGCATCGTGAAGGATGCCGTCCGTTTCTCCCAGGCGCAAGGCAGCCACGATAGCGTGCGGTGCGTCCTCGATCAGCCGTTCAGCAGCCTCGCCCGTAGAAAAGGCAAGCGGCAGGAGATAGATGTCCGAGGCCCCTTCGATGTAGCGGACCTTAAGGAAGAGAATATGTCCGATTGCGCTGTCCATACCGAGGGCAATATCGTCCCGTATCAGCACCTCGCGGATCTTTCTGCCCTTTGCACCGAACCAGCGGCAGCCGCGCAGGAACAGGGGCAGGATATCTGCCCCCAGGCGGGTCTTCATCTTCTCGTCGAAAACCTGCTCCCACCGGCCGACCGACCTCAATTGCGGTATAAACCGCATGACGCTTCCGGTATCGATCTGATCCTCTTCTTTCTTGAGGAAGAACCAGAAATAGTCATAGAAGCCGAGGGTCAGAACGTAGGGCGTCTCCTTGACCGGTGGAAACGAGTTCTGGCCGAAGATCTCTTCCGGCACATAGCCGCGATACTTCGCCAGATCGAGTTCGACGACCTGGGAAAACCGGGAGAGGTTTATCACCACCAGTATCGTCTCATCCTCACAGGTCCGCGTGAAGGCGAGGACCTTGGCATTGTCCGTCGCAACGAATTCGATATCACCGCTGCCGAAGGCCTTGAAGCGCTTGCGCATGGCGATGACGCGTTTCATCCACCAGAGCAGCGAGGAAGGGTTGCTGTCCTGATTCTCGACATTCAGCGCCTCATAATGGTACTCCGGGTCAATGATGACCGGCAGGTAAAGCTTCTGGGGATTCGCCTGCGAAAACCCCGCATTGCGGTCCGAGCTCCACTGCATCGGCGTGCGCACGCCGTTCCGGTCGCCGAGATAGTAGTTGTCGCCCATGCCGATCTCGTCACCGTAATAGATCACCGGCGTTCCGGGCAGCGAGAAGAGTATGATATTAAGCAGTTCGATCTTCCGACGGTTATTCCCTACCAGCGGCGCCAGCCGGCGGCGGATGCCGACGTTGATCCGAGCCTTGGGATCACGAGCGTAGACCCTGTACATGTAGTCCCGCTCTTCATCGGTCACCATCTCAAGCGTCAGTTCATCATGATTCCGCAGGAACATAGCCCACTGACAGGTATCGGGTATCTTCGGCGTCTGCCCGAGAATGTCTACGATGGGAAAACGGTCCTCCATCTGCAGTCCCATAAAGATCCGGGGCATGACCGGAAAATGAAAGGCCATATGGCACTCGTTGCCCCCCCCAAAATAGGCGACCGCGTCTTCCGGCCACTGGTTTGCCTCTGCCAGCAACATGCGGTTGCTAAACGTGCGGTCAACATGTTTTCTCAGGTCGCGCAGAAATGCATGAGTATCCGGAAGGTTCTCGCAATTCGTTCCCTCTCGTTCATACAGATAGGGAACGGCGTCAAGCCGCACACCGTCGACGCCCATCTCGAACCAGAAATCGAGCGTGCGGAACATGGCGGTCCTGACCATAGGATTGTCGAAGTTCAAATCGGGCTGATGCGCGTAAAACCGGTGCCAGTAGTAGGATCTTGCAACGGGATCCCAGGTCCAGTTTGAGGGCTCGAAGTCGACGAATATGATGCGGGCGTCACGGTACTTTTCTGGCGTATCGCTCCATACATAGAAGTCCCTCCAGGGCGAGCCCGGCTTGGCCCGCCGCGCCCTCTGGAACCACGGGTGCTGGTCTGAGGTATGGTTCATGACGAGTTCCGTGATCACCCGGATGTTGCGCTGGTGCGCCTCACGCAGAAAGGTCTTGAAGTCCTTCAGCGTCCCGTAATCAGGATTGATCCTGAGATAATCAGCGATGTCATAGCCGTCATCTTTGAGCGGCGAAGGATAGAATGGGAGCAGCCACACGGCGGTAATGCCCAGATCGGCCAGGTAGTCCAGTTTCCGGATCATGCCGGGAAAATCGCCGATGCCATCCCCGTTGGCGTCGTAAAAGGTCTTGACATGCATCTGGTAGATGACGGCCTCTTTATACCAATGGGGATCTGCCGGAGCGTATTCTTTTTTCTTCAGGTGCATGTTCCGTCTCCTCACATGAAGTAGTCGAAATCAGTCTCCCGTTTCAGGCGCTTCCGCACGCGGAAGATATTGGCCGGGATAATCCGCGGATCGAGTTCCACGTAATTCCGCGCTCCCTGCCAGATAAACTTGTCATCGCTGAGCAGGTCATGCACCATGTAGGGCTGATGCGGGTCGATGCCGAGCTCTTCAATCGGCACGGTCACCCAACCCGAGTGCGTATGCGCAGGGTCGAGATTGATCACGATCAGGAGTACGTTCTCGAGATCCCCGGCGGCCTTGACGTAAAACAGGAGGTTTTCGTTGTCTACGTCACAGAATCGCAGGTTCCAGAGCTCCTGAAGAGCTGCGTTCTCCCGCCGGATCTTGTTCATGCGGGCAATGAAGTCCTTCAGATTCCCCGGCGCGTCCCAGTCCCAAGTCTTCAGTTCATATTTCTCAGAGTGAAGGTATTCCTCCTTTCCCGTCAGCGCTTCATTAAGGCAGAGTTCGAAAGGAGGGCCATAGATTCCATAGCTCGGCGAAAGCGTTGCCGCCAGCACAAGCCGCATCATGAAAGCAGGCCTTCCCCCATACTGCAAGTGCTCCGGCAGTATATCCGGCGTGTTGGGCCAGAAATTCGGACGAAAGAACTCCCGTACGTCGCTCCGGGTCAGCTCGGTGAGATACTCACGGAATTCACGCTGCGTATAGCGCCAGGTGAAATACGTATAGGATTGTGAAAAACCGATCTTGCCGAGTCGATACATGATCTTCGGCCGCGTAAACGCCTCGGACAGGAAGATGACCTCCGGGTGACTTTTGCGTATCCCGGCGATCAACCACTCCCAGAAGCGAAAGGATTTCGTGTGCGGATTATCCACCCGGAAGATCTTAACGCCATGGCCGATCCAGAATAGCACTACAGACCGCAGCTCCTCCCACAGACCTTCCCAATCGTCGCTCTCGAAATTAAGCGGAAAGATATCTTCATATTTCTTGGGTGGGTTTTCGGCATACTGGACCGTTCCGTCCGGTCGCTGCCGGAACCATGCCGGATGATCTTTGACATAGGGATGGTCGGGCGAACATTGGAAGGCAAGATCCATGGCAACGGAGATGCCGAGCTCTCCTGCCCGGGAGATGAGCGCAGAAAAATCGCTCAACGAACCGAGTTGTGGGTGGACCGCCGTGTGCCCTCCATCGTCACTGCCGATAGCCCAGGGGCTTCCCACGTCATCGGCTGTAGCAGCCGGTACATTGTTTTTCCCCTTTCGCTTGGTATGGCCTATGGGGTGTATCGGCGGAAAATAGAGCACATCAAAGCCCATACGAGAGATGTCAGGCAGGACCCTTTCACAGTCGGCAAAGGTGCCGTGCTCCCCGTTGCGCCCTGGGCAAGACCGTGGAAAAAATTCATACCAGGTGCTGAAAAGGGATCGGCGTGGTTCCACCACAACGGAGAGTTCGCGGTCGTAAGTGACGGCAAAGCGTCTGTCCGGAAATGCTTCCATGCAGCTTCTGATCTCCTCCCCTGTGGCTAGTGCAACTGCGGCTTCCATATCCGTTGCTGCGGCAGCGGTAATTGCCTCAAGAAGTCTGTCAAGCCCTTTGCCGGCTCTTTTTGAAGTCCTGCCGATCGCCTCCGCAATAAGAGCCACGCCGATCCTGATATCGATGCTCAAGTCCTGCCCAGCTTCGAATTTCTTCAGGATATCCTTCTGCCAGGTCCGGAAATGGTCGACCCACCCCTGCAGGGTATAGCGGTAAATGCCGATCTCCTCAGTCATGAACTCGCCCATCCACCGATCATTGTTCAGATGGCTCATAGCGGCCGTTTTCCAGGAGCGGTCCCCGGGTCCCTTGAATAAGAGGCTGGCAGCAATCGTATCGTGACCGTCCGCAAAGATATCAGCTTCGACCCTGACAGACTGACCAAGGACGCGCTTCGCCGGATACCTTCCCCCTTCGACTTCAGGAGTAACCCGCTCGATAATTATGCGCTCCCTGCCTTCCATCATATCCCTCCTCTCGCTGAATTACCATTGCCGGTAATTCCATTATGTCATATCGGATTTATTCCGGCGCGAATAACGACTACACATCGTATAGGAACAGTCTATCGTCTTATATCCTCCGGGATGATAACGCCTTTCCTGAATAGTTCTACTCGTCAGAAATAA
>DKBH01000045.1 GCA_002451165.1 Nitrospiraceae bacterium UBA6905
GAACGTATGTCCCTACCAAGTGCCTTTTTCAAAGAAAAAAGACAACAACCACCTCATCTTGAAACATCGCTTATGTTACACTATTTTTATAAGCTCATTATAGTTTGTAAGGAGCATGAATCGGCGTTATGGGTATCGAGGATAAGCGCGGGCAGAGCATTAAGGAAGAAATAAGGCAGGAGCTGAAAAAGCCCTCGCTATATCACGTCTTTCTTCTGAATGACGACTATACTACCATGGACTTCGTCGTTTCAGTTTTGGAGAAGGTATTCCATAAATCGGCAGTCGAAGCGACCCAGGTCATGCTGCATGTCCATAGGAGCGGCAAAGGACTTGCGGGAACCTATACCCGGGATATTGCAGAAACCAAGATCAGCACGGTCCATGCTCTTGCACGCGAATACGAATTCCCACTCAAATGCAGTATGGAGAAAGAATGATCAATAAAGAATTCGAGCTCATCATCGAGGCCATGATCAAGGATGCCCGATCACAGCGCCACGAGTACCTTACGGTTGAACATATCCTGTATGCAGTCCTGCACGATGACCTCGGTACCGCCGTCATCAGGAATTGCGGCGGCAATGTATCGCGGATGAAACAGGCACTCGCTGACTATTTCGAAGCGCATCTGCAGAGACTTACCGACAAGAAGGCGCTTCCCCAGCCCACTGTGGGTTTCCAGCGCGTGCTTCAGCAGGCCTTGACACATGTCCAGTCTGCTGGCAGAGAAGAGGCCGACGCCGGCGATATCCTCTCAGCGATTTTTCTTGAAGAGGATTCTCATGCGGCGCAGATACTCCGGGAAGAAGGTATCCAACGGATCGACGTGCTTGAATATATATCTCACGGCATTGCTAAAACATCCGGCACGGAGCCTGATGCGGCAGATGATGAGGGTCACCAGGAACAGCGAGAAAGACCTGCCGGCGACCCGCTGGCTGTCTTCACAATCGACCTGACGGAAAAAGCTTCCCGGAACGAGATCGATCCGCTTATCGGCCGCGGCACGGAACTCCAGCGAATGGTTCAGGTACTCTGCAGAAGACGCAAGAATAACGTCGTCCTCGTTGGTGAACCGGGCGTCGGCAAGACCGCCATCGTTGAAGGTCTTGCCCTGCATATCCACAAGGGACTGGTACCGGATGCCCTGAAGAGAAGCAGGATATTCTCACTCGACATGGGAGCGCTCATCGCCGGGACAAAGTACCGCGGCGATTTCGAAGCCCGGCTTAAGGCAACCATCCGCGGCCTGGAGCATATCCCCGACGCAATACTCTTCATCGATGAGATCCATACCATCGTCGGCGCAGGTGCAACCAGCAGCGGTTCCATGGATGCATCGAACATCCTCAAGCCCGTTCTGAATTCCGGCAGAATGCGCTGCATCGGAGCAAGCACGTATGAGGAATATAAGAACTACTTCGAAAAGGACCGCGCCTTATCCCGCCGCTTCCAGAAGATCGAGATTCAGGAACCCGATCTCAATGAGACAGTCGGCATTCTCGAGGGCCTAAGATCCCATTACGAGGACTTTCACGGCGTCCGCTACACTGCAAAGGCTCTCAGGGCAGCGGCAGAGCTTTCTGCGAAATATATCAGCGACAAGTACCTTCCTGACAAGGCAATCGACGTCATAGATGAAGCAGGAGCTGCATCCCGGCTTGCAGCAAAGCCGGGGCCGCGTACCATAGGGATACCGGAGATAGAAAAGGTCGTCGCAAAAATAGCCAAGATCCCGCCCCAGACCGTGTCTGCGTCGGATATGAAGAAGCTCATGACCTTAGAGTCCGACCTACGGGGCGTAGTCTTCGGCCAGGATGAGGCCATCGCATCTCTCGTCGGCGCGATCAAGAGGATACGGGCAGGCATGGGCCACCCTGACCGGCCCATCGGCTCCTTCCTGCTCCTCGGCCCGACCGGCGTCGGCAAGACCGAGGTATCGAAACAGCTGGCTGCGGTCATGGGTATAAAATTTATCAGGTTCGATATGAGCGAATACATGGAAAAACATACCGTCTCACGACTCATTGGTGCTCCTCCGGGATATGTCGGATTCGACCAGGGAGGACTGCTCACGGATGCCGTCCGAAAATATCCCTATGCGGTGCTGCTTCTCGACGAGATTGAGAAGGCGCATCCGGATATCTTCAACATTCTTCTTCAGATTATGGACTATGCGACGCTGACGGACAATAACGGCAAGAAGGCCGATTTCAGAAACGTGGTGCTGATCATGACCTCGAACGCCGGCGCGAAGGATATGGATAGAGAGGTCATCGGCTTCGGCGATAGATCGTATGACCGGCAGCACAAGGCAAAGGACGCTGTCGCAGCAATCTTCAGCCCCGAGTTCAGGAATCGTATCGACGCAACCATCACCTTCAGGTCACTGACCCCTGAGGTCATGAAAATGGTCGTCGACAAGTTCATGGCTGAGGTCAAAACATCGTTAAAAAGAAAGAAAGTCCGGTTGTCGTACACTGATGATACACGTGACTGGCTCGCGACTAAAGGATATGATCCTGTTTACGGTGCACGCCCTCTCGGGAGGGTCATACAGGAAAAGATCAAGGATGCCCTCTCGAACGAGGTCCTCTTTGGACAGCTAAGAAAAGGCGGCGGGGTAACCATCAGATTGGATGGAGATACCCTCACCTTTGACTTCACGTCATAACATGATTCCTCTGCTTATCCTGCATGCTTCCCTGCAGGATTATGCATCCGGAAATGCCGGTATTCCTGTTGTCTGACGAAATAATCTTTCCCCCTCCGCACCTCGCAGAAAACGATGGCCTGCTTGCTGTCGGTGGGGATCTCAGCGAAAAAAGGATTCTCAGAGCCTATAGCATGGGTATTTTCCCCTGGTACACGAAAGGCTCACCCATCCTCTGGTGGTCACCGGACCCGCGGCTTGTGCTCTTCCCGCACGAACTGAAGGTCTCCCGAAGCCTCCGGCAGTGTCTGAAAAAAGGGGTCTTCACCGTCACGATGAACCAGGCCTTTCAGCAGGTGATCCGCTCCTGTGCTGCGGTCAGGAGGAAAGAGCAGTCGGGAACCTGGATCACTCAGGAAATGGAAGATGCCTATATCGGGCTTCATCATCGCGGATACGCCCTTTCGGTCGAGGCCTGGGACGGCAGTACGCTCGCCGGTGGTCTCTACGGCATCCGGTTGGGAAAGGTCTTTTTCGGGGAGTCCATGTTCGCGCAGAGGAGCAATGCTTCAAAGGCTGCTTTTGTCACCTTCGTTGAGCAGTTGCGGGAGAAGGGATTCAGCATCATCGACTGCCAGGTGAGAACCGAACACCTGCTCAGGCTCGGGGCAAGGGAAATACCCCGGGCAGCTTACCTCAAGATCCTGCAAAGAGCGCTTCCATAGAACGCTCAGACCTTGAATTTCTTGAGTTCGACGAGGAGGTTAAAGGCGTCCTCCTTGAGCGAACTCACCACCGCATTCATATCGTGCGCAGAACTGATCAGCCGCCCTGTCGTGTTCCGTATCTTCTCCATAGAACTTACCATCTCGGCACTGTTGCTCTTCTGCCTGCTGATCGCTTCTGCAATATGCTGCAATTCTGTCGTCACGTTTTCAACGACTCCGGCGATCTCCCTGCTTCTATCCTTTTGTTCGGTCATCGCGCCCTTGACCTGATGCGACATCTCCTTAACCCGTTCCGTCGCCTCGGTAATAAAGCGGCTCCCCCTGCCTTGCTCCTGTATGGCCCGCGAGATGTTCTCAGTCTGTTCCGTCATTTTCTCGACCGACTCGGTTATCTGCTTGATCGCCAGAGCCTCTTCTTCGGTGGCACGCTGTATGGCACGAGCCATCTCCGTCGATGCCTTTGAACTTTCGACAATTTCCGTCAGTGCACCATTAACATCGGTAACCAATACCAGGCCTTTGTCAACAGCACTCACTCCTTCCGCAGCCATATGGATGCTTGTACGGGTAGCCTCCTGTACGGATCGTATCAGTTCTGCGATTTCCTTCGTCGATAACGACGTACGCTCTGCAAGGTTCTTGATCTCGTCTGCAACAACGGAAAATCCCTTCCCGTGTTCTCCCGCCTTCGACGCGAGAATGGCGGCATTGATCGCCAGAAGATTTGTCTGGTCGGCCACCTCATCAATCACGTTGAGGATCTTGCCGATATTCTCGGTCCGCCTGCCGAGATTGTTGACGATCTCCGAAAGCCCCTCGACACCTTTTTTGATGTTATCCATGCCCTGCACGGCAGCATGGACTGACTGCATACCCTTCTTTGAGGCTTTGTTCATGACCGTTTCAGCAAGCCTGACCGACTCATGTGCGCGCTCATCGATATTTTTCGTAGTGGCATTCACCTCATCAATAGACGACGCAATCGCCTCCGAAGACCGGAAAAGAGTATCGAGACTTTCTGCTATAGACTTGATGGTTGAGACCATCTCCTCTATCGAGGACGCAGTCTCGTTAGCCGTCTCACTGAATACATTCGCATGCTCTGATACCTTCTCGATAGAGGCAGTCAGCTCATGAACAGAAGATGCCGCTTGAGTAGCGGACGCAGAAAGGCTCTCTGCACTGAGCGACACCTGTGCGATAGAAGAATCACTCTGCTCGATCGACAGCGCTGTCTCGTCGATAGCCTTCTTTTGAACGTCGGCTATCGTCAGCACACCCTGCGACGCAGATGCAATATTCGAGGTCACACCCGTTACACCGTTCGTGATATTGAGGACCTTTGAAAGCATATCCTTCAGGCTGAAGGCCATCCGGTTAATGGCTTTCCCAAGTGCAGAAACTTCGTCATCTCCTCGCACGGTCAGTTCCGCTGTCAGCTCACCTCCTGCGATAAGGTCCGCTGCCTTCTCCATCTCCACAACAGGACGGGTAATGAATCTCGCGATGGCGACATAGAAGAGGGCAAATGAGACCAAGAAACAGAATGCGGAGATGCCGAGTGCCCAGAAGAGTAGCTCATACAGCTGTGACTTTATCTCCCGGGTCTGTACACCGACCCGGAGAAATCCGGCAGCGTTGTTTTCAGCAGTCATAAGGGGGAAAGAAAGATCAAAATAATCGCCCGCATCCTGGACGAGATTCAACGTCGATGCCAGAATCTTGGCTACGATCTCGTTCTTCACTTCTTTGCCGACTTCATCGGGTTTGTCATGGTAGAGCACCTTGCCGTTTACGTCCATTACCATGGCGTAACCGATAGCACTGTCCCTTCCGACCAACTCGGCAAGCTTTTCATTGACCCCCTCCAGGGATTCGATCGGGATACCAAGATTCACCGCCTTGCCGAGATCCTTCTTTATCCCCTCACCGATGGCGGAACTTTTCGCCAGAATTGCCTGCTTGTACTTGCGGGAGGCCACCTCGGTCAGGACCGCGGTATTAAGTCCAAGAATAAGGAACAATATCGTGGCAAGAAGGGTCATCGCCTTTTTCTGCAGATTCATGCCGGAACGTGCCTGCATCATTTTATTACCTTCGTCGCGGAGGTCAGCAGATCAAAAGGGACTCTCAGCCCCAAATCGGTAGCTTCCTTGAGATTTATGATAAGATCTATCTTCTTCGGCTGCCCTATGGCGATAGTCGAGGGGTTCTCTCCCTTCATCACCCGTGCAGCCATACTTGCAGCCTCGCGACCCTGTTCCTGGGGGTTTGCAGAGAGCGTCAGGATGATGCCGCTCTGTTCCCCGCCCCCTATGGTCGTGGCCGTGGGAATCTTCCCTTTCCGCACCGTATGTATGATGCTGCTCACGCAATGCATCGCAGCGCATCCTGTCGTAAGAAAGACTGCATCGACATTTGCTATCTTCGCAATATCCTCTTGCCTCTTCACATTGAACTTCGTGGAGCGATAATTGTAGGTTGTCTCCAGCCGCGCAACATCATTTGCCTGCAGTACCGTATCTTTCTCAGACGTACTGTAGACGACGCCGAGATTGGAAAAACTTGCTATGGCTTTAAGGTTCTTTACCAGGCTCGCAACCGGTACTGTGGAGCTGATACCCGTCGCATTCTTTCCCGCTATACCGAGTGCGTTTGGGTCATAGACTCCTGCAAATACAATAGGCACATCAGAGGTTTCTGCCATCGCGGCCATCGTTGCCGGAGCTCCGTAGGTAACAATGACATTGGCTCCGACAGCGACAAGTTTGCGCACGGCATTCAACCAGGATAAGGGTTCAGGCGTAGGTGTCTGAAGCACGACCTCGAGACTCCCCTGACCTTCTATGGCAAGACCTTCGGAAAAAGCCTTATGAATGTCCTTATAATAGGGGATATTGCCGGTCATCACCACGCCGATCATCTTTCCGGCTGCCGCCGCTTCCGTAAAGGGCATCCAGACGCACGCAAGCGTGAAAAGCAGAACGACAAAAAAAGGCCTCCAGGTTCCTTTCATGGCCCCTCTCACCTCACCATCTTTTAATCAGCGAAAGAATAAAGATATGCGCCTCGCCGTTCTCGATATCATCATAGGGATTGTCGGCAAGGTCCTTCAGCCGGGCGTATTTATAATGCGTTCCGAGCATGAAGCCTTTCTTGAGGTCGAACTCACCTCCTACGCTGTATATGGTCTCACGCATCTCAAGCTCGGAGAACGAAGCGATCGATACCGGCACCATAAGATTCGGATCGGAAGGATGAAACTTGCCCTTGCTGTCAGTATTGCTCACACCGACATTCAGGGTCACTCGCTTTGACAGCAGGTACTGAAGATCAACGGAGACGTTCCGCACCGTACTCTGGTTCGTTACGCCGGAATCAAAAAGAAGTTGCGGCGCAGAATCATCGTAGGCAAGATCTTCCTTCTGTTTGTCGTGCAGATAGAAGAAGCTGAGCGTTGCCGTCAGGTTCTTCACCGGGAAAAGGCTCACACTCCCGAGGAAGCGCTCCCGCCGGTCATTCCGGTTATCAGGACTGTCCACCGGTACAGGTTCAGCCCCGGTAATGTCTATGAATTGCAGGCTATGCCTGCGTTCACTCGCCAGACGGTAGCTTGCAAGAGCCGTAATCCACGACGCTGGTGACCAGGTGACCGATATGTGCCCCTCATTGGCCTGGTGCGGATCAATGTTGATAGCAGGATTCTGGACGCTCTTGTGAATGAACTTCATGTTCGCCTTCAGCTGCTTCGAGAGGCGGATGTCGGAAGAAAGCGATACCGTATTAATTTGGCTCGATAGCGGTATGAACCACTGGTCTGCTGCCGACCGCTTGATCGTCTCATGCGTATACTCTCCCTTCAGGACGATCCCCGAGGTCAGCCGGTAGCGGGCGAGGACCGAGGCTGTGCGTACGATCTTTGAAATGGCTTCCAGAATCGTACATTGGTAAGTACCCGTGGCGTTCAGCGACGGATTGCAGACATCGGCAAACTCGACATTATCCGGGTTATCAACACGCGTTTCAGCCTGACGATACTTGAAGAAGAAAGACAGATCACGTGAGGCTATCCAGCTGACCTCTCCTGACCCGAGAAAATTGTCGGCCTCGGCGCCGCTGTCCCTATTCTCCTTCTTTGTCTTGCTGAATGTCGCAGCTGCGACCAGGGCACCGGTATAGGACGTGTGTATCTTAACGGTATCGGTCGAGCTCTTCAGCTGGGGAACAAGATCATGCGGATATATGCCGCCGTTCCGCGTAGATCCCAAAGGAGGAGGGATCGGCGGACCAAACCCTGCCGGAGCGTACAAGTCATTCATAACATCATCCCCGTCGACAGTAAATCTCTTCTCGCTATGAGCGTAGTCCACTTCAATGGGGCCAAAATGACCGTTCGTACCTACGGTCTGCGTTGTTGCTTTCGTATCGATATCACGTTTCTGAGAGGTACGCACAACATTGTTGAAGTATGCGGCACCGATGAGATCCCGCTGCTGTTGATCACCGTCCCTGCTGACCTGCATGCCTTCAAAATAGAGATGCAGCGGATATGCGGGTGCCTTAAGTCTCAGGGAAGCATTACTGATAACAGCCTGCAGGCCATATTTCTCCCCTCCATCCCGCACATCAACCCCCGGCGTCGGTGTAGCCGGATCAAGGTCGATCAACAAAATGTTGTCCAAATTGTGAAAAAGGGATCTGGTCACCCCCCTGAACACAACTATATCCTCATAGGCATATCCTACGTCACCGAAAAAATCCTTCCGGTTCTTGATATCGAGTTCCAGATGAAAACGGTGTGGAAATTTAAACGCCCTCAGTTCTCCGCCAAGAGGCCATGAGTTATGCAAATACTCGTATTCATCGACGCGATCAGAGCCGTTGCTGTGTACATAGCGATAACCCCCGAAAAGCGAGAGCTCAGGCATGAGGGAGGGGAAAACATATTCGTCATGATCACCTTCCATGATCATCTCTTCGCTCTCTAACGCAGCACCTTCCTTTGCCGGCTCCTCAGCCCATGCACGAGGAACCAGGATGCTTATCGCTAGAATCAGACCGTATAGTATTGTCTTTTTCATATCCCCCCTAGTGCGTAAACGCTCCCGCTCCGCTTGCAGAGGGGAGGTCTGATCCATGGATCTGTGAGTGGCAGTCCGTGCATCGGGTATAGAATGCGCCCTTACTCTCGGCGGCTATCAGACTGTCCGTCCGGTGTCCCGTGTGGCACTGGAGGCAAAGAAACGGCACCTGGACCGTAAGAAGGTTATTGTTCACCGAGCCGTGCGCGTTATGGCAGTTTCTGCAGTCATCCATATTGTCCGCATGCTCGAACACAAAGGGACCTTCTTTTTCGCTATGGCACTGCACACAGGTGTCTTTCAGCGTCTGCTTTCTCAGAAGCTTTTCCGTGGCCGTCCCATGCGGATCGTGACAGTCCGTGCAGAAGATCCTCTTCTCGGGGACTGCATGGTGGCTTGGCAGGGAAAACTCCGCCTTCGCCTCCTGGTGGCATTTATAGCACATGTCCAGCGTATCCCGTGGCTTCACCTTAAGGTCAGAACCTGCGTGGATATTGTGACAATCAGAGCACGATACATCGTTCACCGAGTGGCTCCCCGCATTCCAGTTGTGGAGATTGAAGGTGGCATTGGCAGTATGGCATTTCAGGCAGATAAGCGACTGCGCTTGGGCCGGGATATTCTTGATATCTATGAAGGTCTTGTAATTGCATTCCGTTCTTTTGCCGGCCTTGGCATCGGCTTCCACCTTTTCCGGGGTTATCCCCTCGATGGCAAGGCTGCCCGGACCATGGCAGGATTCGCAATTTACCAGAGGCATGCCTGATTTCTTCGAGAGCAATACCCCCATGGTGCTTGCATCAAAGTCCTGTTTGATCTTGTCATGATAATGACATGCTGAAAGGCAGTTCTGCGTACCTACATAATTGGCGTCAAGCCTTCCGGCGATCATTTTTTCATACTCCCTCAGGGGAATAATAGGCTTGGAGGCCCGTAGCGACTCACAGGCCGTGAATAAAACCGGAAAGAGGGCACACAATAAGAGGACTCTCTTAGCTAAGACCATGGTTTCCCTCCCTAATTTGTTTGGCTATCATCATATTAAATGGGAGCAGCACCTGTCAATATATAACTCATTATTTTTCAAGGAATAATTTGACAATGCATTCTGTCACAAGCCCCCCCAAAAATGCCCTCCTCCCAAAAAATCGTTCTGAGCAGATGATGCCAGATTGCCAGAATCCACACGTATCTTATAAGTCACACGAGTTGCACAAACGGGCGACTTTTCTGTCCCGTAGACAATATGCCCCGTCTGCAAGGAACGCCGCGATCTGCTCATAAGCTGGAAAAGTTCGGGGAAAAGGAATAGAATAGTGCAGTACGTCCTCTCTTTGCTCAGAATGATACGCCATTTCAGGAAAAACTGCACATTATGTATGTGGATGAGCCATCATAAGCTGAAAAAAACATCTTCCCCTCTCCTGACGCGGGACGTCATCATGTTACGGGCGGTTCGGCCAGTTTTGATGGCCTGCATCGCCACCACAGTTCTTCTCAGCTGGTCTCCCTATGCAACAGGGCAATTGCCAAAACTCCTGGGTCAGAGGGTCAGCGCTGCGGTCAAATCGGCGTCTACGGGTCTCCCCGCCACGGATGCTGATATCGACAAGGAAATCGACCGCATCAAAGAGCGCCTGCACAAGATCCGGACGGAAGCTGCAAGCGCCGGAGCGGGGGCAACAGCCGGGAGCGACCTTGCCGTGGGTGCGCGGCCCGAAGAGATGAGACTCCGTGAGAGAATGACCAGCGATCTTACGATCACCCTTGAAAAGCAGGTAGACATCCTGGATGAGCTGAAAGCGATAAGAAAAGATAATGCAGCCGATGCTGCTGAACAGGCCTCCTGGAAGGGCTTTAGCCAAAAACCTCCCTATCCCATCGCTTTCCTTGATGCAATCCGCGACGCTCTTCTCGTTGAGCGACTTGCTTTTGATTCATTCACCATCAGACATTCTTTTGCGAATAAGGCACGTGCGCAGTTCGACAGAGACCTGAAAAAATCTCGCAAGGACCTTCGACTGGCTCAGGAGGAGCGCACGAAAAACACGGGCAAGCCGCAGGAGAAGAGCAGTATGTGGCTCTTAGAGCTCGCCCGGCTTCGCAACGAACTGAACGAGACCAGACTCGTGCTCGCGGAATTGCAGCGGCTCGTCTATGCGACAGCGATCCAGGGAAAACGATCGTATCTGGCATTCCTTGAAGAAAAGCTCAAAACAGCCGAGGTTTCGTCTCCGCTGTCCGAGGAAGACCTGGACAAAAAGCTCCAGGAACTGGATAGTCGGCGAAGGGATATTGAAGCGGAATTATTAAAGGAACAGAACGTCGCCGCCGGTGCGCAGGTGAAACTCGATCACATTCTTGAAGAAATGAGCCATCTCCCCCTGACGGCGCCGGCAGCGCCTCCGTCGCAGGACTCCGGGAAGAAATGGTACCAGATCTTCAAGAGCTCACCGGAGCAGAAAGGGGAAACCGCATCCTTCGAAAAATTGACTACTCTTAAACTCAATTATGATGCAGAGCAGGTCTTTCTTGAGAGCACGCAGTTTAAGATAACCGTCCTGAAGGGCCAGTTACAGATGGTCAGTACTGCCGAGAAGATATGGCAGGACCGCTTTTGGCTCACGAAGAAACCACCGCTGAGCGAGATGCGGCAGAAACTCGTTGAGACCCGTCAGACCTTGGAGAATCTGAAACTGGTCAAAAAGTATGCTGAGTCGACGCTCTCAAATTGGTTGAACCTTGTCAGGAACCAGAAAGAAAAAATTGCTGCTGCCAATGAATCGCACAAGGAACGGCAGACGCAGCAGCTCATCCTCACGGCATATGAAGAACGGCAGGACATCACGTTGCGGCTTATCGAGGGCATAGGCAACATCGAGCGGCTGATCAATCGCCTGAACGACGAGCTGTCGCAGCGGATTAAAAAGGCCTCGATCGGCAGCCATGTAAGGGAACGTCTCCAGATAGTAGCTTCCTTCATTCAGAGTATCTGGAACACCGAACTCTATGTTGCGGAAGAGACAACTATTGTTGATGACCGGAGTATTGTCAAACCGGTAAGCGTCACCATTGGGAAGGCCATCAAGGCCCTCTTCATTCTTCTGGTCGGCACCTGGATCGCGAGGAAGATCGGCAGGGTTATCCAGTGGGGCTTGACCAAGAAGCTCGGGCAGAGCTCGTCCCGAGCAGAGCAGATCGGCAAGGTCATTTTCATCATGATGTTCATCGGAGTTGTTGTTTTCTCGCTCGTTTCGGTCAACATCCCCCTTGCAGTCTTCGCCTTCCTGGGCGGTGCGCTCGCCATCGGCATCGGCTTCGGTGCCCAGCACCTGATCAACAATTTCATCAGCGGACTTATTCTTCTCTTTGACCGTACTATCAAGGTCGGTGATATCGTGGAAGTGGACGGCGAAGGCGGTCGGGTGACCGACGTCGGCATGAGAAATTCCCGTATTCAACGTTTCGATGGTATTGAATTGATGGTGCCGAACAGCCAGTTCCTGCAGCAGAAAGTAACGAACTGGACACTGACCGACCGCAGGATACGGTACAAGGTTTCTGTCGGTGTCGCCTATGGCTCTTCGACCCGTAAAACAGCAGACATTATCATGAAGGCCGTCGAGACACATGCGCGGGTGCTTACAGACCCACCGCCGACAATAATTTTCGAGGAGTTCGGCGACAGTGCACTCATATTCACTGTCTATTTCTGGCTGGAATTAATCTCGAACAGGGACAATCGCATTGCCTTGAGCGATATTCGTCATGCCATCAATGAACTTCTGGACAAGGCCGGCATAGTTATCGCCTTCCCGCAGCGAGACATTCACCTGGACTCAGCGAAACCGTTCGAGGTAAAGGTCGTGAAGCCTGAGACCGATAAGAACGGGGAGTAATCGAGGGGAAGACTATTGCCGATAAGCTGAGATATCCCGCATATTCCGGATGGCGGAGGTCGTTTCTGCCGTAACGGCTCTTATCTGGCCGCTCTACCCGTCGGGACCCGTTGTGGTAAATAAGCGGTACCTTCTCAGGCGACGAAAGTGTCTTATCCGTTCCTCCCCAGCGTACTCTGTCCGGGAACATGCCACCGTACTATCTGCCTATCGTAGCGTAAAGAAAAAGCACGTACACCGCAGCGACGATCATCTGGCAACCCATGACCGGCAAGCCGTAGCGCATGAACCGCACAAAAGAGACTGGCTTGCCGTGCGTAGCACATATGCCGGCGCTCACGATGTTGGCTGCTGCACCCAGGAGGGTGGCATTTCCGCCCAGCGTGCCGGCAAACATGAGAGATACAAAGACCGGCAATGTCTGCAACGGCCAGTCCGTGAAATGCTGGGCCAGCGCCATCTCCGGCACTATCTCTGAAGTCACAAGATATCCCTTGGCGATGAGTATCACTGCCGCAACGATAGGGATATTGGCCAGCATACTGGACAGCGCAGCAGTTCCTGCCAGCATTATGAGCGCTACAACCAGCAGGCTTCCGCCAAACCATCTATAGAGATTGAGGGAAAGGCCGCTCAGCAGCTCCGTTTGCTGAAACGCCTCTACCATACAGAACATGCAGATGAGAAATATGAGTGTTCGCCAGTCAATTTTCTTGAAAACGCTCTCCACAGCCTCGTGTCTGATGACGTGAAGTGCCAGCAGTGCAAGTGATCCGCCGATGATCGAGACGCCGGGAGGCGGTAGCTTGAAGGGCATCTTTTCACCGAACAGGAACAGCAGGACCATCACTACCAAAACTGATATCGCTACGCCGGCAAAAAGCGGATCTTTGATCGGTTCCGGCTTTAGGTTATCAGGGAGTGTCCGCTGCACTTGCCATATGTCTCCCATAAGTCGCGGTATGAGCGGCAGAATGGCCATGACCGCAAGCAGTCCTCCGGGACTTACCCTACGGAGATACTGTGTAAAAGATATCCCCATTTCACTGCCCACGAGGAACGTCGCAGGGTCACCCACCAGCGTGAGAAGACCTGCCGAGTTGCTGATCACGGCAGTAAGCACCATGGGGCCGACAAAATCTACTTCCAGGGCATTTGCGACCCGTATAATGATCGGAGCGAGAAGAATAACCGTGGTCGCATTCGGCAGCACGGCGCAGAGCGGTGCCACAAGCAGCATAAGCCCCAGCAGGAACCGTTTGCCGCTTCCGCGCGTCGCAATAAGATATCGGGTGCCGACATAGTCGAATATCCCGGTCGGTGCAAGCGTCATTGCCACTATCATGCCGCCAAAAAGCAAGGCAATCGGTCCACTCGCCATACGCGTCATGTCAAGGATGTCCTGCTGTGAGAAGACCCCGAACAGCGTAAGAACGCTCACCCCGAGAAGGGCTGCAAGCACCATCTCAAGAAGGTCAAAGGCAATGAGCAGGATCACTCCGCCAAAAACGACTACAGTAATGATAACCTGGAGTTTCGTCATGGGTGGAGCCGCGCTATGATGATCTGATCACTACTGGAACGGCGGCGCATACATCAGTCCCCCCTCTGTCCAGAGCCTGTTATAGCCCCGTTCGATCTTCAGGCTGCTCTTCTTTCCGAAATTACGCTCGTAGATCTCCCCGTAATTGCCGACTGCACCGATAGTCGTAGCGACCCAATCTTTACTGAGTCCGAGAGCTTTGCCGGTCCGTCCACTCGTGATGAGAAAATCACGCAATGCAATTGAACCCGGATCATTCAGCAGTGTCCGTACATTCTCACGGGTAACACCGAGTTCTTCTGCCTCGATCAGGGAGTATAGTACCCACCTCACCAGCAGAAACCATTCCTCGTCACCCCGGTAAACCGCCGGTCCGATCGGCTCGACAGAAAACGTCCCCGGGATGATTTCAAAGCGCTTAAGACCATCCGGTGTTGTTGCACGCACAGCGACCAGCTGGGACTGGTCAGAGGTGACTGCCCCGCATCTTCCCTTCAGCAGCCCATCAGCAGCTTCCTGCATCGATTCGACTACCAGGGGAGTATGTTTCATCTTACGTTTCTGAAACGTATTTGCAAGATTGGTCTGATGGGTGGTGCCTTTGACCACACAGACCTTTGCGCCGTTAAGATCTTTGATGGTCCGTTTCTTTGCAGAACGAAGGACCATGAACCCCTGTCCATCAAAAAAATAGACACCGGCGAATCGTAGGCCAATGCCTGCCTCGCGGCCGAAGGTTACCGTCGCCGTATGGGCAAGAAGTTCGATTCTGCCTGACAGGAGCATCGGGAACCTGCTTGCTGTTCTCAGGGGTATAAATTCAACCTTGCCGGCATCACCCAATGCAGCGGCTGCGACAGCCCTACAAAAGTCAGGACCTATTCCCTGCCAGTTGCCCTCCCTGTCCTTTAGGGAAAATCCTGCCAATCCCTCACTCACACCGCAGCTGACAATCTTCTGGGCCCGGACTTCGTTGAGTATCTGACCCGCGAAGGAAGGCGCATGCCACAGCATGAGGGAGAACACCAACGAGAAAAGACAGATCAACGGAAGAAGCAGCGACTTCAGCAACACCATGGCACGGCGCACCGCCAGAGCGCGACCGTTATCAGAATGGCCGGCCGAGATAGAAGTACCCAGCATTGTAGCCCCCGTCGGCATGGCCAAAGGCGATGTACAAGGGACCGAAGATCGTATCGTACCCGATGAATATACTCCCGGCCAGCCGCAGTTTGCTGAGGTCGAACTGTTTCTCTTCCGCCCTCCATACGTTGCCGGTCTCCAGTGACCCCCCAAAATATAGGTCCCCGATAAAAGACTCACCGATTTTGTGGTATGAGATCACTTTTCCGATCGCCATACTCTGACCGAGAAGTTGGTTGGTGCGAAGTCCTGACAGGTTAAAAATCCCGCCGAGAGTGAGTTGATCATAGAAGGGGAGGTCATTGCCTAAGTGCGATCCAGCCGATAGCGCTAAGAGAACCGTCTGCTTCCACAAGGTATAGGCGCCGACGAAGCTGCCCTCAATCTTATTGTATTCGTCATCCGAGCCGAGGGCTTTAAGAGATGACAATAATTTGACTTGTGCCAGGTATCCTTCATTGGGAAAATTCACGTTATCCAACTGATCAAGCCGCCCTCCAACACGCACGGCTCCGCGGGTTATATGGTCTTCCGGAAGATCGACCTTGCCGCTCTTCGGGCTGGCTCTGAATTTGGCGAATTGCAGTCCTACCCTTGCTTCACCGTACATCCAAGGCTGGATTCCGAAATCAATCCCGCCTTCATAACGTGTTATTCGGTATGATGCCTCTACCTTCTTCCCGTCATAGACATCAAAGATATTCTGCCTCCACTCAGCCCAGGGGGATACAAAAAAGAGCCGTTTCACCGACAGCGGCTGGTAAAATTCGGTGTAGATTCCGCTCGGCGAGCCCAGATTGACCTGGGTCTTCCATTCAGCCCCCAGTCTGTTTATCCACCGCCGCGTATAGTCCACAAGGATGTTGTAGCTGCTAGAACCCTCGAAATCGCTTTCAAGAGCTACGCCGAAACGAAGATAATTCGGACCCCAGGACTTTTCTTTTGCCTTAACAAGGAGATCGTAACCGTCACCCTCCCGTTTGACGTTTAGATCGACACGTTCAAAATCACCGGTGCCGTAAATAATACCGGCCTCCTCCTTCAGCTTTTCAACATCAACGGTGTCACCTGGTTTGATCGAAAGCCTGCTCGAAACGACCTCTGGTGAGATCTTTGACTTTCCCTCCACTTCGACCTTCACGGATGCGATCTTCACTTCTTTTACCAAATCACGGTGATGACGGGCAGTAAATGCAGCATACTCAGCTTCAGAAACCGAGTATCTCTTCAAGCTGTCGAGCTTCTCCCGGGCAGCCTTTTCCCCGAGGCTGGCTATCTCCGCAGACTTGTCAAAGTCCGTAGAGCCAAGTTTTCCCAGCTCGGGATTGATGTAAACATCCTGCGGGCCGAGGGTCTTGATCTGCTCCTTTACATTTTTCTTCATCATGATGTCGATCATCTGATTCAGGACCGAGAGACTTCCGCCGATCTCTTCCCTATTCTGAAGAGGCTTGTCAACATCGATGCAGATGATGATGTCGGCCCCCATTTCCCGCACGATATCAACAGGGACGTTCCGGACGATGCCCCCATCGATCAGAAGCCTCCCGTTTAATTCTATAGGCGGGAATGCACCCGGCACGGACATGCTGGCTCGTGCAGCATCGGCAAGCTTTCCGCCTTTGATCACTACCATCTCACCCGTCTCCAGATCTGTAGCAATAGCCCGGTAGGGTATGGGAAGTTTGTCGAAATCATTGATGTCCGAGGTATGGAGCATGAGCATCTCGAAAAGCACATTCACCTTCTGGTCCTTGACAAGGCCCTTGGGCATGACGACCTTGCCGTCCCTGATACCAACCTGTAGCGCAGTGAGATGCTCGTAATCTTCCCGCTTCCTCCGGTAGTCGACATCCCGGCGGTCAGGATCACCCTTAAAGACATCTTTCCAGTCGATCGCGGTGATCACCTTTTCGAGTTCATCTGCAGAAAGGCCGGATGCATACAGGGCGCCGACGATGGCGCCCATGCTGGTGCCGGCAATATAATCAACAGGGATCTTCTGCTCCTCAAGCACCTTGAGCACGCCGATGTGGGCCGCACCTTTTGCCCCTCCCCCGCCGAAGACGACGCCGATCTTCGGCCGCTTTGGCGCATCTGCTGCTGCAAAAGTTCCAGTTTCGGCAGCGGAAATCCCTGCAGGGAAAAGGAGGGCGAGCAAGAGCAAGAGAATTTGCAATATTCTCATCACGTCAGTCGTCTTTTTCATGTACCGCTTCACATATTCAGCTACGAGACCAACTCTCTCATGTCCTCTCAGCATTTAGCCTCCCCGTTCTCCCTTTGCCTCCCGCGCGAGGTTGACCAGCTGCCAGTACGGCGCCTCATACCCATGTTCTTTCTTGAACTGCTCTGCCAGTGCTGAAAGACGTTCCTCTATGACCTTATGCCGGTTCATGTATTCCTGAGTGCGGAGCGCTGTGGTCGCAGACATACCCTCCGGTATCGGTCCGACCTTGCCGAACCGGTTTAGTATCATGCTATATGCCTTGACAATACGGGCCAGGGGAAGCAGGAACCGCTGATAGCTGATCTCGTCGCCTTTTTCAGCTCCCTCCAGCATCACCTCGGTGACAGCATTGTCGATGCGGTCTTTTTTCAGGGTCCCCGGATCGCGCCACTCTGCAACGACAGTAAGCTGCGGGTCGTACTCAAGGTCAGACGGTTCCTGCGTCTCGAAGTGCTTGACGCCGAAAGCCGTCAGCCACCTGCGCAGACCGGGGGATGAGATGTGCGAGACCCCTTGCCAGAGATGCAAGCCGTACCGCTCATAGGCCTCTGAGGCCACTTCTGAACAGAACAGTTTGGCATGATCCCTATAGTCCATGGCAAAGTCATAGGGTACATGGCCTTGGGTAGCGCGTTGGTACGCATACTCAGCAGCTTTGTGCGGCAGCAGAGGGTCCTTCTGCAGCTGAGGGAGATTAGCACGCGGCCGGAGGAGCATCACCCGCAATTTCTTGTCTGCAAGGTACTGTTCCACGGTTGAGGCAACAACCCCTATCTCGATATGCGCCTCCACGATCTTTGCCTCGTTCGTCGCCGGGTCCACATAGACAAAGGCGATATGGGAAAAATTACCGGGGTAGTCGTTGCCGCGGGCGATCAGCGCCGATGTAGGAGCCCCACCCCGGGAGACGAGTATGTCCCCGCTGTGAATCCGGACATTCCTGATATCTACTGCAGGAGTTGCAGATGGCTCGTCAGTTCCCATGGTCAGCGCAGGAAATGCTCCGGCAGGAGCCTGCGTCATGATCTCCTCCACCGCGCCGCGGGAACCGTAGAGCAGACGGTACAACGTGATTCTGGCCGCATCACTCTGCATGTCCCAGCCCTCCGACTGCCGCTTGACTGCCGCACGCATCGCGGCGGCAACGTTTAGATAATCCAATAGGCCCGTGTTGCAGGCGCTAACCAGCGGTGCCGTAACGAACATCCATTCTTCCAGTTTCCCGCACTCTGGTGCATCAGGAGCAAGCGCCTGCGCACTGATACGGCCAACAAGATTTTTGATGCCGGCCAAGCGGGCTCCAACATCTGCATCGATCCCCCTGCAGCCGCCCTTTCTGAGCTCCGCATATTGCTTTTCCAGGGCATTCCAATAGGCGTCCTGATTCCAGGCAAAGGCCTGCTTTGTTGCGGGCTTGACGGGTGCTACCGCCTCCCGGCCGGCCCGCTCAGGGATGAGCAGCAACAGATAGGCAAGAGCAGCCACCGCTATGATGATTACGACGACTCTTGATGCTCTTCCGCGTTTCATGTCAGGACCTACCTCCTAATATTAACGGAGTACTATTTCTTTTCTTCCGCCTTTGTCTTACCGTTGATTTCGTCCAAACGGGTGCGGAACTTCTTCGCCCAATAGTCAAAGGCCTGCTGCACATAACCCCACTCTTTATAGGCTTTGAAGTAAGAGCCCGGGTTCTCGACATCGTATTTCTTCCCGTACCGCTCATCCACATAGGCAAATACCGGCTGAAGCGTGACGCTGTCGATCCCCTCTGCTTCGATGCCCGCATGGCCGAGATAGGGTGCACTGCCAACTCCGCCTTTCGATGCGGCTCCCGAGGCAAGGTCGGCAACCGTTGCATAGGGAGTCACCAGTACGACAACCGTCATGCCTACCTTGGTCGGAACAAGGTCTGTAATGGCAATCCTCAACCGCATAACGTCGGGACCCGGCTCAGTCACAAGGGGATAATCGTTCCCTAACTCCCTGACAAGAGCCTCATGGAAATAGTCGGTCATGGCCTTAAACGCATCCGGGTCAATGCCCTTATACTCGGCATCATTCTTGAGCCAGACAATGATCCGTTCGAGAATGAACTTCTTGTATTTCTTCATGTCGGCCTCTGGGTTTACATACTTCATGGCCGTGGAACCTTCAGCCTCGGGCTTCAGCTGTGAATAGTCACTCAGGAAGCCCGTATACTTCGGACCATCGCTTTCGACCGTTTTTCCATTCGTAGACGCACAGCCGGAAAGCAGCAGAAATACCATGATGATCACAAGCAGATGCGGTAGCGGTTTCTTTGACATATATTTTTCTCCTTCAAGGGTTTTGCGGCAGAATATCTGCAGCATGTCATACCCGTAGGCGGCTATCTTTGTTGCCTATTTCTTGATTCCCACATCCTTCAGCGCCTCCTTGCAGCGGCCGCTTACCTTTGCATCATTCTTCTCAAGGCACTTGATCACCCTGCCTTCGCCGGGCTTGATGTTCGCACAGTTAGCTTTGAGATCATCCCTGCATTCATTGGCAACATAAGTCAGGGCTGTAAGTGCCCGTTCAAGCTGGGCCGCGGCATCGTAGATCGCATACTCGCACTTACCGGAGAGCTTGTCCCCGTGCGCATAGAGGCATGCCACGAGACGCCCGTCGCCTGGGGTCACATCCTTGCAATATTTCTCAAGCTCCACTTTGCAGCCTTCGGTAAAGGTCTCGACAATACCCTTCTCGGCGGCAGCGGCACCTCCTGAGAAGACCAAGATTCCCAACATCACAAATACTCCCATCTTCTTCATAACCGTAGATCCTTTCTTTCTTCCAAAGTACATGAATAGCCTGTCAAACCAGCCTTAATACACGACTGATATCTTGTCCCGCCTATTTTCCTACTCTTTCAGAAAGTGAGACGTACAGGAGCCGAACATAATAAAAGACGCATCCCATCTGGCAAAGGTTATTCGCATATTACCCGTTGCACGATCCAGGGCGAGAGTCCAGCCAAGCCCTAACTCATATCCCTGAAGGATGAGCTGGTCATCGTCCTTATCTATCGATCGAATCTTTGTCGTCCTCTCAGTCCCGGAAATTTCATTTTTTGCAAAATCGATGCGCAGGAATTTCGGAGCTCCCATGATCTCCGGGATGCCTCTTTCACATTCCGTCCCCGGATCACAATCAAGGGCCTCTATGCTGGCGCAAAGAAGCGGCTTCGTGCCGTCAAAGACATCTTCGGCATAAACCGGAGAAACAGCCACGAATAACCCAAGAATGATCAAACCTGCAATGACTCTCATGTATAGTCCTCCTTATTTTACAGTATAGCCCCGGCCCTCCAGGCATACACCAAAGGCCTTGTTAAAATGCTGCAGGGTAGCAGCCTTGTTCTGTTCCGCCTGCTGCTCCCTCGCAGCCTTATTCTTCCTTGCCTTATGACCGCCGATCAAGGTGCCTCCGACTGCCCCAATAGCAGCGCCTTTGCCTGCGTCTCCTGCAATGGCGCCTATGGCCAGTCCGCCGAGGGCACCTCCTGCCGCACCCTTGACCCGTTCACCACCGCCCACTGCTGGGCCTTCCTGTTTCGTCGGTGTGCTCGCCACGGCCATCGGGTCGATCCCTGTCTGCTGCTTTGCCCAGTTGTAGCACTCTCCTTCATCCCGGTTCTGCTGATCTGGCGATTGTCCCTTCGCGGGATAGACGATCACGCCCAGCGAAGAAGACATTGAAGCCTCCGCCTGACACATGAACATCAGCAATGCCGTAATCACGCAAGCTGCCATGATTGTCCTTCTGCTTCTGGAGCTATTTTTCATGCTCTTGCCTCCTTTACTTCAGTAAGATACGCGTATTTAGGACGATTTCCGAAATCGGCCACGTCACTGCTCTTGAAAGGAGGAAGTCCGGTGATCACTTCTGGAACCTCCTCCCGCCGGTATCGTAGCACATCTCGTCCCCGTTTTCGTCGATATAACATCCAATGCATTGCCCTTTGCAATCCATATAGACAGCATTGCAGGTAGCTGCAGCCTCCCTTGCGTCATAGACATCGACATTGCTCACCGATACATAGTCGTCATCAACCTTGAGGTAACACTCGACTTCTATTGATTCTTCTGCATGAGCTGCGGTGACACTTGCCGTCAATGCACCTATCGCAAGCAGTACGACAGATACGATTACGACTTGCCACTGTAGCCAGCTCCCTCCTTCTTCCATGGAAGCCTCCTGATAATCCTGTTCATGCATGGCCATTAAGAACCAGGTTATAACTACCGACCGCACACCCGTGAATGCTGCTGCCGGATGCGATCAGACCTTCCCGGTCCGTCGCAAAGTGATTCCCCGCGTATCGTTCAGTAACCCTGCCCACCGGTCCAGGTCTTTCCATCGGATGATCTGATGATCACCCCGTCATCTCCGATGGCGACAAAGACATCATCTTTCATGGTAACACCGCGCAGCGTACTGTTGGTTCCCGAATTCTGCTTCTCCCAGTTCTGTGCGTCCGTTGAGGTCATGATCATGCCATCAGCCCCAACCACGACGAACATACCTTTTGCATAGGTCACGGAATAAATCGTACCAGTAGCCCCGATATTTTTCTGCGTCCAGGCACTCCCGTCCTTCGAGATGACAACGGTCCCATCCCCGCCAAAGGCAGCAAAGGTGCTACCGAACACCTCAATGCCGATGAGCGTGCTGCTGGTGCCGGAGCTCTGAGCTGACCAGCTCTCCGCATCCTGTGACGTAAGTATCAAACCGTCACCGCCCACTGCGATATAGCGGCCATACTTGTACAGCACATCTTTGATAGTACTCTGCGTCCCGGTCTGGCGAAGACTCCAGGTCATTCCGTCAGAGGACGTGATCATGGTGCCATCGCCGCCAAAGGCCAGGAACCTTCCTCCTTCATATAGGAGACTATAGAGGGAGCTCGATGTACCCGAATTCTGCGCAGTCCAGGTGTCCAGATCAGGGGAGGTCAAAATCGTGCCGTCCGCTCCCACCACGATAAACATGCCCTTTTCGTACAAGATGGCATAGAGCGTGCTTCCGGTCCCTGAATTTCTCTTCGTCATGGCCGACCTGTTCGGGCCAACGAGAATCGTTCCATCAAATCCGATGGCGATGTAATTGCCGTTCGCATACAGTATCGCGTTTAGGCTTGAAGAATCAGCCCCAGCGAGCGATGCTGAAAAGACCGTTGTAATCACGACGAGTAACACCACAATAATTTCACGAATCTTCATGATACACTCCTTTGTAATTCTGGCCAGAAGCGGCAATGCTCACTGTCAGCTAAGAAGCCATGCGTAAATCCTGTATGTACCCATCTGCCGCGTGATCCCGCTTCTCTTCATAGAGACAAGAAAGGGCTGCTTTGCAGCCCCCGAAAGTCCCATAAGAAGTGAGACCATACAATTACCAGCTATACGCAACGCCGAGTCCGTAGACAAATTGATTCGAATCTCCCCGTTTATCCACAATCGGGCTGTCTGATGCATCACTGACAAGAGCAAAATACTTGACACCAGCCGCAACATGCCAGTTCATCGAAAAGTGAAAGACCGCAGCCAGCTGAGCATTCACATCCCTGAACCCTTCGCCTGCCTCAAACTTCTTCAGCCCTGACCGTGCTGAGTCCCTGCTGTCTACCCCGAAGTAGGTATCCATGTACTGGGAGTTGCCGTAGGTCGCGCCAACGCCGATCTGCAGGTCAATGGGCTTGCTCACAGGGTACCAGTAGCGCGCACCACCCTGGACGAGCCACCCGCGGTACACATCACCTGCATCGCCGTAAAACGTCAGCGAGGTAACAAAACGGTGCCGCGGATTAGACTTGTTCTTCCAGACATAACCGGCTGATATACCGACGTCGGCCGTATCGTCAATATCTCTCATCTTATCCACCCTATCATCATCAACATCGTCGCGGCCAGGCCGGTAGTTCAGGACTGGTGCGAGAATAAAATTTGGATGGTTCAAGACGTTGAAGGAAAGCTCTGTCGCTATGAGTTGGAGATATCTCTCCGACCCCGCCAAGGTCCAACGGAAAAACGGGGCTGCAGCCACCGTATAATTGTCAGACCCCAAATAGTCCGGGATCATGCCTACTCCCAGCCCAACAACATTGGGAATGTTTTCGATAGCAACCGGGCTGTCTATTCCAGCTGCCAGGGCTCCTGAAGCGAACAACATTGCGGCCAAAACTGCGATGCCTCCAATCACACTCCTTTTAAGCCTGCACATAACTTACTCCCCTTTCTCTCACTTTGTCGTTAATGTATACGTAACGCCAAGACGCTCACATATCTTGTCAATAACCCGCAGGGCCAGTTCCTTCTGTTCCTCTTTGCGGTCCTTTGCTTTAGGAATATCGGCAACGACCGCGACTTCGGTCTTGTCATCGCCCAGCGGCTTTGCCGAGAGCGAGGCAGTCTGTTTCCCATCCGTGACTTCAATGATACGCTTTTCAGCATCCTGTTTCGTGATCTTCAGTTCCTTCTCCTCAGCAAGGCTGACCGCTGCAGCATACACCTTGTCAGGCAGGGCAGGAATATCTGCTTTCGCATGATATTTCTCCTGATCTTCGTAGTACATAACTGCAACCGGTATTGCTGCGACACATCCCAGGATCGACAATGCCATAACCGTCACGAGCAGCATACCCACCGACTTTGATACAATCTTCTCCTTGTTCATCACCGATTACTCCTCTCTTATATCGTATGTTCCATTCTTTCTGTTATTCATTCTTTGTTTCAACCTTCTGCCACGTCTTGTCAGGGTCAAAGGATGTCATTGCCTTCGCAATCTTCGCGGTGCCCTTGCCGAGGTCCTTCTCATATACCACACCGTCATGGTTCACCATAAACGTCATCACGCCGGAGTTTCCGTATTTTGCCGGATAGGCAACTACAGCAAAGCCGCCGATCTGCCTGCCCTTCACCACATAATTGTAAGCACCGCCGGGAGCGTGCTTGCCCTGCTTCTTCATCATCCCGAAATAGTACCCGTGATAAGGTACGGGCTTGTTCTTCGTACCTGCCGTGGTGTAGCCTTCAGCCCTTGCATGCACCAGCAGTTCTCCCAGCGGGCTTGGCTCCTCTCCCTCCTTGGTCTTCCAGTAAAGGCCGTTCTTTTTTCCGGGATCGCTGCGGAATTTTTCGGCATATTCGAGGACACCATCGCTGTCTCTGTCTTTCATGGCATATTCCCGCTGGGCATCAACGACGGCAAGCATGGTCTGGATCGTAAAGAGTTCGTTCTGGCCGATGCGTCGGTTCAGGATCTCTTCCTTTCCCGCTTTGGTATCAAAAAACCACTGGTCCCCTTGTTTCACCAGCGGTATGGGAAAGGGCCAATCCTTTTCCCCAACGATCAGGACCATCTTGTCCCCTTCTTTGCTCAAACTGTTCTTTTGGTCATAAGCGTGAATAAAGTGTTCACGCCGCTCCTTATCGCTTACAGGGTCTCCTGAAAATATCACCTCTTTTGCCTCTGGACCGAAAATTGCCATCACCTCTTTGTTGTTATCCGCTTTCACGGCAGCCATAGCAGCTTTTACTGCCTCTTCGGGTGAAGCAAACTCTTTCTGCTTATCCGCAGCTTCGGCCGCCATCCCGGCAATGGTCACAATGATTGCCATGACTGCCGCTGCAAAAAACAGAAGCATATGGTGCGAAGAGCTTTCTTTATCAGTCATGTCCGGAAGCATTGTTTTCTTCTCCCTTGCATATCCTTGTTTTAATATTTGATATATATTCATGGCCTACCTCCTGCCGCCGCNNGCCGGATGACATGCTCTGCCTGCTGGAACTGCCGCGGCTGCTGAAATCGCGCGCCGAACTTCCCCCACGGTCCATACCGCTGAAGGCGCTCCCGCCCCGGTCGCCGCCGCGGGAGAAATCCCCTGCTCCGGCGCCCCGGCCCTCAAAACCGCCCCGCTGACCGCCATCCTGGCGCCCCTTGAACTGGTCTGCTCCGCCTCTGGAGATATCCTGTCTCCCGGTTTCAGCGCGCCCTCGGAAGGCTTCCCGAGATTTCGCAGCTTCGCCTCCGGTTCCCCGGTTGTATTTCTGTGCCGTCCCCTGGTCCCGGTAAGAGACTCCGCCTCTATGGCTCGCGTCATGCTGCCATCTGTTGCCCTGACCTGCCTGGCCGCCCTGGCCCCTTCCCTGATACTGCTGTTTGTATTTCTCACGGTTAATGTTGTTGTTTATGTTAGTGTTGCGATTATAATCTATGTCAACGTCTCCGCCGTGCCAGTCCGAGTGGCCCCATGCATATCCCCAGGCAGCACCCACAGCAGCACCTGCTGCAAAGGAAAATGCAGCTGTTGTAGCCACATATCCCGGAGGATAGACTGGATACGGCGGATAGGCAGGGTATGCCCATGTGCCGTAAACAACCGTCGGGTTGTAGGTCGGCACATAGATGACCTGCGGATTAGTAGGTTGAATGACGATGGTCTGCGTCTCTTTCTCAACAACCACTGTCTGTTCCTTCGTGGTCTTCAGATTGCCTGATGCCTCTGCCTTTTTTCTCAGATTCTGGATCGTGTTCATAACATCCTTCTGCTGGGCGAGGAATGCATCGCCCAGTTTTTGCGTCCAGTCGAGCTTCTCACTCATCATGGCCAAAACATCCGGAAAGTTCACCAGGGACTTGACGCTTGGGTCCCAGGGCTGCTCTTCAAGGGCCTTTGCCAATGCGTCACCCTTCATGCCCTTGTTCTGCTTTGTCCACCGATCGGCCTGCACGATCTCAAGCGGATATGTCGAGGCCATCAGTATCTGTGTCAGCAGAGAATCCGGATAGAGCGCGATCGGCGCAACAATCTGATCCAGTTCCTCCGGTTTAAAAACCTTCTGATCCGGCTGCTGTCCGAACGTTCCCGGCGGCACAGCAAGCAGCATGATGATAGCCCAGACGATGACACTGCCGGCAACCTTTCTCATACTCAATCTCCTTTCATTACCTAACCATCTGAAGACCATAATGTTCATTCAGCTGTTGCCTTGAAAAATACGCAACCGTCAGCGCGATTCCGTCTGCCGCAAATGCAATCATAATTTACCCTTTCACCGATGAAGCGTCATTTAAAAAACAGGCGATCTTTTTGCTCTTGCCTCAAAATTTGAAGCCTATGGCCTGAATGCTGATTTTATACCGAAAAAGCCATTTCACATTTATAGCATGTTTACCATATTTAGTGAACTCGTAAAATTACGAGGGCTTTGTGTCCCGGAAGTCTCTTTGAATCCGGCGCATTTCCAGCACCAGGAAGTACGGAACCATGACGTTGCATTCGGTATCTTCAAGCTTCACCCTTTTGCCATATTTGGTAAATACCCGCCTCTTCAGCACGGCAACGATCAGACATCTCCCTTATCAATGCGTTTAGAAACGGAACCGCAGTCCTATCAGCATACCGCTGGCATCCAAAGAGTCGAGCACTTTGTTATCGTCAAAATTCCAGTACAGGTATCGGTATGCAGCAACGACATCCATCGCCTTGCTGATCCGGTAGCCGGCTCCGATCAGAGCCTGCCAGGTAAAGGTACTATCGCCGGTACCCATGTCCGCGTAATACGGGACATACCAATTCTTGTCCAGGTTCAGATCGCCTCTGATGCCGACAATGCCGTCCCATACATCACCCGAGTCAGAGATTCTGTTATGCCTCGGTTTGAGCGGCCCCTCAACATCCAATTCCAGATCCGGCTTCAGCCAGAGGTAGCGCACACCGGCAATAGCATCTGTTCGCAACTTCCCGTTGTCATAAAAGGTGTACCCAACAAAAGGCGTCACGATCCACCCCGTCAACCTCACGGTGACATCTGCATCGATGTTTATCTCGTGTCCCCGTGGACCGACCGTGGCGGTCACCGACTTGTTGCTGTCCTGCTTCAGCGCCATATAAATGACGTCGGTCGAAAGTGACCATCTGCCCTTGCGTACCGACACACCGCCCTGAGCCGTAAATTTAAGAGCCTTGATGACGTCATCGAAGTCAACGTCGAGGTTTTCACCCCCTGTTGTCTTTATGCCAAAACCGGGTGCCCATCCATAAATATCCGCTCCGAACTGCCAACCGGTATCCTTTCCCGCCTCATCTGCTGCCGCACTGAGAGGCATTACTGCTACAAGCATGCACAAAAGGCAAATTGCAAGAGCGAACCTGCTCATCATCTTTGCACGCGCATCCCTGCGCCCACCTGTTTTCTTCGTATGTCTCATCCTTTGCTTCTCCATCCTGACCTCCTTTGTTAAAGAATTTATTGTATGCAGACTATTGCCTTTGCCATATCTGCTCGTGTTGTTTACCGCGACCCTACAGATACCCATAGCTCTCGAATCTTCAGCATATGATTCACTAATTCTTTCGATAAGGGGTCGACTTTGTTCCTAATATTATCTTGTAACACGCTCCGAGCCCCACACGACTTCCTAGACGAACATTCCCAGCGATTACTGAGTATACTTGATAGCAACAGCGATAACAACACGCTGCAAATCAGGCGATATCTCACGACCGTACCATGGCCCTGATATTATTGCTCCCATCCTCATGGTCCTGTCAGCGACAATAACTGCGGCATCCGCCCCCATCTGAGCCGCAGCCTGCTGCAGCTTCTGCTCGATCATAGAGACCGGGGCATTATCATCAGGTTCGAGGGTTACTTCTCCTATCCGCTCATGAGGTCGTGCCGGTGGTTCACGGAGAATTGCCACGCTCATCGGGTCAGTCGGCGGATAGGGCGGAACACCGAGGTACTGTTTTGCTTGGACAGAAACGGTCGGTGCACACCCCACAAAAATCATCACGAACGATGCTGCAATCACCCACAATAGCCGTCGGTGCTTCATGTTTGTCTCCTCTGCAAACGCAGATGCAGACACCCAAAGAGTGTTCTTCTTACTACTCTGCCCATAATCACAAACAGCATGCTGAACTAACTTTTTCCCGTTGCGGCAACGATCACCTCACCTATGTCCAAACCCATAATCCATACCTGTGCTTGAGTCCAAGGGACCTCTATTGCCTCACTCTATCGACTTTTCCGAGTCGTCGATGTTAGCTTCTGCTATTTTTTCGGGATATCCCACGATCCGCACCTCTCGCTGCGGGAAGGGAAATGACATGCCGGCGGCATGTACGGCGTCAAAGACAGCCGTGGCCAATTCGCTGCGTATCAGCTGCCAATCGTCAAACCGGTCGGTCCATGCCCTCAGCTCGAAGTTGATCGAACTATCCCCGTAACCCATGAAGAGGGCCTGAGGGGGGGGATCGGCCAATATATGAGGGTTATCGACCGCAACTCTTTCAAGCACCCTTATGACCTCCTTCGGCGTGGAGCTGTAACTGACACCGACCGGCAGGTCGATGCGCCGCAGCATATCACTCAGGGTCCAGTTAGTCACCTTCTCGGTGATCAACTGAGAATTGGGGACAATGATATCAGCGCCCTGCCTTGTGTGCACCGTACTTGCCCGGATTCCTATCCTCCGGACCTTCCCCAGGAGATCTCCCACCTCCACCGTGTCGCCCGCCTGGATAGGCCTCTCAAAGAGCAGTATCAGGCCGGAGACAAAGTTGTTCACCACACTTTGTAGTCCAAAGCCGATGCCGACACCAAGAGCACCGGTCAGGACGGTAAGCTTCGTAAGATTGATCCCTAACACTGCTATCCCCGCTACGAACCCAAGGGCAATGATAATGTAATGCAGGAGGCTCGAAACAGCATAGGACTTGCCGGGCGAAACCCCGATCCTGGGATAAACATCCTCCCGCAGCACGAAACGTAGAAGGGACGACAGCACGTAGCCCACCCAGACAGTAATGAAAAATTCCAGTAAACCGCCAACCGAGATGCTGAAGTCACCCCGCTCGTATTTCGCATGGAGAACGGCCTTTGCAGATGCCAGAGCGGGCTGCAGGAACCCGATATAGTTCAAGTACCGTACTACCCATGCCACAACTGCCGCCCATAGCAGAAGGCGATAGAGACGCCGCTCCAGCAGTCCCCGATTATGCTGTACCATGCGGAGCGTCCGAAGCGGCCAGACATGAAAGGCAAGATCGGCAAAACCGACGAGAACGCGCAGGGTTACATACAGCGTCAGCGCCAGCATTCCGCCGGCAACCATACTAACCGTCAAAAGGCGAGAAAACCGTAAATATCCCATGATCGCGGCCACAAATCCGGAAGCAAGAACCAGCAGCACAAAGATACCCCCCAACTGCAGCAGCCGCAGACGGGTAGACCCTGCAGCCTCTCCGAGGGCAGGCCGCAGGTTCCGCAAAAGCCATATCATGAGAACTGTTCCGCCGAGAGACTGGATCATCAGGATGATCTGTCCGAGGAGCAGTTCATCTGAAAAAGCCTCTCTTATGGCATCGATGCTGATGAGGAGCCACATCAGGTACAGACCGGGGGTCAGACGTACGGGCATGACCGGCCGGACCAGGATTATCATGGGCACGAAGGCAAGGATTTGAAATGTCCTCCGCAAGACTATCGACACCGGCCAAAACGGCGACGTGGCAAAAAGCAGAACTACGGTCAGGGCCGCGCCGATGGGGTGATCAAAGACCCTGATAGCAGACGAAAAGGTCGCTCCCGCTGCCGTCAGCCTGCGGACCTGGTATCTGGATGCAAGAAATAAAATGATAAGTGCTGCAAGAATTCCGACGTGCAGAGGCATGCCTTCCGAGGGATCCCGGAGGTACTTATTGACAGTCCCCACGTAGGCGCCGCCAATATCGCCCAAGCGCCCGGAAAAGCCGGTCAGAGCGCCGGCCCACAGTTCAGGACTGACAACCGGCAGGCTGTCCTGAACCAGGATTTCAGTCATGGACGTCTTCTGGATCTGGGCAATCCCTGCCATCACCTCACCGCATTTTGCAACCTCGGCGGATACGCGGCTTTGAAGATCGAGCACTGCCGTAAGCTGCGTCTTCACGGGTGCCTGAGTCGCCTGTATCGAGGCAAGTGTTCCCGTAATCTGATGTAGGGTCAGTCCCGGCGCCTTTGCATCCTCAGAAGCCTTGAGGGTTACCTCCCAGATCTTCCGCATGGCTTCAAGCTGGTCAAGCGCCTCCTGCAGGGTATTGGACTCTTTGGTCAACATTGTAAGCCAGCCTGTAGTCTGCTTTTGCTTCTGCTGCCATTGATCCTGCTGCGCCTCGATCGTCGGGAGTGCCGGCTGGCCCTGCAGTATCCTCCTGGTAATAGCCAGATCGTGCTCAATCTTCCTGCTCGCATCAGGAAGCGAACGGCGGATCAACTCTATATCAGAACGTGGACCCAATTTCTGCGTAATGGTCTGGAGCTGACTGGCTACCTCGGTTGCCTTTGTCGCGACATCTGCCACCGGGATAGCTGCCGGGCCGGTTGGAGAAGGTGCCTGCGCAACTGTTTGTGTAGGCGCCGGCACGGCAGTCTTCAGGGATTTCAGGTCATTCTCGGCGGCAGTCATGGCAGGAACTGAAGCGAAGATAAAGAGTAACGACATCAGGGCAGCCAAGCCAGACCGATTGATATGCAGGCGTAACCCTTTATAAAATAAGAATTTCATCGACCTCGTATCCTCGGACAGAAATCTTCTCTTCCCTATTCATAAATATGACTCTTCAAGCAATAAGGATTCCCTTGTTGATGATGGAAGAACGGGCACTCCCTGCATGCTGATGCAGCACCCGGCACTATTGTTACCATATATGTGGATCCCAAATCTATATCTTATCACTGCCTTGACATATAACCATATATTTGATATGGTAAACCATATGAAGACGACGCTTAATATCGATGACACGGTTATGGCGCAGTTGAAGCGTGAAGCGGCCCGCCAGGGACGCACCATGTCCGAGCTGGTCGAGACAGCGCTGCGCATGCTGTTCCGGCCACAGAAGAAAAAAGAAGAGATCCCTCCTCTGCCGACGTTTCGAAGCGGCGGAACGCTTGTCGATATAGCTGATCGTGATGCGCTGTACCAGGCCATGGAAGGCCGGTAGTGCTCGTCGTCGATACCAATGTACTGGTGTATGCTGCCGACGAGGATTCGCCTTTTCACGCCGCCTGTCGGGCCTGGCTTGAATACCGCCGCCCCCTCGCTGATGCGTGGTTTACCACCTGGTCGATACTTTATGAGTTTTTGCGTGTGACTACCCATCAAAAGATCATGCGTCGGCCATGGCGCACAGCTGAAGCGTGGCAGTTCGTGACCGTTCTTCTCTCCTCTCCCGGACTGGGCATTCTCATCCCTAGTCAGCGACACGCCGAGATAGCAGAGCAAGTCATCGCAGAGGTCCCTCACATTGCAGGTAATCTCCTGCATGACGCGCACACAGCCATCCTCATGCGTGAGCATGGAATCAGGCGCATCTGCACCCGGGATACTGATTTCCATCGTTTCCCCTTCCTGGAAGTCATCGATCCTATACACCCATGACAGCTGCTGCGAACTATTATCATGCGGAGAACTCACCGTCCCTGTTTCCGCAAAGAGATGAAGCCCTTGGCGATATTCCGAAGCTAGCTTTTCTTGATGTCCGCGATCCACTCGTCTGACCACTAAGTTCACTCGTCTGCCTCTTTCATTCCATCAAGCTTTATAACCAGCGGCCCTTTTGCAGCCTTCATCACGTATGACACCGGAAGATTGTTTTCGAGCAATTGAGTCATGGCGTGGCAATATTTCCTGATATGCATAAAGAACTTCCTATAGCCGGGACAGAGATATTGCATGCCCGGCTCTTTGTAATTGCTCATCTCGAAACGGTGCTTGGGGCAGCCTCCCCGGCAGGCCGCCAGGACCTTGCATTCCCTGCACCAGCGCGGCAGAGTGGTCTCCTTAGATACGCCGAATCCGGCCTTTCGGGATTTTTCAGCCATGACAGGTAGCGTGTCAGTGAGGACATTCCCGAGCTTGTATTCCGGATATACACAATGGTCGCAGGCATAGACGTCGCCGTTATGTTCGATCACCAGTGATCTGCCGCATTGTTCGGCATGGATGCAGACCGGCGAGGGGTTGCCTATCCAGGCATTAAGCGCCCACTCGAAGTTCATAACAAAGACTTTGCCGACGTCGTTACGCACCCATTCCTCATAGATAGCAATTAAGAAGTCGCCATAGTCTTCTGGCAGCACCGACCATGGAGTGACCTCGGTCTGCGCCTCTTCCCTGTCCAGCGAAGCAGGTCCGGCAAGGCGCAGGCCGTCTGGCGCGCTGCAAGCACCCGCCACGCGCTCTACGACCGGGGAAAATTGTATGAACTCAACGCCTTTATCCCTGAAAAAGCGGTACACGTTGAGAGGATGCCTTGCCGTATCACGTGCGACACAGGCGAGCACATTATAATCCACTTTGTGCTTTTGCAGACGCCTCAGCCCCCGCATCGCCCGATCGAAGGTCCCGTTTCCTGTTCGGTCGCGGCGATAGCGGTCATGGACCTCTTTCGGACCGTCGAGGCTTATGCCGACCATGAAATTATTCTTTTTCAGGAAGGCACACCACTCGTCGGTGAGCAGCGTCCCATTGGTCTGGAGGGAATTGCTGATCGTTTTGATACGCGCAAAAGGGCGCTGCAATTCAACGATTCTTGTAAAGAAATCGATCCCCAGCAGGGTCGGTTCTCCACCCTGCCAGACAAAGGCCGCCTCCGGTGTAGGCTGCGATGAGACGTAGTTGGCGATGAAAGCGGAAAGGACCTTATCGGACATGCGGTACTGCTCGCCGGGACCGAAGATAGCCTGCTTTTCGAGATAAAAACAATACTCGCAATTGAGATTGCAAGCCGGCCCTATGGGCTTTGCCACGACATGGATGCCCTGACCACCACTTGTTGCACCCTGCATAGTATTATCTCGCTCCATCCTGAAACTCACTGGCTTTTTCAATTATTATTGACATCTTGCCATATCTTATGATATGGTTAGCCATATGAAGACAACCGTACAGATACCTGATAGCCTTTTTAAAGAAGCGCAAAAGATGGCCAGGGAAGAGCACACTACCATGAAGGCCCTTATCGAGGCTGGTCTGAGGCGGGTCATCTCTGAACACAGGCAGCGCGAACGCTTCAAGCTTCGCAGGGCCACGTTCAAGGGCAGAGGGCTGCAGCCGGATTTTGAAGGCGCCGCCTGGGACAAGCTTCGCGATACTAGCTATGAGGGTCGCGGAGGGTGATCGCCGTCGACAGCAACCTTCTTGTCTATTCGCATCGTGAAGATTCGCCTTGGCATGATGCCGCCTATGCCCGGATTGCCGAACTGGCGGAAGGACAGGTGCCGTGGGCAATACCGTGGCCGTGCATCCACGAATTTCTTGCCATAGTGACGCACCCAAAGATCTACGACCCGCCAACGCCTCTGGAAAAAGCCGTAGCACAGATTGATGCCTGGCTGGAATCCCCAAGCCTTCTGCTTCTTTCGGAATCAGAGGACTACTGGCAACATCTGCGAACTCTTCTTCAGATCGGCAAGGTGTGTGGCCCGCAGGTGCATGATGCGCGTATTGCAGCCCTTTGCAGGCATCACGGCATGCCGGAACTGTGGACCGCCGACAGGGACTTTGGCCGCTTTCCTGATCTGAAGGTTCGAAACCCCCTCGTCGGCTGAACACCGTCCCTTCACGTATCATTTAGTCCTCATAAACTGTATAGTATACGTCTGACCCTGCACAGCCTGGTAGTAATACCCTTCCAGCCGGTCCTTTTCCGGAGAATGGATAAGCGTGTAGGTTGAACCCGGATAGTTCACGTCACGGAGCTCGACAAAGACCTGAATGCGGTCGCCCATCCGGCGCCATTCGGCCTGCGCTACGTTGATCGGTCCGGGATTAAAGTACGAAGCCTTCAGCCGGCCGTCCTTCCCGATCTCTTTCAGTTCGAGAATATATCCTCCGTCAGGTCTCACCCATTTCCCTGCAAGGCGCTCGTAGTCCTCATTCACCGCTTTCCCGGTCTCGGCTCCGGCCTGTGAGAAGACCGCAAAAGAGAGCGCGATGAATACAGCCATCGTGAATCTTGGAGCTCGCACCCCGAATCTCAGTCGTGTTACCATTTTACCTCTCTTTCATTGACATGTGGAACACATGCAATTATACTAAAAACATGTCAAAGATGATTCAACTTCGTCACGTACCGGACGAGCTCCATCGCAAGCTCAAGTCACGGGCCGCCATGGCCGGACTCACATTGTCCGACTATCTCCTTCAGGAGGTCCGGCGCATTGCAGAACGCCCGACCGTTGCCGAACTGCGAAGCCGCCTCGCCCAGCGGTCGCCGGTAACAACAAAAGTGCCGCCTGCCAAAGCCGTCAGAACTGAGCGAGACAGCAGGTGATTGTGGTAGACGCCTCGACACTGGTCGAGGTGCTGCTCAACACTTCCTCGGGATCCCGGATAACTGAGCGGCTGTTCGACAGACGCGAGACGCTTTATGCACCCTGCCTGCTCGATATCGAAGTCGCCCAGGTCCTGCGCCGATACGCTCTTACCGGAGAACTCAATGAAACACGGGGGCTTCAGGCCATGGAAGACCTCGCCGACTTTCCACTGGTTCGCTATCCTCATGACCCGTTTCTGCCGAGAATCTGGGAGCTCCGCCACAACGTCACCGCCTATGACGCCGTCTATATTGCCTTGGCAGAGGCCCTTGACGCACCGCTGCTCACACGCGATGCCAGGCTCGCTTCTGCCACCGGACATCATGCCGCCATCGAATTCATCTGATCCTTTTCTCATCACATTTTGCATTTGACCGTTGTTATCGGCCCCTCTGCCTTCACATCGCATTGCTGTCATCAAAAATGCTGCGAAGACAGCCCGGCGTGCGGCCGTATGCATGTGCTCAACACTCCTTCGGCGTCCCCGCTTTTCGTTCTTTCTTCATACCGATCATGACAGACGCTCCTATCCGGGACTATTGCCCTTCCCCTATTTCGGGAACAGGAACTGCAATTGAAAGCGAGTCGACCATATCGCGCAGAAAGCGGTAGACCTCAAGGGGGTTCTTTGCAGTCAGCCGGTTCACGCAGCTGAGTGTCGCAAAGTTCACCTTATGCTTCCTTAGAAGCCTTGCGGCCCGAAAGACCCGGTCGAAGCTCCCCTGTCCGCCCTTGTCTCTGCGATGGGCGTGGTGCAGGTGTTTTGGACCATCGATGGATAAGCCCACAAGGAAACGCTCCGCCCGCAGGAACTCGCACCACGCATCATCAATGTCTGTACCGTTGGTCTGCAGGTCGTTTTCGCACCTGACGTAAGGAGGCAATATTTCTTTTCAAGCTCGACCACCTTCTTAAAGAAGTCAAGGCCGAGCAGTGTCGGCTCACCTCCCTGCCAGGAAAAGACCACCTCCTTGTGGTTATGGGCCTCGAAATACTGACGGATAAAGGTTTCAAGCACGTCATCAGATATGCGCCATTGTTCGGGACTGCCGAGCAACTCCTTTTTAGAGAGGTAATAGCAATAGGTGCAGTCGAGATTGCAGAGCGAACCCGTGGGCTTCACCATCACATGCATGCGCCGGACCGGCTTCCCGCGATAGAGTCGTTCCACTGTCATTCACCAGTGCCCCGTTTTAAGTTTGA
>DKBH01000010.1 GCA_002451165.1 Nitrospiraceae bacterium UBA6905
ATCGGTATGCCGAAACCGGTGCCTTCCGGCTTTGTCGAGAAGAAGGGCGTGGCGAATTTGTCGAACTCATCCTCCTTGATCGGTCTGCCCGTGTTGAAGACTTCGACCAAGATGCCAGGATGCGGCTTCTCAACGACATGTGATGATATCCTGACCCGGGGGTCAGCAGGGTTGGCGGCTTCAAAACTGTTTTCCAGCAGATGATAGAACATGTTTTCCATATCACGTGCATCGGCAATAATACGCTCCGCATCAGGCGAAAGGGTTGCTTCCAGGCTGATACCCGCAAATCTGCCGTTGCCGGTCAGGCTTGCAACAGCCTTTCTAATGAGGGGTTCCAGCTCCAGGGTGCCGAATACCGCATCTTCCTGGAACATCTCGAAGTACATCTTAATGTCCGTGACCATATGCTCAAGCCGCTTGTTCTCAGATAGGAGAGAATCATAGACGCCGTAGGTGGGACTGTCTGTCTCGACTTTCTTTTGAAGGCGTTTTATGCTTCCGCCGATGACCGTGACAGGGTTTCTTACCCGGTCGGCTATCCCTTTGATGATCTCGATATCGCAGCGGGTTGTTGCCTCAATATATGCACTTGTCTCTACCAGCAGGCAAATGTCCATGATATCATCAATGAGCTGAAGCAGATGCGTCCTGCTGCCATGTTCGATCTCCGCCAGTATTATCTTGTGGCAGAACTGCCGGATGATCGAGAATCCGAGGTTCGAAAAGCGCTGGTCAAGGTTCACTTCCACGTGGCGGAGGCCTATTCTCCAGAGATAGGTGTAGAGCTCCTTATCAAGCTTTGAACGGAATATCCTCTCGAACCAATGCGACCATATTTTCAGCATGAGACCGGGCCGTTCTTCATAATCGAGGACAAGTCGTGCCTCCGGGATTCCCCGAAACACACTGTGGAAGTATGCCGCGAATTCGTCCTTCTTGGAGATGAAGAGGTCACGGTACGGATCGAGCTGCAGGAGGGAGTCGTCGGTCAGTCCGAGACTTGACTGGAACTGGAGGAGCTTTTCATACGGCGCCGGTATGTTTAGCATACTGAAACATATATTACCAAAAATCGGCCAAGAAGTACTTCAAGTGACTATCTATATGGGATGTGGTAAAGTACTAGCAAATTATGATTAAGGAGGATCTTATGTACCTGCGAAAGGCTGCTATTCTTTCTGTGGCGGGCATTCTGCTCTTCGCCGCTGCAGCATCTGCACACCACCCCTCGGGAGGTGCCGGGTTGGGCCAGGCCGGCCCCATACGAACTGTATCTGCTACAACGCTTTCACGCGGCATCTTCTCGTTTGCGGTGCAGGCTGAATACATAAGCCTTGATTCCTTCTCTGACAGCGAGCTTCTCGGATTTTCTGAAGAGGGCAAGGATGTTCATACGGCTGATTCGATATTTCATAGTATTCTGGGTGTCGGATACGGCATCACCAAGGATCTTACCGTAAGTCTCAATATACCCTATGCACAGGTGAATAATATCCGGGAGGCCCATAGCGACGAACCCGATGAGATCCATCTCCACGGCGATGCAAAAGGGTTCGGCGATCTGACCGTTATGGCTCAGTATCGGTTCCTGAAGACGGAGAATAAGTTTGAGGTTGCTGCGTTAGGGGGCCTGCGGATGCCTACGGGCAAGACGAACGACAGGGATATCCATGGGGAGACCTTTGAGGCTGAATTTCTGCCCGGCACTGGCGCCTGGAGTCCTCTCTTCGGCATTGCGGCTACGAAAAGGATCGGCGGGTTTGCCCTGGATGCGAACCTGCAGTACATGATCAGTAACGGTGGAACACAGGTTACGAATCTTGGGGACCTGTTCAGTTATAATGCTGCTGTTTCGTACAGGACCACGGTTGCGGACATGGACTGGGATCTTATACTCGAGCTGAATGGCGAGTGGAAGGAAAAACAGAAGATCCGGGAGACGTGGGACGGCAACAGCGGCGGCAACATGATCTTCATCTCGCCGGGAAGCCGGCTCGTCATAGATAAAAAGATGTCCGCCTTCATGTCTTTTGGGATCCCTGTCCTGCAGGACCTGCATGGCATTCAGGACGATGTGAATTGCAAGGTGCTTTTCGGCTTCAGTCTGAGCATCTGAAGGAGAATAGCGACATGAAGAAAGTATTCTCCGTTATCGTAGCTGGTCTATTCTGGTGTGGTGTGGCTGTGGTCTCTGCTCATACAGGCAGCAACGAGGGCAGTGCTACGTTCACCAAACACTTCCATGAAACGCTTTTTTCGATCGGACAGAAAGGGCAGGTGAGTATAGAGGTCCTGCTGGATGAAAAGGAATACAAGATAGGAAAAGATGTCATCGGGATTGTTATTCATGACCTTCATGATGAGGACGTCGAGGATGCTGATCTCGCTGTTACGGTTATCGGCCTTGCAGAGCCGCTGAAGGTGCGGGAAAAAGGCGGCGGCTTGTATCTCGTGCCGACTGCGGGTCTGCCCAAAGACGGAATATGGGAGCTGCGCATAGCAGTAAAGAAGCGGAAGATAGACGACGGGGCAACCTTTGTATTCCCGGATGTTATGAAAAAACGGCTTGCTGCAGGCAAGTATGACAAGGAAATGCTGAAAGGGAGCAAAGAGGCTCCATAAGGCGCTGGCAGGCATCCCTAAAGCCGGGCATACCGCAGCAAAGCGCGGTGAATCTGCAGTGTTCTGTCTCATCCGCTGCATGGCTTCCTGCATGCACTTTTTCTTAAGCATGGGCGGTGAAGAAGGGTTTGTTGTATGCAGACCTGCAGTTATAAGAACGGATTTTCGCAGGGGAGCATGGAAATGCCGCATTTTGGGTTGATGAGCACAGCAGATAGTTTTAACAGACCTGAAGGAGCACTTCTCAGGGCAAGGCTCCATATCCGTGGCGGCAAAAGAAGACTGGCGCAGGGAAAGGTTTCAGCGGGCATCGTAACGCTGTATGACGCGCTCATATTTGCTCTGCGCTGGTATCATATGGCGCCTGAACACCAGGAAAAACGCACCGTCACCGCGTCGCTCGACCTGATGGACGAAAAGGCCATGCTCCGGACCCTGGAGGCATCGGGTGTTCTCGACAGCTCCTTTGATCTCGGGGCTTTTGAAGCACTGGTCGACAAGGCCGCACGCGAGGAGCTGCCCGGATATGATTACGGTCCTATGCTCGGCCAATTCGAGTTGCTCATGAAAAGGCTTGGGGTAATGCCCTATGATGAAGATGGACTCCCCCCCGAAGATCCTGCTACGTTCTGATCTCCCTTCGTTGACGCTGAAAAACCTGCTGTGATAGAATGCAAAACAAAAAAAATCATGTCTCTTCAGTAGTTCCCTATCAATCGAAAGGACCAGGCTTATGAGGATAGTTGTTTGTATTAAGCAGGTGCCTGACAGCGCTGAGGTCAGGATCAATCCCGAGACCAATACGCTGATCAGGGACGGCGTTCCCACGATCATAAATCCCTATGACGTGCATGCCCTTGAAGCAGGGTTGCAGATCAAAGAAAAGACCGGCGGAAAGGTCACGGTGCTGACCATGGGCCCGCCCCAGGCAGAGACCGCACTCCGCGAGGCCCTTGCCATGGGAGCTGACGAGGCGGTGCTCCTCACGGACAGGGCATTTGCGGGTTCTGATACCTGGGCCACGGCATATACCCTTTCAAAGGCGATAGAGCTTATCGGCGCCGATGTCATCCTTTGCGGGAAGCAGGCAATAGACGGTGATACTGCACAGGTCGGACCGGAGATGGCTGAATTCATGGACATACCGCATATATCCTATATACGGAAGATCGTTGACATCACGCCGGACCGTATGGTGGTGCAGCGGCTCATGGATGACGGGTTTGATCAAATCGAGTCAACGCTCCCGGTTCTGCTGACCGTGGTCAAGGAGCTGAACGTGCCGCGGATGCCCTCATTGAAGGGGAAGATGGCTGCCAAGAAGGCTGAGATCAGAAAGATGTCGGCTGCTGATATCAAAGCGGCGGAGGGAGATCTCGGTCTCAAGGGGTCGCCGACCCAGGTCAAGAACATCTTTGCTCCGGAAGTGAAGAAGGACCGGAAGATGCTCGAGGGAACTGCCGAGGAGAAGATCGATATGCTGGTAAAGGAGCTGGTGGAACTGAAATGTATATAAAGGTAAACAGGGATTTATGTTCCGGCTGTGAGGCATGCCTGCAGTCCTGCCCGTATGATGCGATCGTCATGAAGGACGGCAAGGCAGAGATAACAGAACTCTGCCAGCTCTGCAGGGCTTGCCTGAGCGTATGCCCGGAAGGAGCCATATCCGAGGTCAGGGAGGCATCTGATGCCAAGGAGACTGCCCAGGGCACGGGCGTCTGGGTCTTTGCCGAGCAGCGCGAGGGCAAGATCGCCGGTGTATCACTGGAACTGCTCGGTGCCGGCAGGGGGCTGGCGCAAAAGCTCGGGACCGAGCTTTCTGCTGTGCTCTTCGGCGGCACTGCCGGTGATGCGCAGGAACTCATCTTCTGGGGGGCTGAAAAAGTGTTCCACTGCGATGACCCCCTTTTGAAAACCTTCAACGACGAACCCTATGCTGCCCTGCTCGCCAAACTGGTCGTGGAGCAGAAGCCCGAGATCGTTCTCACCGGCGCAACACCGATCGGGAGGTCCTTTTTTCCCCGCGTTGCCGCCAAGCTGCGGGCGGGGCTTACTGCCGACTGCACATCTCTCGAGATAGATGCGGAGACGGGAAACCTCCTTCAGATCAGGCCGGCCTTCGGCGGCAATATCATGGCCACGATCTTTTGTCCCCATGCGAGGCCGCAGATGGCCACAGTCCGTCCTCGCGTTATGAAAAAGGGCGAGTACGATGCATCACGGAAGGGGGAGATTGTCCGGGTCAGCGCCAAAGGTATCACCTCCAGGACCAAGGTGGTGGAGACCGTGAAGGAGGTCGCCGAGACGGCGATCAATCTGCAGGATGCCAATATCATCGTAGCCGGCGGCCGGGGCATGGGCGGCGAGAAGGGCTTTCAACTCCTCCATGAGCTTGCCGAAGTGCTGGGCGCTTCAGTAGCGGCTTCTCGTGCTGCCGTCGATGAGGGATGGATCCCCTACCGCCATCAGGTGGGGCAGACCGGCAAGACCGTAGGGCCGAAACTCTATATCGCCTGCGGCATATCCGGTGCGGTGCAGCATCTCGTGGGCATGCAGTCATCGGATATTATCATTGCGATCAACAAGAACCCCGAGGCGCCGATCTTCAGTGTTGCCAACTTCGGCATCGTGGGTGATGTACACGAAATCGTCCCGCTGCTTACCAAGAAGATTAAGGACTTAAAAGGATAGCATGTCAACGCCGTAGGTCAGGTGTATCCTGTGTGCGTTGACACAGTCTTGATATCATGTTTTTGTAGTGCGATACGATAAGAAAAGGTATCTTTCTGCCTCGGCTGAGGATTGTCTGTTGATTCTCGCGAAGGTGGTGAAGTCCGATGGAATCCGTCGGATCGTCGCCGGAGTTTTACCGCTGCAGTAAGGCTGAACATATGGAGGTACAGTATGGCAACAGTATTCATGTTCCCGGGTCAGGGTTCCCAATCCCTCGGTATGGGCGCCGAACTCTATGAACGATATCCTGACCTGGTCGCTGAGGCTGATGCGATTCTCGGTTACTCAATAAAGGAACTCTGCCTGAAGAATCCTGACGGTAAGCTCAACCGCACGGACTATACGCAGCCGGCTTTATACACTGTCAACGTGCTGAGCTTCCTGGCCAAGGCCGAGGACGAGGATATTAGGCCAAATTTTGTAATCGGCCATAGCCTGGGAGAATATGATGCCCTCTATGCTGCCGGCGCCTTTGATTTTGCTACCGGCCTTAAGTTGGTCCAGAAGCGCGGTGCCCTGATGAATGCGGCTACCGGCGGAGGTATGGCCGCTATACTGGGCATGGACGGCGATGGCGTTGCCCAGGCCCTGGCTGAACTCGGTGCTGACCGCATTGATGTGGCCAATTTCAACTCTCCCCGCCAGACGGTCATCTCCGGTCTTAAGAGCGATATCGAGACATTTGCCCCTCAATTAAAGGAAAAAGGAGCCAATCGGGTAGTTATCCTTCCTGTCAGTGGTGCCTTCCATAGTCGTTACATGAAGCCGGCAGCAGAAGAATTTGAGGCATTCCTGGCCGGATTCAGATTCGGCAGCCTGAAAGTCCCCTGTATTGCCAACTGCAGTGCCGAGCCGTACACCGATAAATCGATTGCCCTGAACTTGGTTAGGCAGATTTATAGCAGTGTACGGTGGATTGAGACGGTCAAGAGCCTTCGCGAGCAGGGTGCCGACACCTTTGTCGAAGTCGGGCCGGGCACCGTTTTGACCGGTCTGGCACGCCAGATTAAGTAACAGCATTCGGCTTCCGGGCATATGCGGGAAGTCAAGAAAAATATAGAAAACATTTTTATAAAGAAGTAAAATACCCATACATCGAATGTCCACCGATAAATTCAACTGTCTCGGCTGTAACTATTTGTGAGAAGTAAAGAATACTGAATACACCGCATTTCGGGAAAAATATTATTAAGGAGGGTTCAGTGGGAAAATATGATGAGATTTTCAAGAGGAGTATCACTGACCCCGATGGTTTCTGGGGTGAGGCAGCTGCTAATATTGACTGGTATAAGAAGTGGGACAAAGTCCTTGATGATTCAAACAGGCCTTTTTACCGCTGGTTCAGCGGCGGTGAACTGAACACCTGCTACAATGCAGTGGATCGCCATGTGAAGAACGGCAGGGGCGATCAGGCTGCTATTATCTACGACAGCCCGGTGACGGATACCGTACAGAAAATTACCTACAAAGAACTTCTCGATCAGGTATCAAAGTTTGCCGGCGTACTGAAAAGCCTCGGCGTGTCGAAAGGCGACACGGTGATCATTTATATGCCCATGGTGCCCCAGGCCGCTGTTGCAATGCTTGCCTGCGCCCGTCTTGGCGCCATTCATTCCGTGGTATTCGGCGGTTTTGCCCCACATGAACTGGCTATCAGGATCGATGATGCAAAGCCAAAGGTCATCGTAACTGCATCAGGCGCAGTTGAAGGCAAGAAAGTCATTGAATACAAACCGATGGTCGACAAGGCTATCGAGCTCGCATGGCACAAGCCCGAGAAATGTGTTGTGTACCAAAGGTCTCTGGTTAAGGCAGAGATGACTGAAGGCCGTGACTACGACTGGGACGCTATGATGTCAAAGGCTCAACCTGCTGAATGTGTCCCGGTGCAGGCTACTGATCCGCTCTATATCCTCTATACGTCAGGCACCACGGGCACTCCCAAGGGAATCGTTCGTGACAACGGCGGCTATGCTGTTGCCCTTCGCTGGAGTTTTGAGCATATCTATGATACAAAGCCGGGAGAGGTATACTGGTCTGCATCCGATGTAGGATGGGTCGTGGGGCACTCCTACATAATTTACGGCCCGCTGCTTACCGGCTGCACAACAATACTATTTGAAGGAAAACCTGTAGGAACTCCTGATCCGGGCGCATTCTGGAGGGTCATTTCCGAGCACGGGGTCAAGGTGCTTTTTACCGCGCCGACGGCCTTCCGCGCGATAAAACGGGACGATCCGAAGGGAGACTATCTCAAGAAATACGACCTGTCCGGATTTAAGTACCTTTTCCTTGCGGGGGAAAGGCTTGATCCCGACACGTATCATTGGGCAAGCAATTTGCTGAACCGGCCTGTTATCGATCACTGGTGGCAGACCGAGACAGGCTGGCCCATAACGGCGAACTGCATGGGGATAGAGCCCTTCCCCGTCAAGCCGGGGTCATCGACCAAGCCCGTTCCTGGCTTTGATGTGCAGATCCTGGACAATAACGGCAATCCTGTTGAAGCGGGAACTGAGGGGCTTGTTGCGGTCAAACTTCCCCTGCCGCCGGGAACACTGCCCACGCTCTGGCAGGCAGAGAAGAGATTTCTTGAATCCTATATTAAACCGTTGCCGGGCTATTATTTTACCAGCGACGGGGGATATATTGATAAAGAGGGGTATGTCTTTATTATGGGCCGTGTGGATGATGTCATTAATGTTGCGGGCCACCGGTTGTCTACAGGAGAGATGGAAGAGATTGTTGCTACCCATAAGGATATTGCGGAATGCGCAGTCTTCGGTGTAGAAGACGGGCTGAAAGGTCAGGTGCCCGTCGGTCTTGCCGTGCTCAAGGCCGGCGTAGATAGGGACGAGAAGGACCTCCAGCAGGAACTTGTTAATATGATCAGAGGGGAGATCGGGCCGATAGCCTGCTTTAAACAGGCTGCTGTTGTCAAACGGCTGCCGAAAACGCGTTCCGGTAAGATTCTGAGGGGGACCATGCGCAAGATTGCTGACGGCAAGGAATATTCAGTGCCCTCCACGATTGACGATCCGGCTATTCTGCGTGAGATCGAAGAAGCATTACAGAGGATAGGATACGGGAAAAAGGCGGGTTCATGAAAATTCATGAATATCAGGCAAAGGAATTATTTCGGAGTCATCATATTCCTGTGCCTGAGGGGTATGTAGCTGCAAGCCCTGATGCTGCCTGCTCAATAGCCGGAAGGCTCGGCAGTTTCCCTGTGGTGATCAAGGCACAAATTCATGCGGGCGGCCGGGGCAAGGGCGGCGGTGTGAAAATTGCCCGGAGTCTTGATGAGGTGCGTAGCGCGGCAGAGGCCATATTGAGCAGGCCGCTGGTGACACCCCAGACAGGACCGCAAGGTAGGAAGGTCACCAAGGTCCTGGTGGAGCAAGGACTTGACATTGACCAGGAGCTTTATCTTTCGATCATTCCGGACCGTTCCACGGCAAAGATCATGATCATTGCAAGCCGGGCCGGGGGAATGGATATTGAAGAAGTTGCCGCACAACACCCTGAAAAGATCATCAGGGTGTTGATCAATCCTCTCACCGGAATGGCGGCTGGTCATTGCAGCGAGGTCGCAGCCGGTCTCAATCTTGACGATTCCCTTGCCGGAAAGTTTTCAGCGCTGATGGAACACCTGTACGGACTTTTTATCGAAACGGACTGTTCCCTGCTTGAGATCAATCCGCTGGTAATTACTGCTCAGGGGAACCTGGTCGCACTGGATGCGAAAATGGAGATCGATGACAACGCCCTGTTTCGGCAAAAAAATATTCTTACGTTCAGGGATACGAATGAAGAGGACCCCCTGGAAGTGGAGGCCTCGAAATACAACCTTAATTACATCAACCTGGATGGAAATGTGGGCAATATGGTGAATGGCGCGGGACTTGCCATGGCTACCATGGATCTCATCAAGCGTGCCGGCGCAGAACCTGCGAATTTTCTCGATGTAGGCGGTGGAGCAGATGAGAAAATGGTTGAAAACGGTTTCCGGATCATCTTGAACGATCGCAATGTCAAGGTGATTCTGATCAATATTTTCGGCGGTATTCTCCGGTGCGATGTCCTGGCTGAAGGGGTTGTCCAGGCAGCCAGGAAGACGGGAATAAATGTGCCGGTGGTGATCCGGCTGCAGGGGACCAATGTCGAGAAGGGAAGAGGGATTCTTGCGGCATCAGGACTGAATCTCATTACTGCGGAGGACCTGAACGATGCCGCCGGAAAGATTGCAGAAATTGTCGGGAAGTGAATGAGCGTCCTGAGGAAAGAAAGATAGAAACGCATGGCAATATTTGTGGATAAAGAAACAAGACTGCTTGTCCAGGGGATTACCGGGAGGGAAGGTCAGTTCCACACCCGGCAGTGCATTGAATACGGCACACGGGTTGTGGCCGGCGTAACCCCCGGGAAAGGCGGACAGACTATGGATGAGGTGCCGGTATTTAATTCTGTTCTGGAAGCTGTACGTGAGACCGGGGCGAACTGCAGCATGATTTTTGTGCCCCCGGCCTTTGCGGCAAATGCAATCAGGGAAGCCATCGACGGTGATGTTGATGTCATTGTCGCCATCACCGAAGGCATCCCCGTGCTTGACATGATGCGGATCAAGAATTATCTGCAGGGGAAAAAAGTAAGGCTCATCGGACCGAACTGTCCCGGGATCATAACGCCCGGCCAGTGCAAGATCGGTATCATGCCCGGATTCATTCATAAGCCCGGGGGGCCCATCGGCGTTGTGTCGCGCTCCGGCACACTGACCTATGAGGTGGTGCATCAGCTGACCACGAAGGGAATCGGCCAGACTACCTGCCTCGGCATCGGAGGCGATCCGGTAACCGGAACAAGCTTTATCGATTGCCTCAAGGCATTTGAAGAGGATCCAGAGACAAAAGGTATCGTCCTTGTAGGCGAAATCGGCGGCACTGCAGAGGAAGAGGCCGCTGCTTATATCAGGGAAAAAGTCAGTAAGCCTGTAGTCGGGTTTGTCGCGGGATTAAGCGCTCCCCCGGGCAGGCGTATGGGACATGCAGGGGCCATAGTCAGCGGCAGCAGCGGCACGGCCCAGTCAAAGATTGCCGTCATGAAGGACGCAGACATTCATGTATGCGATAATCTCGGCAGGTTCGGTGATTTCTGTGCAGGCGTTTTCTAATTTTTTGGAACGTTATTTTCTATGCGGGGTATTACATGCCTGAACAAAAAAAGACTCATCGAGTATTGATCGGAAAGCCGGGCCTGGACGGCCATGACCGGGGTGCCAAATTCCTTGCCCGCGCCCTTCGGGATGCGGGTTTCGAGGTGGTCTATACAGGAATTCGAAGGACGCCCGAAGAGATTGCTGCTGCTGCGGTGCAGGAAGATGTATCAGCAGTGGGATTGTCATTGCTCTCTGGAGCGCATATGAGCCTTTTCCCTGCCGTGGTACAGGCCCTCAAAAATGCCGGGGCCGGAGATATTCCGGTGCTGGGCGGCGGCATCATCCCCGATGAAGATATTGATCTGCTCAAAGAGGCCGGGATCAGCGAGGTATATACCCCGGGAACCCCTGTGGAGAAGATCATTGCTGCCTTTCGCAGTGCCTGTGAAAAACAGGAGGCTCGCAGAACCTGATTGAAAAGAGTACCGGAGAAAGTTTGCAGATGAAGAGCGAGGACATTTTAAGAGGATTGAGAGACCGTGACCCAAGGGGAATCGCCCGGGCAATTTCCCTGGTTGAAGAAAATGATCCCCTGGCAGATGAAATACTCTCATCCCTTGATGATGCGCTTGTTGCTGAAGCAATGATTTTGGGGATAACCGGTCCCCCCGGTGCCGGGAAATCCACGTTGACCGACCGGGTTATCGCAAAGTACCGCCTCAAGGGGAAGAGGGTGGGGGTTATTGCCGTAGACCCGTCTTCGCCTATTTCAGGCGGTGCCCTCCTCGGTGACCGGGTACGGATGATGGGACATGCCCTGGATAAGGATGTGGTTGTCCGTTCCATGGCTACGAGAGGGAGGCTGGGAGGGTTGTGCGCCGCTGCAGGGGCTGCAATGAGGATACTTGCCAGCAGCGGATGCTCCGTCATAATCATCGAAACCGTAGGGGTGGGGCAGTCGGAGATGGATATCATCAGAATTGCGGACATTACGGCCCTGGTACTTGCCCCGGGCCTCGGCGATGATATTCAGGCCATGAAGGCAGGGCTTCTGGAGGTGGCCGACATCCTGATCGTGAATAAAGCGGACTGTCCGGGGGCTGAGGCCCTTGCCATGGATATGGAGTCCATTGCCCGGGAGGGCGGCAGCAAAGAGAAAGACAGGGCAAAGGTCTGCATGACGGTGGCGTCTGAAGGAAAAGGTATAGACGAACTGCTTGCTGCAATCGAAACCGTTGACGCTTCTCACCGGGAAAGCGGCGAACGCAGGACACGGAGGGAAAAGGCGTATGACCTTGAAGTATTGGAATGGGCCCTTGAGATGATAAAGCCGTCGATAATCGAGAAGATCAATACATGGAATCATGACCGGAAAGGAGCCCCCCGCCTGCAGGCTGCAAAGCTGCTCGGACGGGAATGCGTGAGGATTTCTGAGTGAAAAAAGAAGAACATCGGCCTTCGGGGAACCGAAGAATACGTTGAGGTGCATGGGATAATTGTTATGGGAAAACATCCTGAATATCAAGACTGGGAAGAAAAAGAGCTGGCCGCAAGCCTCAAGCGTTTTCCTGAGAGGAAGGAGAAGTTTGCCAATCATGGGGGTGAGGAAATTTCGCGGCTTGCCGTTCCGGACCGGATCGATGATACCTATCTCGAGAACATAGGCTTTCCCGGAAGGTATCCGTATACGCGGGGAGTGCAGCCCACCATGTACCGCGGACGGTTCTGGACCATGCGTCAGTATGCCGGGTTCTCAACCGCATCTGAATCGAACCGACGTTACCGGTATTTGCTGGACCAGGGAACAACGGGTCTTTCCATTGCCTTTGATCTGCCGACCCAGATCGGCTACGACTCTGATCACCCGATGGCAGCAGGCGAAGTGGGGAAAGTCGGGGTTGCTATTGATTCACTGGCTGACATGGAACTCCTTTTTGACCGGATTCCTTTGGATAAAGTGTCAACCTCCATGACCATCAACGCGCCCGCTGCCGTACTTCTCGCCATGTACGTGGTTGTGGGTGAAAAGCAAGGGGTGGCAACACACAAACTCAAGGGAACGATCCAGAACGATATCCTCAAGGAATATGTAGCACGCGGAACCTATATCTTTCCGCCCAAGCCGAGCCTGCGGCTGATCACCGATACCTTCAAGTGGTGCACAGAGCATACCCCGGAGTTTAATACCATTTCTATCTCCGGCTATCACATCCGGGAGGCCGGATCTACCGCGGTCCAGGAAGTGGCGTTCACCCTGGCTAACGGCATAACCTATGTGCAGGCCGCGCTCGATGCAGGCCTTGAGCTCGATAACTTTGCCCGCCGGCTTTCGTTCTTCTTTAATGCCTCCTCTGATCTTCTCGAAGAGGTGGCCAAGTTCCGGGCCGCAAGAAGACTGTGGGCCCGGATCATGAAAGATCGCTTCAACGCCAGAAAACCCGAAAGCCAGATGCTGCGCTTTCATACCCAGACAGCAGGCTACACCCTTACTGCTCAGCAGATAGACAATAATATTGTGAGAGTAGCCCTCCAGGCTCTGTCCGCGGTCCTTGGCGGCACCCAGTCGCTGCATACCAATTCCCGGGATGAGGCACTGTCGCTGCCCACGGAGGATTCCGTACGCACGGCCCTTCGCACGCAACAGGTCATAGCCCATGAATCAGGGGTGACCAGTTCCGTCGATCCCCTTGCGGGGTCGTACTTTATAGAGGAACTCACCGACCGCATCGAGACGCAAGCCTCTGAACTCATCGGGAAAATCGAAAAAGCAGGCGGTGTGGTGGCGGCGATCGAAGATGGCTTTATCCAGCGGCAGATCGAAAACAGCGCCTATGAATACCAGCAGGAGATCGAAAAGCGCGAGCGCATCATTGTCGGGGTCAACGATTTTCAGATTGAGGAGCAGACAAAACCTCCTCTGCTGCGGGTCAATCCCGAAGTAGAACATGACCAGGTCCAGGCACTCAAGGAACTTCGTGCAAAGCGCGATAATGAAAAAGTTAAGAAAGCGCTGGCGAGTTTGTCCGCGTGCGCCCGGAATTCATCGAACCTGATGCCTGAGATACTTGCGGCGGTCAAAGCGTATGCTACCCTGGGTGAGATCTGCCAGGTCCTGCGGGAGGTGTTCGGTGAGTACAGAGGGTGATTCGCTTGGCGGCTCAGGCCAGGGGATAATTGAAAAAACAGGGTGGAGTGAATGATATGATGGTAGAGAAAATAGATCATTTGGGGATTGCGGTGCGGTCCATTGCGGCAGCCCGCAAGTTTTATGAAGAGGTGCTGGGGCTTGTCTGTGAAAAGGAAGAGGTTGTGGCGACGCAGAAGGTGCGCACCGCTTTCTTTACGGTGGGCGACATCCATATCGAACTGCTGGAACCCACCTCTGATGACAGCCCTCTTGCCGCATTCCTCGAAAAGAAGGGTGAGGGCTTTCATCATATTGCGTATCGTACCGATAATATCGATGCCCAGCTCGCGGCAGCCCGGGATCATGGTTGCAAGTTGATCAATGAGACTCCGGTAGCGGGCGCCGGCGGCAAAAAGGTTGGCTTTCTGCACCCGAAGAGCACCTTCGGTGTGCTCACTGAGTTTTGTGAATAGGAACTTTTCCGGGGAGGTGTGATCGTGCAGCAGCCTGGCGAAGACAATCTGAGAAAACTGGAATCCATGAAGGAGGAGGCTTTCCTCGGCGGAGGCACCAAAAGGATCGAGGCCCAGCACCGCAAGGGGAAGCTCACCGCGCGGGAGCGCATCGATCTGCTCCTTGACGAGGGTTCGTTCGAGGAATTCGATCTGCTGATGACCGGGAGGGCCGGCCAGAGTACCGGGCTCGGCGAGTTCCCGGGAGACGGGGTGATAACCGGGCACGGGACCATTGACGGCCGCGAGGTCTTCATATTCAGCCAGGATTTCACCATCGTGGGAGGGGCGCTCGGAGAGGCCCATGCGCAGAAGATCTGCAAGGTCATGGACCATGCCGTGAGGGTCGGCGCCCCCGTCATCGGCCTGAACGATTCCGGCGGCGCGCGTATTCAGGAAGGGGTCGAGTCGCTGGCAGCGTATGGAGAGATTTTCCACCGCAATGTACAAGCAAGCGGGGTGGTGCCGCAGATATCCTGCGTCATGGGCCCCTGCGCCGGCGGCGCGGTCTACAGTCCGGCCATTACGGATTTTACCTTCATGGTCGAGAACACCTCCTACATGTTTGTCACGGGACCGAACGTGGTCAAGACGGTCACCCACCAGGACATCACCGCAGAAGATTTGGGCGGGGCCATGGTGCACAGCAAGAAAAGCGGCGTGGCCCATTTCGCTTTTCCCAATGACATTCTCTGCCTGCGCGAGGTGAGGCGGTTGATCAATTACCTGCCTTCAAACAATCGTCAGCAGGCGCCGATCCTTGATCTGAGGGATCCGGCGGAGCGTACGGACCCGGCCCTGGATTATCTTGTGCCGGCAAACCCGAACCAGACATACGACATGAAGATCCTTATCACCAGCATTCTGGACGGAGCGGAATTCCTGGAGATCCATCCGCATTTTGCACGGAATATCATCGTGGGCTTCGGACGTCTTGGAGGACAGACCATCGGTCTCATCGCCAACCAGCCAGCGGTGCTTGCCGGCGTACTCGATGTCCAGTCCTCGGAAAAGGCTGCCCGGTTTGTCCGCTTCTGCGATGCCTTCAACATACCGCTGATCTGCCTGGTGGATGTCCCGGGGTTCATGCCCGGGCCGGAGCAGGAGCACGGCGGCATCATCCGGCACGGGGCAAAACTGCTCTACGCCTTTTCAGAAGCAACGGTGCCGCGGATAACGGTCATTATCCGAAAGGCCTATGGCGGTGCGTACGATGTCATGAACTCCAAGCATATCGGCTGCGATATCAATTTTGCCTGGCCGGTGGCGGAAATAGCGGTGCTCGGCCCCAAGGGCGCGGCGCAGATCATCTACCGCAAGGAGATCGAGGAGGCGGCAGACCCCGAGGAGATGCTCGCCCGGATGACGGAGGAATACCGGCAGAGATATGCCAATCCCTTCATGGCAGCAAAAAGAGGATTCATTGACGATGTCATTAATCCGCGTGATACGCGGCACCGGCTGATCCGAAGCCTCCAGTTTCTGGAAAACAAGCGGACACATCGGCCGCAGAGGAAACACGGGAATATCCCCTTATGAACCGAGAAATGGGCTACCTATGAAGCGAATAGTAATATTTTCTGTGCGAGGTCATCATGCTTGAAAAAATTCTTATAGCCAACCGGGGTGAGATTGCGATCCGCATCATCCGGACCTGCAGGAAGCTGAATATAAAGACGGTTGCCGTGTATTCGGATATTGATGCACGTTCGCTCCATGTCCGGGAGGCTGACGAGGCTGTTCATATCGGGCCATCGCCTTCCACGTCCTCCTATCTGGTGCATGAGAAAATTATCGAGGCCGCGGTTGCCCGAGGGTGCCGGGCTATTCATCCGGGCTATGGATTTCTTTCGGAGAATGCAGCCTTCGCCGCAGCTGTGGTCAAGGCAGGGCTGACATATATAGGGCCATCATCAGAGGTGATCGCTGCCCTGGGAGATAAGATTTCGGCGAAGAACATAGCAATGAAAGCAGGGGTGCCGGTGGTGCTCGGTCACAATCTGCCGGTTGTTGATCTTGACGAAATCAGGGCGCTTGCTGCCGAAATCGGGTATCCCGTTCTGCTCAAACCTGCTGCCGGAGGCGGCGGCCGGGGGATGCGCATGGTTGCCACGCCTTCTGAGCTTGAATCCGCACTTCAGTCGGCACAGGACGAGACCCGCAAGGCCTTTGGCGACAACAGGATTTTTCTCGAGCGGTTTGTGAGCAGCCCTCGCCATATAGAGATTCAGATCATCGCAGACCAGCATGGCAATGTCATCTCGCTGGGAGAACGGGAATGTTCAATCCAGCGGCGCTACCAGAAGGTGATCGAAGAGGCTCCCTCCCTTGCGGTCGATGCGGCAATCAGAGCCCGCATGGGCGAAATGGCCTGTGCCCTGGCCCGGGAGGCAGGGTATGCCAATGCGGGGACCGTGGAATTCATCATGGACAGTAACAGAAACTTTTTCTTCATGGAGATGAACACGCGGCTCCAGGTNNGGAGCATCCGGTCACCGAGATGGTTACCTCCCTCGACCTTGTGGAACTGCAGTTGAAAGTAGCGGCAGGGGAACCTCTGCCGATTTCGCAGGAAGATGTCGCGATCAAGGGCTGGTCCATAGAGGCCAGGATCTGCGCTGAGGACTCTGCCCGTAATTTTCTTCCTTCTACGGGACTGATCACCCGCTACTCAAATCTCAGGGGCAGAAATATCAGGCTTGACAGCGGCGTTGGGGCCGGCAGTTTCGTAAGCGTATACTACGACTCGCTCCTCTCCAAGGTTATCAGCTGGGGGGAGACGCGGGAGGAAGCACGAACCACCCTGATCAATGCCCTGAATCGATACCATGTCGAGGGGGTGACCACCAATCTGAATTTTACAAACTCCATTCTTAACCCCCCCGCCTTTATCAAGGGCGAGCTTTCGACGGGATTCATTGAAGAGCACTACGTGGACGGCCAGGCGAAGATCGACCCGCCCATGGAGCAGCTCGAAGCCATGGTCATCGCCACGACGGTGGTGTATCATAACCGCAAGAATCTGGTGCGCGAATCGTTGAAACCCATGGCTGCAAAGGTCGGGACATCGCATAACCCGGCGCAGCGCCACCGGTATGTTGTCAAAGGCAATAAGAATATCTTTGAAGTTGCATTGCAAAAACAACTCTCGTCACGGGACTGGAACGTCAAGATTAGCGACAAGGAATATACCGTCGTTGCACCGGATTTTGAATTCTACCGACGCAGGCTGAAACTGTCGATAAACGGCGTGAATCAATACTTCAGACTTCAGTACCACCAGAATTTCATATGGACCGCGTACTGCGGCATCACCCGCGTTTTCGAGATCTACACGCCCCGGGAGTGGGAGCTGGCGCAGTACATGCCCAAGGAGCAGAAGGTCGTCGGAGAGAATGTGCTGCTCTCGCCGCTGCCCGGCATGGTCGTCAATATCCTGGTCAAGAAAGGCGACCGCGTATACCGCGGCCAGGACCTTGTCGTCATCGAATCCATGAAGATGGAGAGCGGTGTCTCCTCCCCCTGCGACGGTATCGTGGACAACGTGGCAGTAACGGTCGGCAAGACTGTGGAGACCGACGAGGTGCTCATCACGTTCACTACGTGAGCTTCGCCGCTCTTCCGAATCTCGAGTGCATTTGCCTGGCAGGCCAAGAGTGGTGATGTGGCGCCTGTCGCAGAAGCTGTAGGACTTCCGGGTCATCGCGAGGGAGCGGGCAGTCGTGGACAACTTGCTGACCGCCCCTAAGGTCGAGATTACTCCACCAATCCTCCCGCGTTACCATCGCTCTTTTATATTACAAACATCCTCATCATGGCTCAGGGAGTTAGGGAACAGACTGTAGTCAGGGTTCTTCGACCCGGGAAGTAGTGTCTTCTCCTGCCTTACCGATCTTTCTCCCTTTATAGCATATTTGTTGGTTGGGCGAAGATATGTCAATGACTGTTGACCAATTCAAAACCATCTGCTATTGTTTTTTGTAATTGACTAAAAACGGGCTAATAAACTATTTAATAACTGGTTCCCTGCTCGCTTCGCTCTCGGGGAATGCGGAACTGAGTTGCGTGTTTTGCCTCGGCTCGCGAAGCGAGCAGAGAATCAAAACAGTGGAGCAGACCCCTTTGGGGTATCTCAGTTCCGCATTAGTTCAATAAAGGAGATAATTATGAAATACAATTGGATGCCTGTTATCGGCAGAATGGACAAGTCAAAGGATGCCCTTATTTTCAGAGGAGCAAAAATTCCGCTTGAAGATCGTGAGGGCGCAGAAATTGGCTTATTCATTTGTGACCAAAATTTCTCAGAAGGCTCAGTTTCGGTTGATGTCATATTTAAAGGTGTCGATCCTAGTAGTTGTGCTGAAATTGTTTTGTACTATGATCCGCAAAATAAGTATCAGCTCGACGCTGGCTTGTTGTATTCCAGTTTATTTTCAATTCGACATTTCGATACGAAATGGAATCAACATGCCTCAGCTGGCGGCATGAATGCAATAGAATCAAATAAAACTTACCATCTTACCGCGTCCTTGAGTGGCTCAACTGTGACGCTCAAAGCGGATGGGGTGGAGGCATTAAGAACAACCTTACCTTTTTCACTTCCACAATCGCAAGTAGGAATATTTTGCGTCGGCCAATCCGATATCGAATTAAGGAACTTCAAAATCGACCATATTAAACCAAAAGCGTTTGTTGTTATGCAGTTTAGTTCACAGTATAACGAAGTCTATCTTGAAGTAATAAAGAAGATTTGCGAAGAAGAAAAAATAAATGTTATTAGGATTGATGAAGAAAGTGGTCCCGGCCTAGTTATTCAGGACATTACCAGAACAATTTATGAAGCAAAAATTATAATCGCTGATATCAGTCCGGTCAATGCCAATGTATTTTACGAGGTTGGCTTTGCTCATGCTCTGAATAAGCCAACAATCTTAATCGCGCAAAAGGACACCAAGCTGCCATTTGACGTTTCATCATTTAGAACTTTATTTTATGAAAATTCCATTGGGGGTAAGAGCAAGCTTGAAGAAGGTTTGCGGCGCCATATTAAAGCAATATTAAAACAAAAGGTCCAATAAAAATCGAGGCGCCAGGGTTTAACCTCAGCGGGTTTTGAAGGGTTGGTTGCTCCTGAACAGACCCCTTCGGGTCAGCTCAGTTCCGCATTTTAGCATTAAAATAATGGCGAACAATAATAGCAAGCGGCGCAGTAGATAGTCATGCTTAAGAAAATAACAAAGCGAGATCAAGAATTTGGCAATAAGATTAAGCGACTGCCTCCAGACTGGCTCGACTATAACCCCTTTCTTATTCTTGACAACACAGGGCATGGACTGGCAGATTTCTGGAAATTTATAATATATAGCCAGCAACAAGATGCAGCGCGCAGTCTCTATTTTGCAAACTCAAATCAGCATTTATTGGTAGGTCATACAGTCAAGAGAAATGCTGGGAAGCTTGTTTTCAGTTCTCAGGTTCTCATGAAAGCATACTATCTAAGGTACTGCATACTTCTATTGCAAGCTTGCGGCGATAAAGTTGCACAGATGGTTAGAATTGCCTTGGATATCAGGAAATGGAGAATACAAAAAGGGAAAGACATTGACGAGGTGCAAGCTTCGGAAGATAATACAACGCTTACACTGCTTATGAAGCATATGAGACTAAACGAATGCGAGCCGAAGCAATTTTATTCGAGCTTAAAATCCTACCTGCAAGACGACAGCGTAAAGATAATCGTCTTTCAACTCGCTAATGAAATAAAACATAAATGGTTTACTGCTTATCAGGGTGAGGGACTTACTCCTATAAAGAATCCAATAAGTCATGAAAAAGATGCCTCGGGGAAATTGGTAAAGAAAATATCAATTGGTATGTCCCGAGGCATCAATATTGAAGCACATATAAAACACTCTCTATTAGTAAATAATTTATTTGTCCAGATGGCAATCCGTATTTCCGAATTGCTCAAGGAAGATCTGACAAACAAAATAAACAGAGCAAAATGAAGCCATAACACAGTGCACCAAGCGACGCGGATTGAAAGTGTTTTATTTGCACTGAACACTAATTGTGTTGACAATCGGTCTTCCGGCTAAGCGCTTCGCCTGTTACGCCGCTGCTTCCATCACCTCCTTAACATAGACATATTGCTGGTAGAGTTCCAGTCCTTGCGTAAGAGTTGCTACCGGAAAGAAACACTGGGCGAATTTCGAGCCGCGTTTATTACTTCCCAAATTGATGCCATGGAGGAATAGCCCGTGCATCTCATGAGTTTCGGGGCGCATCACGATCCAACAAGTCGCTATCGCCGGGAATGGTTATGGACAGCCGGGGCAAAAAGTGATAGGATTAGCGCAGGACGAGTATTCTTATATCGGTCTGTAGGATAAGCAATTAGGAGGAGGTTGCTAACATGAGATCGACATGCCTAAAAATTTTTTCCAGAAGCCTGCTGTACGCTCTTTTTATCACTGCGTTGCTCTTTACAGCCTGTGTAACACCGCCGGTAACACCTTCAAATGTATACTCACCGGAAGAGTGGGCGAAAATGTTCGAGGAAGCTGGTGGGTGGATTCCGCTTCCCTTCCCGGACTCCAAGTACCGACCTGGGGCGATCATCAAGGTTACAGACGAAGGAGGCATTCGCTGGATTGACGACCTCAAGTCATGTCGTTATCCGGAAGACGTTCTCAAGCCTGAGAAGAGCTACATCCCAGGGATTACATTCACCAAAGGTAAGAATTTCGGCGCAAATGCGGTGATCAACATCAAGGGCATCGAGGCAGGCCCTGCCTTTGACAGTGTCTCGAAAGTCATGCTTGAGGTTCAGGATCACGGAGCTGATGCCTTCAAGCTCCTCAACCTGAAGGTGTGGTGGGAAAATCCGAAGAACCGTAAGAAGGTTTCGGCTGTCTGTATGGACGAACTGAAGAAACTGGATCGCTACCTCATCACAGAGGCATTCCGCGTGTCAAAGGGAACCTATACCCTTTACGACAAGACTGGTGCACAGATCAAGCTCACTGTGCCCAAGCTGGGGGATTTGCTGAAGTTCCAGCCTGATGTCAAGTATGAAGTCACCGCAGATGGCAAGCTGATCATTGATCAACCGGCCTATTTTGCCATCCGGATGGCTGTCAAGGTTGGAGATGGTTTCGAGGTTCTCGGCGAACAGACGAAGGAGCCGCAGACGGCAGATGCTATGATCAAGAAAATATTCATCCAGTCCGAAACGAAGTAATGATTTCGTAATTCATATGCGGACGCTGTCACTGCACGCGGCAGTTCAGCAATCAGACCGAGCGGGGGGAGACTGGTCATGAAGAAGTGGTGCCCTTTGGCATTCAGCTTGTTGATGGCTTTCTTGCTGGCTTTGGCAGCCGGATGCCAGCAAAAAGCTGCTGAGGCTCCGGACGGATCACCAGCAGTCCCTCCAGAAGTGCTCACAAAGGCAAAAGTAACGAAAGAGAGCCCTGTCTACAACGTAAAGGTAGATCCGTATAAATTGGATGACCCGTTGGTTCTTTTACCTGGGAAAGAAACCAGTGTGATCTTTTACATCGGCCCTCAATCTGAAGAGTCAGTGACAAGAGGTCTTGAACCAGTGCCCTTCATAACAGGGTACGAGGGCGACAAATTGGAGCTCACGGTAACCCTTAGCTGTTCTCTCTGTGAGAACAAGACCTATCAACAGGATCAGATAGCGTATCGTCCGAAGGATCGTAAGTCCAGCTGGGCGACCTTCAAGATCGTACCTTCCGCAGCCACTGTAAGTAAATCTCAGGGGTTAGGCAATCTGATGTTCACTGTTGAATATCGGGGTAACATTGTTGACAGGATCAGGGTTCAGGCTTTTGTGGGTGATCCCACGGCTCAAGGGCTTCAGGCCTACGCGCCACCTGTCAAGGTGCCCATTGAAACTTTCCCCCTGGAGGAGGCGAAAGATCCGGACATCAAGATTGTGGTCGGCTACGCTGATGCAAGCGGTAAGATACCCATTATTATCAGGCCGAGACTCGAGGGCCTGCAAAAGGCTTTCTTGGACCAGTTTGGGGCTGGTCTTGGTTCGGAACCTGAAATGTCATGGGAATTCAAGTCTGGGGTCAGCAAAGCGGAAATCGATGGCCTCGTCCTGGACATCTACAAGGTATTTCGGACGGTCAATGAGCAGAATAACGAGCAATTGCAGAAGGACTATCGAAGCTTAGGTACTGACGCCACCCTAGAGAGAGGGGCAGCAATGCTTGACTTCTCCGACAACGACCGTAAGAAAATGCTGGACATACTAAGGAAGGAGGGAGAGAATCTCTACTGGCGGATTTTCAGTCAAGGAGAGGTGGATCTGGCAAAGGCGATGCAGCTGATCGACAACGTTCCCTCAGATCGCGCGTTGCGGGTTACTATTCAATCAGCAGACATTTACGCGCCGTGGCAGATACTCTATCCGTTCAAGAAAGACTCAGACATCAAGGAAAAAACAGAACCCACGAAGTTCTGGGGATTCCGGTACATGTTGAGTACCACGTACGAAGAAGACAGCAGGCAAGGCCGCCCACACGGAGTTATCAGCTCTCCGAAACCCGGTGAAATTGCATTTGCCGGGTGGTGGAGTGACCCAAAGGACGAGGTAACCGAACGAGTAGGGATGCTTGCAGGGTATATCAAGGGCAAAGCGGGCGTAACGGTTGCGCCTTCGTACGAGCGGAAGAAGTTTATCAGCGGTCTGGAATCGAAGGCCTCGGATATCAGATTTGTTTTTGCCTACGGGCATGCAACAAGCGGGATGGTTCTTGATAAGGACAAATCTATAATAACTGGCGTTGAGTGGGCAGCAGCCCATTTCAAGTTTTCTAAAGATGAGCTGTTAACGCCTAGGCATTTTGACGACTTGGCCAGGAAAGTGCACTTAAAGGCACAACCTATTGTAATTCTCGATGCCTGTGAGACAGGGACGTTCGGCGTCAATGCAATGAACAACAATGGCTTTGTCGGGGCGCTGACGCGTCTGGGCGCAGGTGCTGTCATTGTAACCGAGTCCCCCGTGCTGGCCAACTTTGCCTATCACTTTGGGATGAGTCTGATTGACGAGCTATTCGTCCGAAAGGTGGACGTTTCAGAGGCTATGCTGGATGCGCGGCTCAAGCATCTTAGGGAATGGAAGAATCCCCTTGGTCTGGTTTACACGTTATATGGTAATCCCACAGCACGAATCAAGGGGCAGTAGGTGACCGAAGATTGACACATCGAATCGTCTCATGAGATAAATGGCAAATATTTCACAATCATCAAGTCCACGGATGACATCTGACATGCTATCCGAAAAGAGGATGGTTGATAGCGCAAAAGCCAATCTAGTGATTGCCTTCGTAATCTTTTTGCTATCATTCTTAGTTGTGATCATGTCGACAGTAGTTTCTGCCCAAAGTTTGACCGATCAGACAGCTTCTCTAATCAAAGATCTGCAGAATCCTGACTCGCAAATTCGCGGAAGGGCCGCAGTTGCATTGGGGGACCTAGGGGACAGGTCAGCCTTGCAGCCTCTCATCGAGACGCTCAAAGACCCTGACTGGTTGGTGCGCTGTGAGGCAGCCTTCGCACTCGGGAAAATAGGTGACAAAGCAGCGGTGCA
>DKBH01000100.1 GCA_002451165.1 Nitrospiraceae bacterium UBA6905
GGAACGGTTCCTCCTTTTTGTTTCCGTGGGGCTGCTCACTGCTGCATCTGTTTCACTTGGCGGAATGATCGGCTTCATCGGGCTCCTCGTCCCGCATATAATCCGCTTTTTTATTGGTTCGGACAGCAGGTTGCTCATCCCGAGCTCTGCGCTGATCGGCGGTGCACTGCTCTGCGTTGCTGACATCATAAGCAAATCCGTACTCCCTCCCATGGAACTGCCTGCCGGAATCGTGACGGCCATCATCGGATCTCCCTATTTCCTGTATCTGCTCAGGAGGAAAAATGTCCTCAGCGTCTAAACCGATGATTCTCGAAATGCGCAGAGTTTCATTCTCCTACAGCAGGAGCCAGCCGCTCATCAAGGAGATCTCCCTTGAGGTCGGCGAGGGTGAATTCATTGGTTTCCTGGGAGCCAACGGTTCAGGAAAATCCACGATACTGAAGCTGGGAAGCGGAATTCTCAAGTCTGCTGGTGGAGATATCCTGCTCTGGTCTAAGCCACTGCCTGACTACTCTAACAGGGACCGGGCAAAATTGATAAGCTATCTTCCCCAGACGCTTGATATTGCCGTGCCATTCACGATCCGCGAGCTGGTAGGCATGGGCTTGTACCCCTACGACATTCCTCCTGCGATGAGCGTCGACAGCGCACTCGAGATGGTAGGGCTTCAGGACAAGTCATCAGCACACCTTACAGACCTCAGCGGTGGTGAAAAAAGAAGGACCTTCATAGCCATGACCCTTGTCCAGGGTGCCGGACTCCTGCTGCTGGATGAGCCGCTGGCAAATCTCGATATCAAGTATCAGATCGAACTTGTTCGTCTGCTGAAAACATTGCGGAACGAAAAGAACATTTCTATAGTCATGGCACTCCATGATATCAACATGGCGCTTCAGTTTTCGAAGGTCATGCTGGTGAAGAATGGGGCGATACTGGGGATAGGCACGCCAGAGGAAGTCCTGACGGATACTCTGATAAAAGATGCCTTTGATGTCCGGGTGAACATCATTCGGCAGACTGATGGCAGTTCATACATACATTACGGAGCAAACGCTTAAGGTGACCACTACCCTCTACCTCATTCGGCATGGAGAAACGGACGGCGGTGATACCAAACGCTACTACGGAAGTATCGATATTCCATTATCCGAGCAGGGCAAGCAGCAGGTCTTGGCAAAAAGGCAGATTCTCGACCACCTCCTCCGGCAGGGCAAGGACGCTAAATATTTGAGCTATCTGCGTGACATACATGGCTCAAATATGAGCGTCGACAGGGAGTCCGAAGCGCATGGTCTCTCAGCCGTATATTGCTCGACCCTCTCGCGGGCGGCCCAAAGCGCTGCTATAGTCGCAAAGGGCTATGGTCTGCAACCCATAAGTTTATCAGCCCTTCGGGAGCGGAGCTTCGGTCAATGGGAGGGCATGACGTTTGCAGAGATAAAAGAACGGTATCCGAATGAATTTGCCGCTTGGGCAGCCAATCCTCTCGCATACTCTCCTTTGGGAGGAGAGACTACCCTCGAAGTAAGAGACAGAGTAATAGGGGCTGTTGATGCGATCCTCCGTCAGCATGCAGGGCAACATGTGGCTATAGTCGCCCATGGAGGTGTCAACAGGATCGTTCTCTGCCATATTCTCGGGATACCGCTCGAAAATATCTTCAGGATAGAACAGGATTATGCAGCACTAAACATCATCGAGTTCTGGGAAAAATATCCCGTCCTGAAACTGTTGAACGGATAGGTCGAAATACCCGCTGCTTTCAGCAGCACAAGGAGGCATGCAAGGGGAAGTGAGGTGAGAATCCTCCACTGCCCCGCAACTGTAAAGGGAGCGAAAGCCGAAAAAAGCCACTTTCCTGCAGCAAGCAGGATGGGAAGGCCGGCAAGTAGGATGCCCTGAGTCAGGATACCCGGCATGCACCGAACTATGAGAACCCTTCGAGGGAAGAGGAGGCAACCCATGAGATATGATGCAGGATAGCACGGCATCGAGCGTTCACGTCGTCATTCGAAGAATGTTATTACAGAATGCTAAGGAGAATAATAAATGAAGAAATATCTCACCGGTATCATAATGATGCTTGCGGCAGCGCTGCCGGCATGGGCAGAAGACGCGATCCTGTCACTTGATGAAGTGGTCGTTACCGCAACTAGAACCGAAGAGGAGATTGACAAAGTCTCGTCAAACGTTACGGTTATTACTCAGGAAGATATTAAGAATTCGACAGCAACAACCGTCCAGGACCTCTTAAGGAATGAGGCAGGTATCATTATACGCGATCTTTACGGCACGGGGACCAAATCGACTGTCGATATGAGAGGGTTTGCCCGCGGACTGAACACGGCGATTATGCTGGATGGCAGGAAACTGAACGAGATTGACCTCAGTGGCGTAGACTGGAATACCATTCCCCTCGAAAACATTGAGAGGATAGAGATCGTCAGAGGTAGTGAAAGCGTGCTATACGGTGACAATGCGATGGCGGGAGCTATCAACATCATTACCAAAAAGGGCTATGTCACGAAGCCCGAACGCATGCTTGATGGAAGATTGGAAAGCTATAACGGTCATACGGAACTTGGAACGCTTACCGGAGGCACGGAAAGGATCGGCTATTTCTTTTTCCTTAAGCATCGCCAGACCAGCGGTTACCGGGATAACAGCGATTTTACCTCAGGAGATATGAGTACGCGGCTTAACTTCAAAATCACCGACTATTTGATGTTCGATTTCGCTGCCGGTTACCATACTGATGACCAGGGTCTTCCCGGCGGTCTCACGGAAGAGGAAGTAAACCATGACCGCAGGCAGTCGACAAAACCTGACGATCACGTTGACTTTGACCAGCGGTATATCGACACGAAGGCAAACTTTGCGCTTGGCACCTGGGGTGATCTCGAGCTGGGATACAGCTACAATGACAAGAAATTCGACTCTGACCTCTTTTTCTTTGGTGCGCCCTTCAATACGCGGAGAGTTACGGCAACGTCAGGAATCAAGGCGAAGCTGACTGTCGACACGATGCTCTTCGGTTTCCGTAATCTTCTCATAGCCGGCATTGATTATTATAATTCCGATGTTGACAACAGGACCTCGGGTTTTGGTGCGACCACGTATTCGGAAATCTCGAAAAACGATACCGGTCTGTATATCCAAGATGAATTCTTCATTTCGGACAAGTTGTCTTTCAGTCTCGGATATCGGTATGCGGACTCCCGCTTTGATGATTCTGTCTCCGGCTTCACGACAGTCACTGACGAACAGAAGTTCACGGAAGATGCGTACCGGGCCGGCGTAACGTTCAATTATCAGAAAGGTTCTAAGATCTTTGTCAATTATGCAAGAGGATTTCGTCTCCCAACAACTGACGAGCTCTTTGACTTCACCGGAGCCATTACCAACCTGAAACCGGAGAAGTCTGATACGTATGAGGCAGGCTTTGTCCAAACATTCGGTAATTGGTTGCAGGCGCGTTTTACCGTATACCGCATGGATGTCCGCGATGAGCTCTTTTTCAATCCCCTCGGAGGGCAATTAGGTTTCGGCACGAACGAAAATCTCGATAAAACCCGACATACCGGCTATGAAACCGGTATCACTGCTGCGGTTACAGAGAACATCTCCGTGTTCGGGAACTTTACCTACACGGACGTGAAGTTCAAATCAGGGCCGTATGACGGCAACCACATCCAGCTGGTGCCCAAATACAGCGCAAGTTTCGGTGCGGATTATCGCTTTTTCAAGTTCTTCCTTCTTGCGGCCAATCTCAACTGGATCGGGAAGAAGTATCTTGATAATGACGTTCAGAACGATTTTGATAAAATGGAGTCATATACCGTGGTCAATGCCAGGCTTTCCTATACGTATAAAAGCCTTACCGCATATGTTGGTGTAAACAATATTTTTGACGAAGAGTATTCTGAATACGGTATCGTCGGATCCAGTGGCATTAAAAACTTTTATCCTGCACCTGAACGAAACTACTACGGGGGGTTGCGCGTAGCACTATAGTCATGGTTGGCATCAGAAGCAACATAGCTGCATCCGCAATATTGCATACACTGATGTTCGCTGCTGCTTTCGTCGCGGGAAGCAGCAGCGAACTCAGGAAAACGCGCGTGATCGCCGTATCGCTCATCGAAGAATGGGGAATTAAGACAGCGGGACAGCGAGCAGAAGCTCCGCAAAATAAGATTCTCCAGAAAAGTCTCAGCAAAGGAGTCTCTTCGAATAATCACGCAGAACATGATGACTTGCCGGTTATGCCGCGGCAGAACGCCGATACCACGCCAGTTTCTGCACCTCTAATCGAGCAGGCACTTCCGTCCCAAAGCAGAGATATCATGCCGATGGTCGGTCCTATGCACACAGGCGAAAGCCCGGTCATAGGAGGCACTGTCTCACGTTCTGGATTCGGAATCACTGCCATCTCACCTGGTGCTTCCACAGGCGCCAATGCCAACGCTGCCGCCCACAGCGGAGGTCAGAAGATTGAGTCGACGGGTAATGCATCCCTGCGCCAGACAATACGGGCACTATTGCAGGCGAATCTCGTTTATCCGTATATTGCAAGAAAAAGACAGATGGAGGGGTCTGTTATGGTAAGCTTTAGGATTAACCAGGCCGGAAATCCTGAAACGATCAGAATACTGAAAGGCTCAGGGTATTCGATTCTCGATTCGGCGGCACAAGAAACCGTTGTCAAGGCATCTCCCTTTCCTGTAGCAAACAGCGTCATAGAAGTCCCGATAACCTTCACGCTCCAGAACCGTCGATAGGCAAAAGGAGAAAAAAAGGCCACCGGATTCGTTCCGGCGGCCTTTCATAATCTTATCCGAAAACGCCTAGGGCTTCTGGATATAGATTTCCCAGCTGTCGGCAAGCTTTACGACCTCAATCGGCATCCCTTTGTCCTGAGCAAACCTCGGAAGAGAGTCCTCGGCTGATGCAGGGGCATCGCAGAGGATCTTCAGGATGCCGCCACTCGGGAGCTTCTCCAGCGCCTTCTTGGTAAGTACTAGGGGGTAAGGGCATACCCGTCCTAATACATCAAGTGTCTGTGCTGGTGTCTGTGACTTTAAATCTGCCATGTTTAATACCTCCATCGTTAATTTAAAAGAAAAGGAGATGTTTACAAGATTCCATCGCCTTCTGAATTTCTGCATAGGGGACAATCTGCAGCTTTTTATCCGCTCCCATATCTTCTGCATCGAGAAGCCTGTCTTCGGGGATACCGAAGCGTTCAAGGTCTTCCTTGCATACGAGCATATCCAGATCGACCAGCAGGGAATTCTTCCCATGGGATTCAATACTGGTAACCCCGTAATTCTCCATAGCTTTCTGATTCGTATACAGGTTCAACACTCCTTCTCCAACAAAGCAGACGGTAGGAACGACATTCTGCCCTTCGTCGAGAAGCATCTCAACCACCTGCCATGATATGGCATGGGTGAATCCAAGTGTCGAAGTTTCACTCTTATAGGGAGGCCTCTGTATGATAAATGCGCATGTTACATTCGACATGTTATTCACCTCCTACGTGCAAAACTCTATCGCTGTTATATATCTTCGCCAGATACCAGTGCATGGCGTTCCACTGGATGCCTTCGATGGCATCAGGCTTCTGAATACCTCTCGCCAGAGCGCAGGCCTCACACTCACATATCTCAACGCCCTTCTTTAGAAGTTCCATGGTGGGCTTTTCTCCTGTTGAATAATCCTTCAGATGTTTCTGATGGTTCTTGCCCATTACCGTTGCGTTACCGCTCAGCCAAAGGTTTACTTTATGCCCTTTATCGGCAGCCGCATTGGCAAGTTTTAGCGTAAAGTCAAGGCTTTTTGAGCCCACCAAAGATGCAAAACAACCTATGGTTAGTGTTCCCATGTCATCCCTCCTATAACCAGGCTAATTTTTCATAATCATTAAAGATCAGGTCGACAACATCGCTATACGTAACAACCTTCACTCGCTTATCAACATCTGCCTCAGTCAAGCCCCTCGTTGCTATATCTTCAGCAAGAACATAGAGATTTGTTGTTTTGTCAAGGAGTGGAGAGGACTTCCCATGTTCTTTGAGCGTCGTATGGAATACGCCGTTCTGCACAAAAATGAAACCGAGCTTGTCTGCTTTTAGTCTATCGACTGTTTCTACAGTGCTTTTATAGTCGTTGATAAACACTCCTAAATTCATGTAAGCACCTCCTAAGTAATAGTTTGTGAGGGAAGTAATGTTTTATACCAGTTAGCAAGTTCATGCGTCAAATAAAAATATCTAATCAGCGCCTCTGTTGCCACTTATGAACGTGCAGCTTTACGGCCATGCTATCAAGAAACAGGGGCAACCTTTCAGGCTGCCCCGCGAGAATTTCTTCTACATTTCGGTAAGCGTAACAGCACCTGACGGACAGACGCTCGTGCAGGTCTCGCAGCCTTCACAATCGCCGGCTCTTGTCGGTGAGGCCTTACCGTCAACCATGTCAAAAACCGTTACCGGACAATTGTTTACACATTCTTCACATCCCGTGCAGACATCCGCATTGACAGCTACAAGGTACATAATGTTTCCTCCTTGGTTTTATTGCATTAAAATTTAAAAAAGATCTTCCTGCTTGTCACGCAATCAGCATCCTGAAATCTTTGTATAGTCTAGTGTTCTACTGCCGTATCATCCTCCCTGACAGCAATTGCTACCTTATACAGTACCGTGAGCACAAGGAACCCTATAGCCCATACACCTATCGTGATGAGCGTCTCAAGAAATGTAGGCCAGTACTCGGTAACTCCCTCAAACATATTGGGGATAAACCCTCCAATGATCAGTCCGAAGCCCTTGTCGATCCAGAGAGACATGAACAGGACGACGCAGGCGAAAGCCAGAACATTTTCGTTCTTCCGGAGATGGGGAAACACTAAAATTGCAAGGGAAACGACCGCAAGAATACTCGATAGCCACATGAGCGGGACAAGCTTCGTATGTCCATCTATACCCGCATACAGATATTGGAACGGATGCATGTGGCCTGGAATGTTGCTGTAAAAAGCGGTAAAGAACTCCAGTCCGAGGAGGAACACATTCGCAAACATCGCGTATGTCACAATTTTGCCGATCGCCTGGATCGCTTCTGCTCCCGGATCGAACTTCGAAAATTTCCGTACGATAAGAGCGAGAATGATCAGCAGTGCAGGTCCTCCTGAGAATGCCGAGGCAAGAAAACGTGCTGCCATGACCGCTGTCAGCCAAAAATGTCTACCCGGAATACCGGCGTACAGGAATGCTGTAACCGTATGGATGCTGATAGCCCAGGGAACCGAGAGGTAGATAAGTGGCTTGACCCAGTCGGGCGGTCTGACTCCTTTGCGGTCAGCACCGAGTGTCGTCCAACCGATGATCAAGTTCAGGAGGAGGTAGCCGTTTAGCACAACGACGTCCCAAAAAACGATCGAGCCGGGGGTCGGATGGAGAAGGATATTCGCAACCCGCATCGGCTGCCCCATGTCCGCCATAATGAACAGGACGCACATGATAACAGCAGAAACCGCAAGGAACTCGCCGAGGATCACGATTTTGCCAAATTTCTTGAAATCGTGCAGATAATAGGGGATGACAAGCATCACCGCCGAGGCGGCGACGCCGACCAGGAACGTAAACTGGCCAATATACAGCCCCCAGGAAACATCCCTGCTCATGCCGGTTATACCCAAACCTTCGCTCAGTTGCTTCATGTACGCTATGCAGCCGATACCTGTCACTGCAAGCAGAAAAGCTATCCATGCCCAGTATCTGTTGCTACCGCTCAGGGCCTTCTCAAGCATGCTCGCCACCTCCAATCACGTAATATATACTCGGTTGAGTCCCTATTTCGGGCTTTCTTCGGATGGTATACTTTTCCGCAATCAGTTTCCTCACTTCGGAATTCGGGTCCTCAAGATCACCGAATACGATTGCACCATTGGACTCCTCTGCACATGCAGGCTGCTTACCGATGGCAAGCCGTTCATAACATGCCGTACACTTTTCGACGACACCGATCATGCGGGTCGGGAACTCTTTGTTCTCCACCTTGATGTTCGGCCGGGGATCAGTGTAGTTGAAACTCCGTGCCCCAAAGGGACACGCCGCCATACAGAACCTGCAACCGATACAACGGTGCATGTCCTGCATGACAATGCCGTCGCTTTCCCGCTTAAAGGTTGCTTTCGTCGGGCAGACCCTGACGCAGGCAGGCTTTGCGCAATGGTTACAGAAAAGAAGAAAATTCTTCTCTTGCAGTTCCCTGTTCATGATCTTGTCTTCCGCCGTGTTAGGGAACGTATGCTCATAGGTGTCTTTCCATATCCACTTGACCTCATGCCGGGGGTTCGGATTACTCGGAACATTGTGAATATTATGGCAGGCATTAATACACTTTTGATAGTCCTCTTCGGTCGTAAGTTTGCTGACATCGACCACAAAGCCCCAGCGCTTCGCCTTGAGGGCCATCGGATCAGGATGAATCTGCGCCGCCTCGAGACTGCCCTTGCTGATACTGCTCATGACAGAAGCAGCACCAACACCTACGATCGTTGATGCACTGGCTAATTTAAGGAATTGTCTTCTGTTCATGCTCATGCCTCTTTCTCCTTCGGTGCGATATGACAGCCCCAGCAGTATGGCTTCACCGCCATATAGTTGTGACACTTGTCGCAGAACTTCTTCTTGTTCGAGTGGCACTTCATACAGGTATTCTGGAGACTGATCGTATACTCGTTGCCGTCAGACCCGACATAAATGCGGTTCCCGTTGCGCACCACCTGGTCACGCCAGTTGTTCAGAAGCTGCATATGCTCTGAGCGCATGAATGCCTTCGGCTCCACACAGTGTTTTTTGGGCATAGCGTTTATTTCGGGGGTATCGATGCTCGGCTCTATCTTCGCGTTTGCCTTGCCGAAGTTCAACAAGAAAGGCAGCGTTGCCAGGAAAAAGAAGACCACCAGCCCCGCTATAATCTTTCCAGAATTGTACATTATTCGTTACCTCCCTTTCCCGGGAGCGGTTCGCCTCTGAGGTTTGTCTCCCTCTCCTTCTCTCCCGTCATGAGCAGGGCATTCGCAACAAGCTCATGCACTCCGGTGACCCGCACACCGGGGACCCAGTAGTCCATGGAGGCGGAGAGCGTTGCCCGGTCAATGGCACAAATATTGGCCAGCATGTTTACGCCATGTTTATCCCTGACATGCTTCACCGCATTGGCTCGCGGATATCCCCCGCGCATCCTGATATCCATATTTTCACTCGCATTCAGTCCGGTTCCGCTGCCGCAGCAGAAAGTCCGCTCCCTAATCGTGTTGTCAGGCATCTCGTGGAACTTATTGCAGACGTTATGGATAATGTACCGCGGCTCATCAAGCAGACCCATGCCTCGGGCGGTATTGCAGGAGTCATGGTAGGTAATGACCAGGTCGTCGTTCCTGCTGGGGTCCAGCTTCAGCTTCCCATTCTTGATGAGGTCTGCCGTGAACTCCGTGACATGGATCATCTTGGTAGAAGCTGCGTTATCAAAGACCGTACCGGTTATCGGGGACTTCGGCACTTCCATAAAGTCAGCCGGTCCGTTCCAGGTGTCCATGTATTGGTTCAGCACTCGCCACATATGGCCGCACTCCCCGCCAATGATATATTTGACGCCAAGCCTCTTTGCTTCTGCGTATATCTTGGCATTCAGCCTTTTTGCCATTTCGTTCGAAGTGAAGAAGCCGAAGTTGCCGCCCTCCGATGCATAGGTCGACCATGTATAGTCAAGCCCCAGCTCATGGAAGAGCATCATATAGCCCATTGCCGTAAATGTCCCGGGGTCTGCAAAAAGGTCTCCCGACGGTGTCACAAAGAGGATCTCAGCACCCTTTCTGTTAAAGGAAGGGTTAATCCTGATGCCGGTAATGGTTTCGATATCGTCGATCATGCCCTCGATACTGTTCATAATAGCATGCGGCTCAAGTCCGAGATGATTGCCCTTCATGTAACAGTTTGCAACGGGACCGGATATCCAGTCCGTGTTCAGGCCAAGGAGATTGGTGAACTCTCTTGCCATCATAGTTATCTCCGCTGTATCGATACCATAGGGACAGAAGACCGAGCAGCGCCTGCATTCCGTACATTGGTAAAAATAATACCACCATTCCTTGAGCACATTCAGGTTAAGCTCGCGGGCACCTGCCAGCCTGCCGAGATACTTGCCCGAATTGGTAAAGTATTTCCGGTAAACAGAACGCATAAGCTCTGCCCTAAGTACCGGCATATTTTTCGGGTCTCCTCCGCCGATAAAGAAATGGCATTTATCGGCACAGGCCCCACATCTGACACATATATCCATGAAGACTTTGAATGAGCGGTACTTAGATAGCCTGTCCGCCATAGCCTCGAGTACCGTACCTTCCCAGTCCTTCGGCAGCTTCCAGTCTGCCTCGACCGGGGTCCAGTCCCGGGCATTCGGGAATTCCACCACTGCCAGGTTCTTACCCTTCGCTCCCCAGCAGAAATTGCCCTGCTTCAGTTCGACCGGCCGGTCCATCCAGTCCTCCGATGGCGGTGGATTATAGTTCAATTGCAAGAGTTCTTCTGGTTTTGGTAGTTTTGCCATGGTTACTCCTTCTCTACCGGCAGCCCGGCCTTTTTCATCTTATCCCGGAAATCATTCTCATACTCTTCATAGGTATGCACATGTACAGGGTAGTTCCAGGGATTGATGTACCGTACTATTCTGCTGTTATTGGCCATGTTCCTTGTCGGGCTCAGAAAGACCCCGCCCATGTGCATCAGTTTGCTGAAAGGGAAATACATCAGAAGCACACAAATAAGGAAAAGGTGCACATAGAATATGGCACCTATGCCCTCAGGGATTATGGGATTCAGGCTAACTAGACCAAGGGCCAACTGTTTGACGGCGACGATGTGCACCTTGAAAAAATATCTCATGAGAATACCCGAGATCGCAATCGCCAATATCAGAAAGAGCGGGAAGAAATCTGCTGCAAGCGATATATATCTGATCTGGGGCAGGTAGACCCTCCTGATGAGAAGGAATGTGACAGCGCCAAGGATTACTGCATCGGTCATATAGAAAAGCGGGGCGCCAATCTGGAAAAAACTGTCCACCCCTTCCATCATCTGGATTACCGACGGCAAGTCCTGCACAAAGAATCGGTAATGACGCACAAAGATGAATAGAAACGACCAGTGAAAAGCCAGCCCGGCGAGCCAAAGCAGTTTTTCCGATCCGTAGACCGCCTTTCCTTCCTTCATCTCGGTCTTCATGTTCCTGAAGAGGGACCTGAAGACCAGCACCTCAAGTAGCATCCTTCCCACAACCTGCATGGTAGTCGAAGGGTTTTCGAGCTTATCCTGCTTGATCCAGGGAAGAGACTTCTGCTGTCCGCAGGTCGTCGGAATGCAGAATGGCACAGGAGATTTCCCCCACTTCGCGACGCGGTAGAGAAAACCGACTACAAATATCGCCATCGCAGCATACGGCACGATGACCCCAAAGAAAATCTCTGTCTGATGTGCCACCGTCACCCCGAACAATGGAAACAGTACAAGTATCACAACTGCAAAAAAGGGTAGTACGGTTTTCATGTCTTTACCTCTTTCTTTTGTATTGCGATTAAGTTGTTATCTTTCTCTTCATCCCTGATTTCCGTGATCATATTCGCCCGCTGAAGGAGCCGGTATGTCATGTTCTTCATCTCGTTAGCCTTGATATCATAGAGTTTTTCCCTGCACTGCATGAAGATATCGAAGGCTATGAGCGCTAACGAATCGATCTGTGCTTCGAGGGTCATCAGTTCATGGAAAAGCTCATCGGTCAGTGGGATGTCCTTTATACCATCCCTGATCACGCTTTTTAGGAAAAAGACAAAAGCCACCGCCTGTGAAGCAGTAAATTCCTGGACAGCCCTTACCCTGATTACGTTATCGAGATAGCATGAAACTTTTTCGATATCACCATCTTGGAGCAGTTCCCGGAAAATATCTTCTATCCCTTCACGGATGGTCTGTCCGACAGGATTCGCAAAACGGTCTTTCTGGTTTCTGAGGAACTTTGCCGTCTCAGCAGGATACGTATCAAGTATCCTGTCAAACCAAGATGCGAGAAGCTCACTTTTTTTATCCGAAAGGATATTCTTCAGGCTCATCTGTTACAACAATCTCCCCCCAAATCCTGTGGCATGAGAACCTGTATAGCAAGAAGCTGATACGACTACTGCAGAAGCAAGATAAAAAACAGTACCCCAGAGAACATTCCATGGGGTACTGTTTCGATTCGACGCATTTACAGCCAACGGGCTATACGCAGCCTGTAGGTTTCGGCAGTCCTGCATACTTACATGCCTGTTTTGCAGGACCACCCGGATAGAGCTCATACAGGTACTTGGTATTGCCTTTTTCCGGGCCCATAGCCTTTCCAATCTCTTTCACAAGAATCTTGATCATCGGAGCGATCTGATACTGCTTGTAGTAGTCGCGGAGGAAGTTGATAACCTCCCAGTGTGCCGGCGTAAGAGTGACGCCGTCCATGCTTGCAAGATGCTCTGCGAGCTCTTTCGACCAATCATCCAAATTCAACAGATAACCATCATCGTCCACCTCGATCGACTTTCCCTGAAAATCCATTGTTGCCATGTTACTTCCCCCTTTCACCTTAGGTTCAAATATGCATTACGAAGAGAATTGCTCCCATCATCTGAGTGCTTGCTAAAAGAATGCAGTTCTAACGAGCTATAAACAGTAATACAGAATAGTGTCTCCGGTCAAATAAAAAAATCTTATTAACAAATCATTGTAATTTATTTTTTGATGCCAGATTATCGGGAATCGAAACTCTGTATATGAAAATTTGAGAATTTATTATAAAAAAGAAGAAGCCTATTTTTTCACCTTTACAAAAAGATAGACCGCTGCCCGCCGTCCCCTCCCCACTGTTTCCCTGCTGAAACGATTTTTCCGCTGGTCGTAGAAGAACTCCTTTACTTCATAATCTTCATCAGGAGTCATGGACCATGCCTTGTTGAGGTCCCCATCGTAGGCAAGAGTGAGAACATCGACATATGCGTCGCCCACATTGTGGCCCGAACTGTCACACACATACGCAGCACCGCACTCACATCTTCCCCCGCTAATGACATTCCCGAACTTCGTCATAATCTCTTCAAGGCCTCCAAGCGGTCGTTCGCAGAACGGACATCTGAGGATACTGTCTCCTCTATCTATATGCCTCATAAATCAATTCTCCCCGCCGGATATGCCGGCATAAACCTTGTTTGCGATATCGGCAATCGTCGTCTGTGTAAATTTACCCCTATCATAAAAGCTGACAAGACTTTGGTCATTCCTGAGCTCCTCGATGATCGGCAGAAAGTCTTTTAGACCCAAAATCCCAGCTATCATTATGGCATAGGCCCGCACAACAACATCATCATCAGTAAGGTATAACTTGTGTTCCAAGAGTTCATTCGTCATGGTCAGAAGGTCAGGCCGCTTTTCACAGATTCTCCAGATGGCCCTCATTACCCCTCTCCTGAGCATCTTTTCGTCATGGAACGACATAAGCACCTGCCCTATGTCAGCAAACGCATCGGGACTGTTTCTTACGATCTCTCCAAGCATCTCAGGTGCACTGCCGGGACCATTACCCGACTCTTCCCTCAACATCCAAAGAAATCGTTGACTAAGGTTCCTGACAACTTCGGCATTTGTCTGTGCGATCTCCCTTGAAACGAGGCCGATAGCCTCTATTGAACGCCAGCTCTGTACATCTTCCTTATCATAGACCAGCGATATGAGCATCCTGATAATACTGCGGTCTTTCTTCGCTATTTCGACAATGGAGAGAAGGTCATTAGCGCCTAAGAGCCCTTTTACCTCTGATTTCTGCATAATTTCATGCTCCTTCTGAATTTTTGCGCCACAGCAACCATCCCCTCAGCCCATTCAGGGGAGCCAAGTGCATGGAGATGGGTATAGGTTGCGAGCACATTCTTATAGCAGATGCCATCCCGCTGACTAATTATTCCTATCCCGCGCTCCATTTTGAAGGCGAACTGCATCTTTAAGGGCTTTTCGGGAACAGTTACAACTGAATAGTGAAACTCATGCCCCCTGAGAACTAGACCTTCCCTATAGAAAGGGTTTGGTTTATCAACCATGACAATAGTGTAGCCATGGGCCTGAGGCTTCTTCTCAAGAGCAAACCTGAGCGGAAATATACCTGCCATAGCATATTTCTTGCTGCCGAGCAAGAGCTCCTCGCCTAGGTACATAAGACCTCCGCACTCTGCATAGACAGGAAGATTCTTATCGACCGCTTCTTTAAGCGCAGATCTGAATGCCCTGTTCTTAGCGAGCACAATTGCATGGGTCTCAGGAAAACCGCCACCTATATAGAGGGCATCAATATCCGGAAGCTTCTTTGCTGTAAGGGCACTGATTTCGATAAGCTTCGCACCCCGTCTTTCCAGCTCCTCGAAATTCTCCGGGTAGTAGAACTGAAATGCGGAGTCCCGGATGATGCCGATCCTCACTGAAGGCAGGCGTGAAGTGACAAGGGTAGAAATATCCTTTGTTTTTAAATGATTGCAGCCAGCTTTGCGTTTGACACGCAGTGATGGCGCTGATGCAGCTATTTGCCATAGTACATCCAGATCTAAGTATTTCTCTGCAACGTGTGCAGTAAAGGCAATGACTTTCTTAACGCCGGGGTGTTCCTGATATGGTATAAGGCCCATATGCCTCTCCGAAAGACATTCTTCCCGAAGTTTTGGTATGGCACCAACGACCGGTACTTTGCAGTATTTCCGTATCGCCTCTCTGATCACCTTCTCATGCCGCAGTCCGGCAACCTGGTTAAGCACAACACCCCGTAGCTTCACCTTGGGATCAAACGTGGTAACTCCCAACAGCATCGCAGCTATCGTCCTTGTCGCTTTCGTACAATCAAGAACTAGGATAACCGGCGCCTGTAGTGTCTTGGCCAGCTCCGCTGTGCTGTATGTGCCGTCTGCATCCATGCCGTCATAAAGCCCGCGGTTACCTTCAATAACTGCGCTTTCAGCACTGCCAAAATGTTCCGTAAACGATGAGAGGACCTTTTCTTTCGTGATGAGGAACGGGTCAAGATTGTAGCAGGGATGACTCGAGGCTGAAGAAAGCCAACCAGCATCAATATAGTCAGGGCCCTTTTTATAGGACACGATTGACCGCCCCTTTCGGTGCAAAGCTGAGATAATACCCAGTGAAACAGTGGTTTTTCCTGCTCCACCTCTCAGACCTGCAATGATTATCCTTGGATAGTTCGATTTCATCAAGAAGTTAAAAAACTCTGTAACTTTTCTTGCTATTTTAACTGTTTATCCCTTGAACACTCAACCTGAAGGCACCGGCGATTCTGTGACTTAGTCACATACTTACCCCCGCTGTTTTCGTAGACTATCATCAAAAGGAGCATAAGGAGGTGAGGATTATGACGAAAAATGTGGCCACTATAGAAAGGATCGTAAGGGCTGTTGTTGGCATCGGGATTATAGGTCTAGCGTTCGTGGGATCAAGAACGCCGTGGGCATATCTCGGAATAATACCGTTCTTGACGAGCATTATAGTCTTCTGTCCGCCCTACGCCCTTCTTGGCATAAAGACCTGTAAAGATTGTGATTAGCGGACTGTTCCTAGACAGTCTCGCGGGGAGGTTCTCTATGCAGAAAAAACTTTGTCCAATTTGCCATAGAGAAGTTTACTGGCTTGTTCATCATTTGCACAATGTGACGGACCAGTTTGCATTGGAAGAGGTAAAGAACGACTTCATGGGATGGACAGAAGACGATGGTCTTTGCCTTCCCTGCCTGGAAAGATACAGGGCACATAACTCCATGAGGTGTTTCGATATAAAAGTGACTATGAATTAACAAAATAAGGAGGAACGGATTTAATGCAGAAGACGTTTGCGCTTTTGTTCGGGATGTTCTTCGCCGTTGGACTGATTGCGGCTGCATCTGCAGGTCTCACGGCAAAGATGGAATTAAAAGCGGGAGATGAAGTCTATGCCTGCAATTGTGGCCAAGCCTGTAACTGCGACACCCTCTCCCGTAACCCGGGTAAATGTACCTGTAGTAAAGACATGGTTAAAGCTATCGTAACAAGAGTGGATGAAAGTACTTCCCTGCTCAAGGCATCGGGATGGGAAAAAGAACGATCGTTTAAGACGACCGGCCAGTATGCCTGTGCCTGCGGCGAGGCCTGCATGTGCGGATCAATCAGTCAAAATGCCGGAAAATGTACGTGCGGAACAGCTATGCAGAAGGTTAAATAAGTACCATTTCGAGAGGCGAATGAACCCACTCCCCGGACTGAAGTCCGGGGTTTCAGGCATCCACATGTCCGACTTGACCCGTGGCCATGTCAGACATGTGATGAACAGCCTCCGCGTTGCTCCGGGCGGCCATTCATCCCCAGGCTAAAAAGCCATGGGGTTTTCTAGCCGTTATTATAAAGAGAGGGCTGACGCCAGCCCTCTCTTTATTCGCTTTTCTCTCTTTCCCATCTTGCTCTTGCCGAACTTCATTGATACAATTGGCATATGATCATCGTCGAACCCTTGAGAGGAAAGTCCGTGCAGTCCCAGCGGGTTGAGATTGTGGAGAGAAAGGGGATCGGCCACCCGGACACGATCTGCGATGCTATTATGGAAGCGATCTCCTGTGCCCTTTCCCGTGAATACAAGAAGCATTGTGGTGTCGTACTCCACCATAACATTGATAAGGGTCTGCTCGCAGCAGGAAGCACGGAAACGAGGTTTGGTGGCGGAGAAATGACAAAGCCCATCGAACTTTTTATCGGTGACCGTGCAACGTTTCAGACAGGGGAAAAGACGATTCCCGTCCATGACATCGCCATAACAGCAGCTAAACAATGGATTCGGGAGAACCTTCGCTTTGTCGATCCTGAGAAGCATATGAGATATCATTCCCTGCTAGCTCCCGGGTCAGAGGAGCTCACCGATATCTTCCGGAGACCCGGCAGTACGCGGGAAGCAAATGACACCTCTGCTCTGGTGGGCTATTACCCTCTTTCTCCTGCGGAAAAGCTCGTTCTGGAGCTTGAACGTTATTTGAATTCACGCGTATTCAAGAACAGATTCCCGGAAACCGGAGAGGACATTAAAGTCATGGCATTGCGAAGAGACAGGGCCTTCTCGCTCACTGTTGCGATGCCGCTCCTCTCACACTTCATCCGCTCAGAGAAAGAATATTTTGCGAGGAAGATAGATATCCAGAAGGACATCAGAACTTTTTTGAAAAAACGTGGGGATATCAGTACTGTTGAGCTGCATTTTAATGCTCTCGATAAGGAAGGACGGGGGCTTGGCGGAACTTACCTTACCCTCCTCGGAACCTCTGCAGAAAGCGCAGACTCGGGTCAGGTGGGAAGGGGGAACCGTGTCAACGGTCTGATATCATTGAACAGGCCGTTGGGTACAGAAGCCGCTGCAGGTAAGAACCCCGTGAGCCATGTCGGTAAAATATACAATGTCCTTGCTCACAAAACAGCTGAAAAAATATATCGGAATATTGAAGGAGTAGAGGAAATCTATGTGCTTTTGTTGAGCAGAATAGGCTCTCCGGTCAGCACTCCCCATATGGCAGCAGCGCAGGTGCTCCTTAGCAAAGGACTGAGACTGAAGGACAGATCAGAGGATATAGCCTGTATTATCGAAAAAATGTTTTCTCGCATATCAGACTTCTGCAATAAGCTTTCCGAAGGTAAATTCCCCGTGTGCTGAACAACATGCCGGGATGCTCGGCAATCACCGCATCCACATAGGGTGCACATGGCTGATGGCCGAAGTTCTCAGCCATAGGTGCTTGATCGAACAACATCGGTGGCCCCGTCAATGATAGACGGGAGCCGGAGACTAAGCCTATGCGTTTACAAGAGAAGGCGTGCTGTCACTGTCATCTGTTGCCAGCGCTTGCTCCGATGTTGACGCCTTCAAGACAACGTTTTCAAGAATTCTGCTCCTTGTTTGCCGTTGCAGATGTTCTGCGCTCGATTGAGCGGAATTCTTGAGATATACGTAAACATCATTTTCAAAGTCGCGGACCCGGGTGATGTCTCTCGTTTTCGCTAATGCTATTACTTTGCTCATGAATGCAGCATATCGGGAGGCTGCGATCTGCGGAGAAGGCAAACGTTCCTGGTTCAGTGCTACGAAAGCCCAGAGCGTATAGAAATCCGAGAAGCCTCGAACATATTTAGTGACAGCTGAATTGTAATACTCCATCTGAATAATAAACCCTTTGGTAAGATCTAGTTGGTCTCGGAATTCACTGTCATGAAAATCCGGAAACGTTTCTGATGGCAGGTCGTATTCCGCATATAAGGCGTCTAGCGCATCCTGATTATACCCGGCAAGCTCTTTTTTCAGAAGGACCATAAGGAGTTCGGATATGCATTGCACGTCCTTCATCCTTCTCATCCTTGCCTTGGTGACCACGCCGAGGCGCTCCCACTCTTGTTTTTCAGCTTCTGTTTCCGCGATCGTTATAAACCATCCGTCATACTTTGCATGCCTGAGTTCCTGCCGCTCCAATTTTCTTGACGTTCTGTTGAGACGGTCGAAGATCTCATTAATGAATTGCTTTTCATTGCTTTCAATATATTCTACCGACAGCGCATAGTTGAGAAATTGCTCCTTGAGATCCATTTCTCCTTCAATTGTTTTCCATTTCTTGCCGTTAAGGCGCGGATCGCCATACCCAGGATCAATGGCGAATGAGTTCTGCGTAAACAGAACGACCGACTCAATACGCTGCTTTCCATCAATGACACGGTAGATCATCTTCCCGGCATCATGATCAGCGTCTTTATGAAGGAAAACTGCGGGGCACGGATAGTTTCTAAAAATGGAGTCGACAAAAAACTTTCTGTCCTTCAATGTCCATACGCTTCGCCTCTGATAGGGCGGATCAAGGTCAAGTTGTCCATTATGATAGAGATCAAGGAACCAACCAAGATGTTTTTTCATAATCTTCTCCCTCCAATATCATTTCTTAGAAGCTGCTGCATACCGACGATCGACGAGAACCATTGCGCTTGTATTGTATCTATTTAGGACTGAAATTTCACCTGAAATCATCTTCACCGTGTCGCATTTGCAACTGACAATATGCCGTTTCGGTATCAATCCCAGATATAGTCTGCTATGTGCTTATCCGGAGTTCTCCTGATTATGAGCCTTACCGTTCCGGGCATGAGCACCGTTGAGCTTACAGAAATATGACGCTGGAGCATCAGCGGCACCGCCATCTTCATAGCGTGCGTTACCCCGGCCAGAACGACAATGACTGCATTTTCGCCTCGCAGGGCCCGTGCAATATTGAACGCCATTATGGCATCTCGAAGGCGCTGTCCGTCACAAAGAAATGGGAATTCCGTTGCATGATAAGTGCTCTCAATAATTTCCTTATACTGGGCATCGGTAGCACATTCGGTAAATTTAATCTTCTTCAGGAGCTCTTGAGAGATGTTGTGGAGTCCGTATTTCGTTACATTGCCGATCAGCGCGTTCTCAGCGTTGATAGCGATAAGGGGGAGGCGTTCTTCTCGGGCATATTCCAGTATTCCTTTATAGTAGTCATAAGGAACAGCCCACGTCTCTTGATACATGCGCTCAAAATCACGTTCAGCAAGCTTCCCCCCGATCCATCTGTTGAATACCTCCTGTTTACTCTCTGGAAATGCCTCAAGTGCAACGACTACCTGTCTTCCCCCGCGATGCAGGTACTTTATGATTTCCAGCTGAAGAAAGTGTATGCTCGGTGTTCCATGTATTTCGCCGATAAATATGACCCTTTCATCCTTGATCTCCGTCAGAAGGGTCTGAAAATCTAAAGATGTCTGGCGATCAAGGGAAATATAATGTGTTGGCACCGAGACGCAACCCACAAACCAAAGAACAAATACAGCAACAAGACGTTTCATGATTGAGTCTATCGTGACCGTCCTTCCCGGAAGCTGCCAGGGTATGTCACCTGCTGACACTGCATCTTAGCAGCGTGCTCCCCAATCAAGCCCGATTGTAAAGAATACGTATCCAGAAAAAAGTCTTTATGGCGCCAGAAACTCCATAAGTATCTCTATAATCATGGCCGGCAGCAAATCCCTGTTTTCCGGGCTCACCTCATGTATCTGTATGTCAGCTCTGTTTTTTATCCTCATGATAAATGCATCGCCACCCAGCGTAATAGTGCCGATGACCGGATTGCCTGAATCGAGCGCCGCTAGAGTAGCCCGTTTGAATGATGCGGAGAAGCATTCCATTTTTCCTATCTCATCAAGGATTATGACATTATTTCCGACGGGCGTAAGAGATGGTACCGCGATGGTCTCAATATTCTCGATGCTCACTCCATACCGCCGAATATGGAGGCTGGAATGAATGCCTTCATGGGCAAGATAACCTCTTCTGCCATCGAGGGTCTTCATGACGAAACCAGTACGTCTTCCGCCAACTCGTTCTTCTTCCGTGTAGAATCCATTGGCAGGGCACGGAAGTCGTTCGATCACTTTCTTGATGACCGTTGTTTTTCCGGATGAAGGAGCTCCGGTTAAAAAAATGTTTTTCTTCATAGCAGCACCATCCGCAGCGGCGAAAATGGGATTGACTACTTCATTGCCGTCAGAACAATATCAGCTCCGATGGCGATAATCGAGAGGATAAAGATCAGCGCATAGTTCATATCCTCAAGAGAAAATCTGATGGATGAAAGCAGATAGAGAACGACTTCTCTGTCCTCTGCCTCAAGGCAGGCATTTCCTCTGAGCTTTTCGATAAGCCGGAAGGTCTCAATAGCATGCTTCCGTTTCTTGGAAATCATATAGCGATATAGAAAGAAAAGAAAATAGCCAATCGTCCCGACATACCACACAGAACGTACCCATCGCGGTTCTATATGCTGAAAGACAATAATAGCCCTGAAAGCGATCGCCGAAATGAGTCCGAGCATGAAAAACATATACATGACATAACGGGGAACGGTATGCGGTCGATGCCTTTCCATGTTTTACATTATACCATCTGCCTGTCTGCTGCTTTTCCCCTGCGCCCGCAAGATGCGCTATAATAAAGCAACGATAATTCGGCTAAAGCGAGGTCCCCATGATGAAAAAGTCTTACATTGCATTGCCCATATTGGTCGTGTTCCTCTTTCTGGCAGGACTGGCAATATCTTCATCTGCTGCTGACGTTCCTCGAATCACGAAAGATGAACTCCGTGGCATGTTGGGAAATCCTGACCTTATCGTCATAGATGTCCGAACGGAAAAAGAGTGGATAAAGTCTGACAAAAAGATCTCGGGAGCCACATGGGAGGAAGCTGATGAATTCTCGTCGTGGGCTGCTAAGTATCCGAAAGACAAGACTATTGTGCTTTACTGCAGTTGACCTGACGAACGCACCAGTGCTTGGACGGCACGGATGCTCCTGAAGAGAAACTTCACCAAGGTATATGCGCTCAAGGGCGGTTGGTATGAATGGCTGAATGCTGGCTATCCGGTGGAGCCGAAGTAGCGTAGACTTTTTCTCCATGGATGCCATCGCCCTCCTCAACCTGCGGCAGTGGTTAGCGAATTACTGCAGAAAGTTTCATTCTGCGAATGATAGGGATCACCGGAATATTGTTCTTAAAGAATCTCATACCTATCATGTAGCCGCCAACATGCTCACCCTGTCGCAGACGCTGCTGAGGAATAGGAACAAGATCATGATTGCAGAAGCTATCGGGCTCCTGCATGACATCGGGCGTTTCCCCCAATATGCGCAATATAAAACGTTTCGGGACAGCATCTCCGTGAACCATGGCAGGCTCGGTACAGAGGTAATCAGAAATGAACGAGTCCTAAGCGACCTGCCTGATCGGGAGCGGGAGATCATCACGAATGCAGTCCGATTTCATAATGCTTTCGCTGTCCCAGACGGACTTGATGCTGAGACAATCTTCTTTCTGAAACTGATCCGGGATGCTGACAAGCTCGATATATGGAGGGTCTTCGCAGAATATCACGAAAGGGATAATTCGGAACGGGAGTCAGCGGCAGGACTCGGCCTGCCTGATAGTCCCGGTTTTACCGATGCCGTTGTCGCCTGCCTTGCAGAAAAGAGGCTTGCGACTCTTTCGCTGCTGAAAACACTGCATGATTTCAGCATCATGCAGCTCACCTGGATGTACGACCTTAACTTCCCTGCCTCCTTTCGGCTTGCTAAAGAACAGGGCCATATTGAACGCATCATAGCGACCCTACCCCATACCAACCACATTGAAGAGGCGATATTCGTGCTGAGACAATACATGAAAGAAAAGGAAGGGGGAGAAAGCTTCCATTGATATTGTCCGTTAGAAAAAGTAAAATGATAACACGGTTCATGAATATGTGCATTACAAGGTTTATTTTCATCGTTCCTCTTTTCCTACTCCTTGCCATGGGGCCGCATCCTTCTCCGGGGCAGGGCAAGGGCTCGGCAGCCTCTGCTGATGCGGAAACGAATACCCCGAGCAAAGCCCCTGACTTTACCCTGAAGGATATACATGGGAAAACCCTCGCGCTTTCTTCCCTCAAGGGAAAGGTCGTACTTATCAATTTCTGGGCCACCTGGTGCCCTCCCTGCAAAGCAGAAATGCCATCCATGAATAAGCTCTACAATGAGATGCGCGCTCAGGGATTAGAAGTGATTGCCGTTTCAACAGATAATTCCTTGTCGACAGTCAAAGACTTTCTTGCCAAGAACCACCTTGATTTCCCGGTTCTCTTTGACGACGATAAGGCCGTCACCAGACAATATCATGTCTTTTCTATGCCGACCACCTTCCTTATTGATAGAAACGGTATAATCGCTGAGAAGTTTTACGGGGAAGAAGACTGGACCGATCCCGTCGTAAGGAAGAAAATAGAGAAGCTGTTGCCATCAAACGCCCAATAATATTCCGCTATCATCTCGGTCGGAACGAAGACCTTCCTTCTTGAATTGAACTTCAGATATGAGATACGTGGGCACCTGCCTCTTGTTTAGGATTGCGCATAGGGATTCCAGAGATGGCACGCGACACGCCTCCCGTCGTTTTCCTTAAGCTCCGGCACAATTCTTGTGCATGGGTCGAAGCGCTTCGGACAGCGCGGGTGAAAAGGACATCCCGATGGGATGCTGATGGGACTCGGCACATCACCGAAATAGATTGGCCGGCTGCCCCTTGTCATTGAATGCGCTGATATTTCAGCTTTCACTGTTGACTCGTGGCGGTGAAAAACTTTCGGAGCAGATGCCAGCAACACCTCAGTGTACGGATGTAGCGGCCGCAGGAAAAGCTCTTCCGTCTTTGCATATTCGACTATTTTACCGAGATACATCACACCGACCATGTCACTGATATACTGCACCACCCGCAGATCGTGACTGATAAAAAGAAATGAGATGCGCAGCCTGCTCTTCAGATCCTGCAACAGATTAAGGATCTGGGCCTGAATCGAAACGTCAAGGGCTGAAAGCGGTTCATCAGCGACTATCAGTTCTGGTGAAACTGCAAGCGCCCGTGCGATGCAGATTCGCTGCCGCTGCCCGCCGCTAAATTCATGGGGATAGCGGTAAAGGACCTCGGGACCAAGTCCCACCATTTCCAGGATGCCCTCAACACGCACCTTCATCTCCACGCGCGGTACAAGCTTATGAATAATCAGTGGCTCTGAAACCGTATCAAAAACTGTTCTCCGCGGATTTAAGGATGCAAATGGGTCCTGAAAAATTATCTGAACGGATTTTCTGAATGCCTTGAGTTCCTTCCTGTCAAGACCGAAAACATCCCTCCCCCTAAAACGCACTGTTCCCGATGTTGGATTGATAAGTCTGAGCACAAGACGGGCGACGGTAGATTTACCGCATCCGCTCTCCCCGACCAAGGCCATGACCGTGTCATCATCAATCGTGAAACTGACACCGTCTACAGCCTTCAAAACCTGCTTTTCGCCCCCAAGAGCCTTGCGCACGTCGAAGTGCTTTATGAGATTATGAACATTTAGGAGTTCCATGTTATCTCTTCCGCTCTGATGCACCGCACATGATGGCCGGATGTGATCTCTACTAACTCCGGTTCTGCCGATCTGCACTGTTCCCGTGCGTATCTGCACCGGTCAGAGAATTTGCAACCGGGCGGGAGCTTTTCAGGTCTCGGTACAAAACCGGGGATGGGCGTGAGGCTTTTTCCCTTCTGCTTTGGCAGCGAGTCGAGAAGCCCCATGGTGTACGGGTGGCGGGGATTTCTGAAGATACTGTCGGTCACAGAAAGCTCCAAAATCCTGCCCGCATACATGATGCCGACCCGAGCAGCGTTTTCCGATATGATGCCGAGATCATGCGTAATGAAAAGGATCGACATCTTTCTCTCGGCACGCAACCCCTGGATCAGTTCAAGGATCTGGGCCTGAATGGTTACATCGAGAGCGGTTGTCGGTTCATCCGCGATGAGCAATGCTGGGTTGCATGCTATTGCCATAGCAATCATGACACGCTGTCTCATGCCCCCGGACATCTGGTGAGGATATTCCTTGATGCGCACTTCCGGGGACGGTATTCGTACCGTCCTGAGGAGCTCCACTGCCCTGTCCATGGCGTCTCTTTTCCTCATGCTCTTATGCGTCATAAGCACTTCAGCAACTTGATACCCGATGCTAAGCACGGGATTCAGGGATGTCATAGGCTCCTGGAAGATCATTGAAATCTCACTGCCGCGGATGCGCCGCATAGACTCGCTGTCAGCCCTGAGCAGATCCTTACCCCTGAAGGATATCTCTCCGGCGGCATAGGCAAGCGAGGGAAGAATGCCCAGTATCGAAAGGGCGGTGATGCTTTTCCCGCAGCCGCTCTCTCCTGCAAGTCCAAATATCTCGGACTCGGCAATATCAAAATTCAGGTCTGAAACAACCTTTATCGGTCGAGCAGAAGATTTGAAGAAGATATTGAGATCCCTTACAGCAAGCAGGGACACAGCGAGTTATTTTTCCTCTTTTTTCAAGAGCTTGAGGTAATTTTCGGCTTCCTTCAGGTTCGGATTGTATTCAAGGGCCTTCTGCCATTCTTCAAACGCAAGTCCGGAGAGACCCTCCATATAATAGCTTAATCCCAGCTGAACCCAGGCAGGCCCATAGTTAGGGTTAATGACCTTTGCCTTCACGAAGTGCACAATTGCCTCTTCCATCTTGCCCATGTTCCGGAGCGCGATGCCCAGCTTAGTATGCACATCAGCAAGCTTTGGATGGAGTTTGATCGCCTTCTGGTACTCTTCAGTTGCCTCGTCATTCATATTAAACTCGAGATATATATTGCCGACCCGGTAGTGCTCATTCGCAAGCTTTCCCGCAATGAAAGGATCTATGACGTTCGGGCCGGGATGGGCGAGCTGTGCAGCAACGGTAAAGACCTCCTGAGCCCTCTTGAATTCGCCAAGGTCGTTATAGGTAATGGCAAGGTTTAGGGAAGCCTCTGTATAGCGGGGGTTGAGCTCAACTGCCTTCTCAAAGTGATCTACAGCTGCTTTGAGGTCTCCATTAAGGTTGCTGATGACACCAAGCTTGTTTTGCACATCGGCATAGCGGGGGTTTATCCGGATGACCTCACGGAGAAGCGGCTCGGCCTCATGGTACTTTCCCTCTTCAAACAATTTTTTTCCCAGCTCATAGACTTCCTGCAGATGATCGTCCATAATTTCAGAGATTATAGGGACTGCACGGATTGTTTGTCAAGAAACAGTAGGGACGAGTGAACCCGCCGACTCACGGCGCAAGAGGCTCTTCCTCCCTGGCTATTTTCATCACCAAAAGTGTCACCATGCCGACAATGAACATGGCGCTGCCGGTAAGCGCCCACGGGGCTCCAGGTTCTTTGCTCACCTCAATCATGGCCATAGGAAACGGCGATACCTTTACGGTTTTGATGTAGATGCCAATGCCACTCCTGAACGAAGGGCTGTTGGGCAGGATTCTGTCTGTGGCAAGATAACGCCCGTCTTTGAAGTATTCTATATCAGCTGACCAGTTCGTAATGTACCCTGCCGGATCGATATCAGCCTGAACCCTCTTGAACTTGACTTCAAGGCTGTTGGGAAGCCGCAATACTGCATCACGGTATGCAAAGGTAACGGACTTGAAGCTGCCATATGAGCTCACCACATGTGCAAGCAGGATGAGGAGAAACCCCACATGCATGACCTGGGGCGATATGATGAGCAGCCATTGCCGCGCACCCTTTTTCCTCACAACCGATTCGACGCTGCAGACAACGGTATTCGCTGCGAGCAGGATAAGTACACCGATGGATGCCCAGAGCCACCAGGTAATGCTAATCGGCACTTCCTGCATCCATGCAAAAAGAGCGACCGTATGGAGGGCGAGGAATTCGTCGTGCGCCGGCATGATAAAAGATCCGAACAACAGGAGGCAGATAAGTATCAAGATAAGCCAGACTGCGGTCCGTAGTGATACGAGAAATTCCAGTATTCTTTTTAACGGCTGCACAATTTCATATTCCTATTTTCCTACTTCAAAAAGAATGCGAGCTCTTCATAAAGAGGCTGACGCCGAGATAGGTGAACATGACAATAATAAATCCTGCAACGGCAAGCACGGCAAGGGGTCTGCCCATCCACCACTGCCTAAGCCGCGCATGCAGATAGAAGCTGTAAAAGAGCCAGAGGATTACCGTCCAGAGTTCCTTGGGAGTCCAGAGCCAGTATGTTCCCCACGCCAGATACGCCCAGATGCCACCGAACACCATGGCTACCGAAAAAAAACAGTAGCCGACCAGCACCATCTTATACTGGATAGCCTCCTGCTCAGGGTTTCCGCTGATGAGGGACACCATACCGAAAAGTGCGGCAAGCCCGAAGAGGGCATAGGAAAAGAACGAGAATGCGACATGGGTCTCGAACCAGAACGTCCTGAGCACCGGGGGGAGCGGACTATTGTGCGGTTTAAAGAAAAAGGCCAGCCCCATAAAAAAGAGTGCCATGCCGATGGCGGCATGCAGAACCGTCTTCGGCCCCCTTGTCTTTCGCACAACAGGAAGCATAAAGAGCACGATAGCCGTTGACAGGAAAAAAAGCGTATCATGAGGTCCGACGAGCGGCAGACGATCAAGGGCTATGCCCCGCAACACAAGGTAGCTGATCTGAAGCAGAAGTCCCGCAAGTACAAAGGCAGTTCGATAATAGCCGAAGACATAACACGCACCAGAAATGACTGCCATTATGGAAAGAACATCCTGCATATCATTCTTCTCAGGGGAATATCTTGCCGGGATTCAGCAGATTTTTCGGGTCAAATATCTGTTTGATCTTTTTCATGAGATCAAGCTCAGCAGGATGGATTTCCATGGTTATATAGTTCTGCTTTGTAAGTCCGACACCATGCTCGCCTGATATGGTTCCCCCCAATTCAAGGGTAATCCTGAATATTTTCTCAACAAGTTTTTGCGCCCTTTCGTACTCTTTCTTTATTGTCCTGTCCACCATAAGGTTCACGTGAATATTCCCGTCTCCCGCATGACCGAAATTTACGATCCTGATCCCCGTGCTTTCGGAAAGCATCTTCAGCCTTTTGAGCATGTCCGCCAGCCTGCTCCTCGGCACCACAATATCCTCATTAATCTTCGTCGGACTGATATGAAAAAGTGCGGGAGAGACCGCACGACGTGATTCCCAGAGCTTCACGCGTGCGAGTTCGTTCTCTGCCATGATGACCTCTCCGCCAAGCTTCCTGCAGAGCACCGATATATTCTCTGCATCGCGCGTGATGACAGCAGGGGCTCCGTCAAGCTCAATGAGCAGCATCGCCTCCGTATCATCTGGAAGCCCCACCGTCTTATAGCTCTCCACAGCACGTATGGTCTCTGCGTCGAGGAATTCCAGTGCCCGTGGCAGGATCCCTTCTGAGATGATGTACTGAACGGTCTCTCCGGCATCTTCACCCCTCTTGAAAAGAGCAAGGAGCGTTATAACAGCCTCAGGCAGAGGAAGCACCTTGAGTCGTATCTTCGTTATCATGGCGAGCGTGCCTTCCGACCCGACAAGAAGTCTGGTGAGATCATAACCAACCACCCCCTTTGCCGTGTTGACACCGGTCGTTATGATCCTACCATCGGGAAGCACCGCCTCTAAGCCAAGGACATAATCCCTTGTCACACCATATTTGAGTGCACGTGCACCGCCGGCATTCTCTGCAACGTTGCCGCCGATGGTGCAGAAATTAAGGCTTGAGGGATCTGGGGGATAGAACAGTCCGTACCGTTCGAGTTCACGCTGCAGTCTTCCATTAATCACGCCGGGCTCTACCAAAACCGAAAGATCCTCTTTATTAACCTCAAGAATCCGGTTCATTCTTTCCGTGCTTACAACAATGGCACCTTTGGCAGGAACCGAGCCTCCGGTCATGCCTGATCCTGCCCCGCGCGGAACAACGGGAATATCGTGATCATAGGCATACTGCATGACCTTGACGACGTCGAACACGTCCTCCACCCATACAACAGCCATAGGGCATGCATCCAACCCCGAGGCGTCAAAACCGTAGCAAAGGAGATCTTCTGGAGCAATGGACACTTTTCCGGGAAGAAGATCAGGGAAGCTATTCATGAGCAAGAATACTCATAAGCCTCTCGAGGGTCTGCGCCTCCTGGACAGACAGGCCTTCAAAGTGCATGGCGACCTCATATACCGGCACGCTCTTCGCTTCCAGATGCTGCAGACCCTTGAAGATAGATCTTACGATACTTCCTTTGAGGACTATCGAAACGTCGCCGTGCTCAATCCTTATCCGGTGACGGCTGTTCATACCAACGCGCCTCATACTCTTGAAGCGGATACCGGTCATACTGATATCTTCTACCTCAAGGCTTTCGACCAGCGCCATCTTGCCGGAAACCTGTCCTTCTACGGAGAGCCGTTTCGCACTTCTCTTATCCATCTCAGACCTCTGCAAACTGCATGGAGATAACCTTTGAGACCCCCGCTTCCTCCATTGTGATTCCATATAAATGCTGTGCTACGCCCATGGTGGTCCTGTTATGCGTAACGACAATAAACTGGGTATCCTGCGCAAGTCCTTGAAGCATGCGCGAATATCTTTCCGTATTCGATTCGTCAAGGGGTGCATCAGCCTCATCGAGAATGCAGAGCGGTGTAGGTTTGATCAGAAAACTTGCAAACTGGAGAGCGAGTGCGGTCAGGGCCTGCTCACCACCGGACAGGAGATGGATGTTCTGGATCCTCTTTCCGGGGGGTTGCGCAATGATGTCGAGCCCCGTTTCGAGGATATTACCCTCATCTGTAAGCACCAGTTCCGCTCTCCCCCCACCGAAAAGCGTGGTAAACACTTCCGCAAACTTGGTCCTGAGCATATCGAAAGCCTCCCGAAGCTTTTTCCTCGTTGTGCTATTGATTTTTGCTATGGCCTCTTCAAGCTCGGCAATCGACTTGCTCAAATCCTCCTGCTGTCTCGTCATGAACTCATAACGCGTCCGCAACTCCTCGTATTCGTCAAGTGTCCCGAGATTCACCGGGCCGATCTCCTGAATCTTGGCCTTGAGTTCATCAGCTCTCGTTGCTTCCTCAGGGCTAATGTCGGCGAGCTCCATCTGAGCTATATCTTCCCCGAAGTTGTTCCTGATGTTCGCCGCAATGTTCCCGATCTTCATCTTATGTTCGGCGCGTGCGACATCGAGCTCTGCTATCCTTGCGGTGACGGCTGAAGCCCTTTGCCTGAGAGACTTCAGATCACGCTCGACCGCAAGAAGCTCCTCGTTCTCCTGTGCTATGTTTTCTTTGCGTCTACCAATGTCCTGCCCCAGCGCATCCGCGCGGCCTGCAAATTCCTGAAGGTTCGTCTCATGTTCGCCGATCTCCACCAACCTCTGTGATATTCTTGCGCGCACCGAGGATATCTCATCCTGGATCTCTTTCTTTTTCCTGACCAGCTCCTCGCTTGTCTTTGTGGAGGCTTCCATCTCATTCCGCGCCGCATCAAGCCGCTCGCGGTTTGCTGCAGCCTCCAACCTAAGCTCGGTTACTTCGGAGCGGAGCCTTTCCTTCTCATCCTTCTTTAGCGTGATACCTTCCTGTAGCCCCTGCAGTTCGATCTCTATCATGCTCTTTCCTGATTCCAAAGAGCGCACCTCCGCCTCAGCCTGTTCAACCAGTCTCCTGGTCATCTCTATTTCCGTGACCACCTGCTCAAGTTCCAAGGCAAGGAATGACAGTTTCCTACTGACCCTTTCTTTGTCTGTAAGATAATTCTCTACGGTCAATCGCGCCAGCGAAATTTCCTTCTCGAATTCGTGAAGAGCAGCCTCAACTGTCCGTATCTCTTCGTCTTTTGATATCATTGATTCCTGAACACACCGTACCTCCAGATTTCCTGCTTCAATAGCAGCCCTCTTCTCCGCGATCTGTTGCTCTAACTCACGCATTTCACGCTTCCTGCGGAATATCCCCCTCTCTCCGCCCACAATTACGGCGCCGGAGAGGTCAACTACTTCTCCCGCGACGGTAACAAGCAAAAAACGGTCGGAACTTTGCCTCAGTTCCAGAGCAGCACGCAAATCGGAAACAAGGAGGATATTACCAAGAAGATTTTCCGCAACCTTCTCATAACCTTCTCTGACGCGCACAAAGTCGAGAGCCACTCCCAAAATGCCCCCGGGTACCTCGCCGGGCAATGTGGCTGGCGGAGGGGAAAGAGCGATGAAAGATGTTTTGCCCAAGGATTTACCCTTCAGCGACTCTATCGCCTGCAGGATGTCCTCCCCGGACTCGACGACAAATGATTCCGCTTTCTCAAAAAGCGCATTTTCAACGGCTTTTTCATACGCAGCCTGAACTTCGATAACATCAGAGACAGGCGCCTTGAGCCGAATCGTGCCACCTTCTGATAGGAGCTCCCTCGTAGGCTTATCCAGGATGATCTCTTTAAGCGAGTCGAGTCGAGATACAAGGGATGCAAATTCTTCTCGAACTGTAGCAAGGGTTCTGGTGGATATTTCAAATGCAGCTTTCTGGGAGGAGAGCTCGCGGCCAAGAACTTCTTTTTTTTCTTTCAACAAAAGGGCTTCATTATTCCTTCCGAGTATCTCCGCTTCGCCAGCTATGATCGCGGCATCCACTTCCTTCAGCATCTCCCTCGCCTCTTCAGATTCACGCATGGCAATTGTTTCTTTTTTCTCCAATGATTCAAGAGCATTCTGATGTCGGGACATCTCATTTCTCGCACTGCTGATATCCTCGGAAAGTCTAAAAATTAAGCGCCTCTTCTCCTCGATCGCATCCTCTTTATCTGCAAGCTCCTGCTCGATCTCCTTTAGCAGGGCAGCCTTTTCCCTGAGCACAGCCCCAGCCGCCTCAATTTCTTCGGAGATTCTTACGCTGCTTGCGCCCAGTTCGACATACTTGGAAGCAAGTGCCGCCATGCGCTGCTCTACCTCATCCGCCTGTTCGACAAGACGCCCCTGAAACTCCTCAGAGTTGCTGATATCCTGCCTCCTCACGGCGATACACCTGTTCAGTTCAGCGATATCCCTCTCGATGGTCTGAAATTCCTTCTGCACGATATCGAGCGCCTTTTCCCGTTCGACGAGATCGATCCTTCTCATCTGCGTCCGGTTTTCGATTTCTGTAATCTCAGCACCAATTACCGCTTCTTTTTCCTTAAGTGCACCATACTCCTCGTTTAATGCAGCAAGGGAATCGGTAACATTCTGATATTCTCTGCGGGCCATCTTCAGCTCTATCGCATTCAACTCTGCCTGAAGTTTCTTATACCGTTCAGCCTTCTTGGCAAGACGATCAAGGATATTGATCTGTTTTCTGACCTCTGTGATGATGTCACTGACACGTGCAAGATTGACGCGGGAAGATTCAAGCTTCGAAAGGGCCTCAGCCTTCCTCACCTTATACTTCATGACCCCGGCTACTTCCTCAATAATAAACCTTCTCTCAAGGGGTTTGGAATTTAGGATAGCCCCTATTCTGCCCTGTTCAAGGATTGAATAGCTCTTAAAGTCCAGCCCCGTATCAAGGAACACATCCTTGATATCCTTCAGTCTGCACGGCTGTTTGTTGATCAAGTATTCGCTCTCGCCCGAGCGAAAGAGCCGACGAGTAACCGACACCATATCCGAAGGGTCACCTCCGTTACCCTGCAGCGATGCCGTATTAAGACCTGAAACGAGAAGCGTCACCTCCGCCAAGCCCTTCTGCTTTTTGGATACCGATCCGTTGAAGATGACCTCTTCCATCTTCTCGCCTCTAAGACTCTTTGCGCTCTGCTCCCCGAGAACCCAGCGGAAAGCATCAACGATATTGCTCTTGCCGCATCCATTGGGACCGACAATACACGTTATGCCCGGGTGAAGGCTGAACAGGGTTTTGTCTGCGAAAGACTTGAATCCTATAAGTTCGATTTTTTCGATGCGCATGTTTCTAGAGATGAATGCAAAATCTGTTTGGTTTGTTAGTATACCCTATCTCAAAATTCACTGACAAGCATTTTACCCACTTCTGGACAAGGCGCATGCGAATCAGAATGGGGTGCCGCACGTAACGTAGGATACAAGAAAAGATGAATGCTCTCTATTCCGGAAGAAAAGGAAAAGGGCTCTTGCGAGCCCTCGTTATTTGCACTTTTTTTTGGCCTTTCCCGAGACCTTGGGGTCTGGAACGGCTCAGGTAGGGACGCCAAGACGCGGGAGAACAACAAACTGGAGAATTATCCATGCTGCCACAATCCCTATGCCGACAAACACGTCTTGCATCAGTCCTTCTTATCAGCTTTTTCAGCCTTTTGTGTCTTCGCAGCCTTACCCTTTGGTTTCTTCACCTCTTCGTAATCGACAAATTCTAGAATTGCCATAGGAGCAGAGTCCCTGAGCCGCTGCCTCGTCTGGACAAGCCTCAAATAGCCGCCATTCCTCCCCGTAAAGCGGGGGGCAATCTCATTGAACAGCTTGGTTGCAGCAGTCCGGTCAGTGACATATGAGAGCACCTGACGCTTTGAGTGGAGGTCCCCTTTTATACCAAAGGAGATCATCCTTTCAGCAATTCTCTTCGCCTCCTTTGCCTTTGCGACGGTCGTTTCAATTCTCTGATTTTCGAAGAGAGACGTAACGATCCCACGTAACAGTGCCTTCCTCTGGTTCGAAGGCCTTCCAAAAAGCCTTCCATCTACCTTGTGACGCATTCCCTATTTCCTCCGCTCCTTAATGCTGTTATTTATTGACGGCATCAAGGTCAATCTTCATGCCGAGATGGAGGCCCATTTTTCCCAGAATTTCTTTGATTTCATTGAGAGACTTCCTGCCAAAATTCTTGGTCTTGAGCATCTCCGGTTCCGTCTTCTGCACGAGTTCCGCGATAGTCTTGATATCCGCATTCTTCAGACAATTATATGAGCGCACCGAAAGTTCGAGTTCATCAACCGTCTTGAAAAGGTTCGGATTTGATGAAACATTACCGCCGACTTCAGCAGCTGCAGCTGCTATTTCTGAAGAGCTGTCGATGTATTCTTCATCAGCTATAAACAGGTCCAAGTGCTCAATAAGGATTGAAGCTGCCTGCGAAAGAGCCTTCTGCGGCGTAATACTGCCGTCGGTCCAGATTTCAAGGATGAGACGGTCGAAATCCGTAGCCCGGCCGACTCTCGTTTTTTCGACCGAGTAGTTCACCTTCGTGATTGGAGAAAAAACCGCATCGACAGCAATCATGCCTACGGGAAGGTCTTCCTTGCCGTATTCTGAGGAAAGATATCCCTTCCCTTTTCTGATATGCACCTCTGCGTTGAATCTCGTATCTTTGTCGAGCGTTGCAACCTCCTGCTTTGGTGTGAGCATCTCAATAGTAGAGTCGCACTGGAGATCAGCGCCGGTAACCTGAGCAGGTCCCTTTACATCGAAAGCCGCAATCTTCGTGCCATCACCGTAAAACTTAAACCGCAACTTCTTCAGATTAAGAATGATATCAATAACATCTTCCTTAATGCCGTTGATAGATGAAAATTCATGAAGGGCTCCGGAGATCTTTACCGCAGTAATGGCAGCTCCCTCGAGAGAGGAAAGAATCACCCTTCGCAGCGCGTTTCCAACAGTCGTTCCATACCCGCGCTCAAGCGGCTCTACAATCACCTTACCGTATGTGTCTGTCAACGTCTCTTCATCAAACCTGATCTTTTCAGGTAGCTGAAAGCCTTTTCTCTTCAGGTTCATCAGGCCTCCCGTGTGCCTCAATATTTATAGTTCGTTAATACTTGATATTTTATGCCGGCGATGAATGCAGGTGCCGGTGCTACTTCGAATAGAGTTCGACAATTAACTGCTCATTCGCCGTCAGCTGAATGTCTTCGCGCGTCGGCAACTGAAGGATCTTCCCCTTAAAATTCTGGGGGTCCAATTCAAGCCATGCAGGCAGACCCCGATGCTCTGTCTTCGATATGCTGTCCGTTATGACAGCCATGTTCCTGCTCGCTTCTTTGACTTCCACCACATCGCCTACACGAAGCACACATGAGGGAATGGTCACCTTCCTACCATTGACAAGAAAATGACCGTGATTTACAAGCTGTCGAGCGCTGTTCCTATTAGGAGCGAATCCCATCCGGTATACAACGTTATCAAGTCGTGCTTCAAGAAGCTGAAGCAGGATCTCGCCGGTTACCCCCTTCTTTCGCTCTGCCCGCTCAAAAGTACTCCTGAACTGAGCTTCCAGCAGTCCGTAAATTTTTCTGACTTTCTGTTTCTCTCTCAGCTGCACGCCGTAGTCAGAAAGTTTCCCTCTCCGCTGCCCGTGCTGTCCCGGAGGATACTGCCTCCTTTCAATAGAGCATTTCTCTGTATAACACCGATCCCCCTTGAGGAACAGTTTTTCAGTCTCCCGCCGACAGATCCTGCATAATGCATCAGAATATCTTGCCAAGTTACACTCTCCTTCTCTTTGGCGGCCTGCATCCATTGTGGGGTACAGGAGTCACATCTTTAATTAGATTGATATCAAGCCCTGCTGCCTGAAGCGCTCGGATCGCTGACTCCCTTCCTGCTCCCGGACCTTTCACGTAAACGTCCACTTGCTTCATGCCCGCATCAATGGCCTTTTTTGCCGCAGCTTCGGCAGCCATTTGAGCGGCATAGGGGGTTCCCTTCCGGGATCCTTTGAACCCAAGATTACCTGAGCTCGCCCATGTAATGACACCACCTATTGGATCCGTGATCGTCACAATGGTGTTGTTGAATGTAGCCTGAATATACGCAGCACCACTGCTGATGCTTTTCTTGTCCCTCTTAACGCCGCGCTTCTTCTGAGCCATCTGTTATGCCTCCTTCTTCTTTCCTACCACAGCCTTCCGCGGGCCTTTTCTTGTACGAGCATTCGTCTTCGTTCGCTGCCCCCTGACCGGCAGACCAGTCCTATGTCTGCTGCCCCGGTAACAGCCGATATCGGTCAGCCGCTTCACGCTCATGGAGATATCACGACGAAGGTCACCTTCTACCCGATAATCCCTCTCCAGTACAGCCCTAATCTTCACCGTGTCCTCATCCGTAAGATCCTTAACTCTGATATCGGGATTTACCCCGACCTCCTCGAGTATCTTGCTGGAAAGTGCACGTCCAATACCGAAGATGCGCGTGAGACCTACTTCAACGCGTTCATTCTTAGGCAGATCAACTCCGGCGATTCTTGCCAATGTAAACCTCCTTGCCTTCTTTAACCCTGACGCTGTTTATGCTTCGGGTTCTCACAAATAATTCTGATAACACCTTTTCTCTTTATCACCCTGCATTTCGAGCAGATTGGCTTTACTGACGAACAAACCTTCATTCTATGACTCCTTTCCCCTATTTAAACCTGTATGTGATTCTGCCCTTGGTCAGATCATATGGAGAAAGTTCAATGGTCACCTTGTCCCCGGGCAGAATCTTGATGAAATTCATGCGCATCTTACCGGAAACATATGCAAGAATGACCTGGCCGTTTTCAAGTTCCACCCTGAACATAGCGTTAGGAAGCGTCTCAATAATGGTGCCTTGGACTTCGATATTATCTTCTTTTGCCATGAAACAAAAATTATACCCGCTCTAGCTGAGATTAGTCAATATTCTTGCCACGTCCGGCATCACAACAATGGTATGCTCAAAATGAGCCGATCGCTTACCATCCTGCGTTACCGCAGTCCATCCATCGTCGAGGATTCTAACATCAAAGGTCCCGGCGTTCACCATCGGCTCTATCGCGAGGGTCATACCCTGCCGCAATCTGGGGCCTTGTCCCGCGGCCCCGAAATTTGGGACCTGGGGCTCCTCATGAAGCTGCCTACCTATGCCATGCCCTACAAAAGTTCTCACAACCGAGAACCCGTGTTTCTCGACATGCTCCTGAATTGCATGGGAGATGTCATACAATCTGTTGCCCTCAACAGCCATGCCTATGCCAAGGAACAGTGCCTCCTCGGTCACTCTCAGGAGTTTTGATGTTTCCGGGTCAACGTCACCAACGGAAAACGTATAGGCGGCATCTCCAAAGAAGCCTTCGTAATATACTCCAATATCGACACTGATGATATCCCCATCTTTCAATTTCCGCGACGAAGGGATTCCGTGCACAATTACTTCATTGACCGAAGTACAGATGCTCGCAGGATATCCTCTGTACCCCTTGAATGCCGATTTACCTCCGAGTCGCCGTATCCGCTCGTCAGCAAACTGCTCCAACTCTCTCGTTGTTGCCCCCTCGGTGATGACATCCTGCAGTGCTTTCATGACGTCGGCGACAATTTCACCCGCTCTTGCCATGACCTCTATCTCCTGAGGTGATTTCAGGATAATCACGTGGCACTCAATATTATTCGTATCGTCAACAGCAGAAGTACCTACGTTATTTATGCTTCTGCCTAGCTCTTTCTTCCTCTGAGCCTTCCCTTTTTTAAGAACCCTTCATAGGAGCGGGTAACGAGATGCGACTCTATCTGGGAGACCGTATCCAAAGCAACGCCCACGGCAATAAGGAGCGATGTGCCTCCGAAATAAAAAGGAACATTAAATTTCTGGATCAACACCTCCGGGATTACGCAGACAATTGCAAGATAAATCGCCCCGACGAAGGTCAGCCGAGAAAGAACGCGGTAGAGATACTCTGAAGTCTTCTGACCGGGCCTGATACCGGGTATAAACCCCCCGTATTTCTTCAAATTATCAGCTATATCAACAGGATTAAATACAATGGCAGTATAAAAATAGGCGAAAAAGAAGATCATGCCAACATACAAAAGTGTGTACACTATGGTTCCCGGAGAAAGCTGCTTCGCAAAAGTCTGAACCCACGGAATCTCTATAAAGCCCGCAACCGTTGCCGGAAACATAATAATGGATGAAGCGAAGATCGGCGGGATAACCCCTGCGGTGTTGATCTTAAGAGGAAGATGGGTCGATTGGCCGCCGTAGACCTTCCTACCGACAACTCGCTTTGCATACTGCACTGGTATCTTTCTTTGTCCTCGCTCGAGGAGAATAATCGCAGCAACAACCGCGACCATCATCACAACGAGGAATACTACAAAGAACAGGTTCAACTCCCCTGCCTGGACCAGGCGAACCGTGCTGATGATAGCATTCGGGAACCTGGCAACAATCCCCGCAAAAATGATAAGGGAGATGCCATTGCCGATGCCTCGCTCCGTGATCTGCTCACCTAGCCACATTATGAACGCCGTGCCAGAAGTAAGTGTGATCATCGTTATGAGCTTGAATGCGATACCCGGATTCTGCACAAAAAGACCGTTCTGCATCTTCTCGAGTCCGGCGGCAATACCAAAAGACTGTATAGCGCTGATCAGCACGGTACCATATCGCGTATATTTAACGATTTTCTTTCTGCCCGCCTCACCCTCTTTCGCCAGTTTACCGATCGACGGGATAACAACAGTAAGAAGCTGCATAATAATGGATGCGCTAATATACGGCATGATGCCGAGGGCAAATATTGTAACCCGTGAGAGCGCGCCGCCAGAGAACATATCAAAAAAACCCATAAAGGCGCCGGCACTTTGAGAGAGAAACTTGCTCAACTCCTCGCCATTAATACCCGGGGTGGGAATATGGCAGCCAATTCGATAAACTGTAAGAAGAGCAAGAGTAAAGAAAATACGGCTTTTGAGCTCTTCGACCTTAAAAATATTTTGTACGCGTGAAAGGAAGTTCAACCTAGAGCACCTCCACCTTTCCACCTGCTGCCTCAATCTTTGTCGAGGCAGAAGAGCTGAAAGCATCGGCCTTTACTGTGACCGGGCCCAGAAGAGTGCCATTTCCGAGCACCTTGAGTCCGTTCTTCAGGTCCTTAATGATGCCGCGTTCAATCAGCAACTCGGGGGTTACTGTGCCTTCCGATCTCAGCTTTTCAATGACATCAAGGTTCACAATCGCAAACTCGGCTCCGAAATTATTCGTAAATCCCCGTTTCGGAATTCGCCGCTGGAGCGGCATTTGTCCACCTTCGAAGCCAGCCCCTTTCGGTCCCCCTGAGCGCGCCTTTTGCCCCTTATGTCCCTTGCACGAGGTCTTCCCATGTCCTGAGCCGAACCCTCTACCCACCCGCTTTTTTCTTCTTCTGCTGCCCTCGGCAGGTTGTATATCTTCAATTCTCATTAGATACGAACCTCCAGCTATTAATCTATGCGTTCCACCGAAAGAAGGTGCGCGACCTTGTGGACCATTCCCTTAAGAGCCTCATTTTCTTCTCTCGTAACACTGCTGCCTATTTTTCTCAGCCCGAGAGAATGCAGGACCTTTTGCTGCTTCTGCGGTATTCCTATATAGCTTCTCTTCAGTGTTATCTTCACCATCAGCTCACTGCCTCCTGTGCCTCTTCTTCGCTCCTGCCCCGAAGTTTAGCTACAATATCAGGGTCTTTTAGATTCAATAAGCCATCCACTGTTGCCTTGATGGTATTATAAGGATTGCTGCTGCCAAGGGACTTGGCAACAATATCCTGCACCCCTGATACCTCAAGGATGGCTCTGACCGCTCCGCCGGCGATAAGCCCTGTACCTTTCTGGGCAGGATTCATAACGACGCTTCCGGATCCGTACTTGCCGATAATCCTATGGGGAATTGTCCCCTCTTTGAGAGGAAATTTCAGCAGGGATTTTTTTGCCTGCTCAACAGCCTTGCGTATCGCTTCAGGTACTTCTGTTGCCTTGCCTTTACCAATGCCGACCGTACCTTCGCCATCTCCTACCACAACAAGAGCGCTGAAGGAAAATCTTCTGCCGCCCTTGACAACCTTGGCGACTCTATTGATAAAAACCACCTTATCCTTGAGATTCAGTCCTTCCGGGTCAATCCTTGCCACCTTGCCTCCTTGCAACGCATTCGATCATCATTAAAATTCGAGCCCTGCTTCGCGAGCTGCATCTGCAAGGGCCTTGACTCTTCCATGATACAGGTAACCGCTCCGGTCAAAAACTACTTGCTTAATCCCCTTTTCAGCAGCCTTCCTTGCTATGAGGCTCCCGACTGTCTTTGCCATAGCAATGTTGCCTTTCTGCTTGATACCCGTCAGTGAACTATCAAGACTTGACGCGGCAACAAGCGTAAGACCCTTGGAATCATCGATAATTTGTGCGTACACATGGTTCAGGCTTCTGAATACCGAAAGCCTGGGCCGCTGAGCAGTGCCGCTCAACTTTTTCCTCGTTCGCTCATGTCGCCGCTGCCTGCTCATTGTCTTGCTGTTTGCCAAAATTGCCTCCTGATTCAGGCCCATGATTTCCGTCCATGAGCCAAATACCAACAACTATTTCTTGCCAGTTTTCCCTACTTTTAGCTTCAACCTTTCACCTGCGAACCTGACACCTTTTCCTTTATAGATGTCCGGGCTTCTCAGCGATCTGAGATTTGCAGCGACCTGGCCGATCTTCTGCTTGTCAATGCCGGTCAAGGTTATCTGCGTCTGCTTCTGGTCAACTGCTGCAGTTATTCCGTCCGGTAAGGGAAACTCGACAGGATGAGAATATCCAAGAGTCAGCATAATCTTCTTACCCTGAACTTGCGCACGATATCCGACGCCAACAATATCAAGCACCCGCTGGTACCCGGCAGTTACACCCGTCACCATATTGGATATCAGGTTTCTGGTCAGTCCATGCAGTGCCCTGTTCTTTTTCGAGTCGTCTCGCCGCTCAATGACAACCTTGTTGTCTGCGACCTTGACCATTGTCCCAAAAGGGAAAGCCCACTGGAGTTCTCCTTTCGGACCCTTAATCTTTATAATATTGTCTAGCAGCGTGACATTCACACTTGATGGAATATCTACTGGCTTTTTCCCGATTCTTGACATCCCGCTTCTCCTTTTACCAAATATAGCAGAGCACTTCACCGCCGACCTTTTCACGACGGCATGTCCTATCGCTCATGATTCCCTTCGATGTCGTAAGAATGGAGATCCCGACACCCCCCATCACCATCGGAACCGTATCGTGACCGACATAAACCCTTCTTCCCGGTCTGCTAATCTTCTTCATACCGCTGATAACCGCCTCCTCTTCAGGCGTATATTTCAACGTTACCCGCAATATACCCTGTTTTTTATCCTTCAGTATCTTATATGCCCTGATGAAACCTTCCTCTTTCATGATCTTGGCTATCTCGAGCTTCATCTTCGATGCGGGAATATCAACCTTCTCGGCCCGTATCATGACCGCATTCCTTATTCTCGTAAGCATATCTGCAATCGGGTCAGTTACCATCCGTCACCTCTACCAGCTTGATTTTGTAACCCCGGGAATCTGTCCCCGGAGCGACTCGTTTCTGAAGCAGATTCTGCACATCCCAAATTTCCTGAGATAGCCTCTAGGTCTGCCGCATACCTTGCACCTATTGTGCATACGTACCGCAAATTTCGGCGGCCGCTTCGATTTTTCTATCATGCATGTCTTTGCCATGGATATATTCCTCGCTTAATTTCTAAACGGAATGCCAAAATGTCGAAGGAGGGCTTTACTTTCCTTGTCCGTCTTGGCCGATGTGCATATAATAACGTCTAGTCCGTGGACCATCTCTACCTTGTCATAGTCAATCTCCGGAAAAATGAACTGTTCTCGGAGCCCTAACGCGTAATTACCCCTCCCATCAAACGACTTTCCGGAAATTCCCCTAAAGTCCCTTATTCTCGGCAGGGCAATGCTGATAAGGCGGTCAAGAAACTCATACATGGAAGCGCCCCTCAGCGTAACTTTGCACCCTATCGGCATGCCCTTCCTGAGCTTGAACGTCGCAATCGATTTCTTCGCCTTGCAGGTAACAGCCTTCTGGCCCGATATCATCGCAAGTTCCTTCTGCGCTGCTTCCAGAAGCTTGATATTCTGGATCGCCTCACCGAGTCCGACATTGACCACGATCTTCTGGATCTTCGGCACCTCCATGACGTTGCCGTACGAAAAATCCTTCATCATGGCAGGGATAATCTCTTTTGAATATTTTTCTTTCAGTCGTGGAGTCATTATCAATCAATGACCTCCTTACATTTTTTGCATGTCCGGTGCCTTTCCCCGCTCTCCAGCACAGTTGCTGCCATCTTGGTCGTCTTGCCGCACTTGGGACAGGATAGCATGACATTAGAGATATGAACAGGAGCTTCCTTCTCAATGATGCCTCCCTGAGAGTATTTCTTGCTCGGCTTCATATGCTTCTTGATGATATTGATCTTCTCTACAAGAATCTGGTGCTTGTCTTTCTTCACTGCAAGCACTCGCCCCTTCTTGCCTTTTTCTTTCCCGGCAATTACCACTACGGTATCCTCTTTTCTTATTCCTACGCTCATCTCTCCTCCTACAGCACTTCAGGAGCAAGGGAAATTATTTTCATATACTCTTTCCACCTCAGCTCTCTCGCTACGGGTCCAAAAATTCTTGTTCCAATGGGCTCACCCTGTGCATTGATCAGGACGACGGCATTCTGATCAAATCGGATATAGGAGCCGTCAGACCTTCTCGCGTCTCTCTTGGTTCTCACGACCACACCTTTGACAACGGATCCCTTTTTGACATTGCCTTCCGGCATAGCCTCCTTGACGCTTACGACAATGATATCGCCCAGGCCGGCATATTTCCTCTTTGATCCGCCAAGAACCTTCACACACTGCACCCGTTTCGCTCCTGAATTGTCTGCTACCTCAAGGATACTCCGCAACTGGATCATTTCACACTACTCCTTGATGTTTTTCCCATGATTTCAAGAACCAACCACCTCTTGTCCTTGCTCAGGGGCCGAGTCTCAGTAATCTTGACGTCGTCTCCGATCTCGCACTGGTTGTCCTCATCATGGGCCTTGAACTTGGAGACTTTCTTAACTGTCTTTTTGTAAACGGGATGCTGAAATAGTCTCGTCACAGCGACGACGACGGTCTTGTCCATCTTGTTGCTGATAACTTTTCCTGTATAAACCTTGTTAATCATGATTCCCTTCCAGATCCTTGTTATGAAGCTTTACGCTTGTTCTTTTCCGTTATTACCGTCAGTATCTTCGCGATATCTTTCTTAATCGCACGGATACGCATCGGGTTCTCGATTTCCCCTGTTGCCTGCTGGAACCTGAGGTTGAAGAGCTCCTTTCTCAGGTCCTGCTCCTTTTTCCTGAGCTCATCTACGGTCGTCTCGCGCAACTCTGCTGCCTTCATTGTACGCTTTCCTCTCTCTTGACAAACTTTGTTGACAGGGGAAGCTTGTGCGATGCAAGCCTCATAGCTTCTTTGGCAACTGCCTCGGTCACACCTGACATCTCGTAGATAATCCTCCCCGGTTTGATGACCGCTACCCAGTATTCAGGCGCCCCCTTCCCCTTGCCCATTCTTGTCTCGGCGGGCTTCTTAGTAATCGGCTTATCGGGGAAAATTCTGATCCAAACCTTGCACCCCCTCTTAACATGGCGGTTAATGGCAATTCTCGCTGCCTCGATTTGCCGGGACGTTATCCAGCCCGGCTCCATCGCCTTGAGTCCATATTCACCGAAAGAAACTTCGGCACCGCGGTACGCTTTGCCATTCATGTTTCCCTTCTGCATCTTCCTGAACTTAACTTTTTTTGGCATTAACATAACGTATACCCCTTATATGGTAACTGCCTGAGCTTCGGTCTTCGCCACTTCCGGCAGAACATCGCCAAGATACACCCATACCTTGACACCTATAACGCCATAGGTGGTACGAGCCTGAGCAAAGCCAAAGTTAATATCAGCCCGAAAGGTATGTAGCGGCACCCGGCCTTCACGATACCACTCTGTCCTCGCTATCTCAGCTCCTGCCAACCTTCCCGAGCAGGTGATCTTAATACCCAACGCGCCGAACCGAAGGGCTGATGAAACCGCCTTCTTCATCGCCCTCCTGAACGCAACACGCTTTTCGAGCTGAAGAGCTATATTCTCGGCGACCAGCTGGGCATCGATTTCCGGTTTTCGTATTTCCTTGATATCAACGGAGGCCTGCCTTCCGCTCATGGCCTCGATATCCTTACGGAGCTTTTCGACTTCGGCGCCCTTCTTGCCGATGATGATTCCCGGCCTGGCGGTATGGATGATAAGGCGGATCTTCTGGCCTGCCCGTTCAATCTCTATCTTTGACACACCCGCATGGAACAGCTTCTTCTTAATCTCCTTGCGTATTGCGATGTCTACGAGCAGCTGATCAGCATACCCCTTCTTAAGGAACCAACGTGAATCCCACGTCTTGGTGATGCCCAGCCTGTTTCCTATTGGATGTGTCTTCTGGCCCAAATTCTCCTCCTGATTATTTTTCCGTTAATACCAGAGTAATATGGCAGGTTCGCTTCCTGATCACATTAGCCCTGCCCATTGCTCTCTGTTCAACGCGCTTCATGGTGGACCCTGCATCGACGAATGCTCCGCTGACCAACATGGCTTCGGAATCAACATTTGCATTCTTCTGTTCAGCGTTCGACATTGCTGACTTGAGAATCTTCTCGACGTGCCGAGCCCCTCTATAAGGCATGAACCTCAGCGCGATAAGTGCTTCACCTGCCTTCTTGCCCTTGATAAGATCTACGACTCTTCTCGCCTTGCGGGGCGTCAGCCTCGCGAACTTCTGTATAGCTCTTGCCTCCATGGTATTAACCCTTTACAGTTGTAGTCTTGCCCGAGCCCGCATGGCCCTTGAATGTTCTTGTTGGTGCAAATTCACCGAGCTTGTGCCCGACCATGTTCTCTGTAACATAGACAGGGATAAACTTTTTGCCATTGTGCACTGCAAAGGTATACCCGATGAATTCAGGCATTATCATGGAACGCCTGGACCACGTCTTAATCAGTTTCTTATCACCGGAAGAGATCATCTCCTGTACCTTTTTCATCAGACTATCATCCACAAAGGGACCTTTTTTCAATGACCGTGGCAATTTACTTCCTCCTCTTGACTATGAACAGGTTAGTGCGTTTGTTACGCCGCGTCTTTATGCCCTCGGGAACTCCCCAGGGAGTACATGGCGGTCTACCACCGGAGCTCCTGCCCTCACCGCCCCCAAGCGGATGGTCGATCGGGTTCATGGCGACACCTCGCACATGCGGTCTTCTGCCGATCCACCTTGATTTCCCTGCCTTGCCGAAAGAAATATTCTCATGATCAGGATTGCTTACCTGACCGACTGTCGCCATACAGCGGGCAAGAACCTTTCGCACTTCGCCGGAAGGCATCTTTATCTGCACATACTCCTCATCTTTAGCAATGAGCTGCGCCGAGGAGCCCGCACTCCGAACCATCTTGGCCCCCTGTCCGGGCCTGAGCTCAATATTGTGGATGAACGTACCCAGCGGCATATCACCGAGCGGAAGGGCATTGCCGATCTTTATCTCAGCGTCTTTGCCGGAAACGAGCTGTTCGCCAACTGCGAGACCTGCCGGCGATACAATGTAGCGCTTCTCCCCATCTCTATAGTTCAGGAGCGCAATGCGAGCAGATCGGTTCGGGTCATATTCAATCGATGCAACGATCGCCGGTACGCCGGTCTTATCCCTTTTAAAATCAATAATCCTATACTTCGTTCTGTTCCCTCCACCTCGCTGCCATACCGTAACGCGCCCTGTATTATTCCTGCCGCCGGTCTTTTTGAGGGTCCTGACTAAAGACTTGAGCGGTTTGTCGCTGGTAACCTCCGCATAGTCCATAACAGTGCGGAATCGTTTACCCGGTGATGTTGGATTGTATTTCTTAATTGCCATTATGCACCTTCAATGAAATCAAGTTTTTCGCCCTCTTTGAGGGTAATGAGGGCCTTTTTCCGTTCGGACGTCATGCCCGTGAATTTTCCATATCGCCTCATCTTGCCGTGAGCTTTTATCGTGGCAACCTTTTCGACCTTTACCTTGAAGAGCTCTTCAACCGCTTTCTTGATCTCCATCTTATTGGCGTCAATTGCCACTTCAACAAGAAGCTTATTCTCTGCCTCCTTGAGGGCGCTCCCTTTTTCCGTAAAGAGCGGCTTCTTAATCACTTCATATATGTTCTTCATTTCTTCCCTGCCTCCACAAGCATCTCGACCGCCTGCTTCGTCATCAGCAACCTGTTATGCACTGCTACTTCATACGTATTAAGATCAGCAACTCTCATGACGGTGACCCCGGGGATATTCCTCGCCGAAAACAAAACACTCTCGATCTTTTCAGGCAAGACAACAAGCGTAGTTTTGCCTTCGAGGCCAAGGCTCTTCAAGAGCTCAACCATATCTTTTGTACGGGGTTTGTTAAACGAAATGCTATCGATCACGGTAATCTCGCCGTCGGCGTACTTGGCAGACAGCGCACCATACAAGGCCGCCCTCTTTGCCTTTTTGGGCAAGCTGTAGGAATAATCTCGCGGCTGGGGACCGAATACCGTTCCGCCCCCCTTCCAAAGGGGCGAACGATTGCTCCCTGCCCTTGCACGGCCAGTATGCTTCTGCTTATACGGCTTTTTCCCACCACCACTTACCAGACCCTTGGTCTTTGTTGCATGAGTTCCCTGGCGCTGATTGGCAAGGAAGTTGACGATTGAATCGTGAACCGTTCCCTGCTTTGCAGAAACACCAAACACTGCTTCGGGAAGGGTCAGTTTGCCCACTGCTGCATTATTCTTATCTTTTATATCAATCTCTGCCATCTTAGGTATCCTTTCTAATTTCGAGATACGTCCCCTTCGACCCGGGGACCGCACCCAAAATAAGAAGTACGTTCTGGTCTGCCTTCACATCAACTATCTTCAGGTTTTTTACGGTCACGACCTCAGACCCCATATGACCGGGCAGTCCTTTGTTCTTCCACACCCGCGAAGGGAAAGAACTCGCGCCAATGGAACCGGGAGCCCGATAAAACATAGAGCCATGCGACGCCGGGCCGCCCTTATAATGGTGCCGCTTCATGACACCCTGAAAGCCCTTGCCTTTTGAAATACCGGAGACGGAGATGACATCGCCCTTCTGAAACCTTTCCACGGTGATCATCTCGCCGACTTTGAGGTCAGACATAGGGAACTCCTTCAGAAGCCGGTACAGGCCCACACCCACCTTGCGGAAGATGCCTTTCAAGGCCTTATTCACATTCTTCTCTTTCTTCATCTCACCGAACCCGACCTTTACGGCCTCGTAACCATCATGCTCCTTGGTTTTGATCTGCACAACGCAGCATGGCCCCGCCTCAACGACAGTCACGGGATACATTCTGCCGCTTTCATCAAAAACCTGGGTCATCCCGAGTTTTCTGCCAAGAATCCCGGTCATAGTTTTATCTCCACATCAACACCCGCTGAGAGCTCCAGTTTCATGAGCGCATCAACCGTCTGCGGCGTAGCATCATGAATATCGATAAGCCTCTTATGCGTTCTGATCTCAAATTGCTCTCTTGACTTCTTATCCACATGAACGGACCTCAGAACCGTGAACTTGCTGATATGCGTGGGAAGCGGAATCGGTCCCGCCACCCGTGCGCCTGTCCGCTGCGCAGTATCCACGATTTCCTTCAGTGACTGATCAAGTACTTTATGGTCATATGCACGTAATTTTATTCTGATCTTTTGATTCACGCTTTACTCCAACACTTCGGTGACGACACCGGCACCAACCGTGCGGCCACCTTCTCTGATTGCAAACCTCAGTTCCTTCTCCATCGCGATCGGCGATATCAGCTCCACCTTCATGCTGACATTGTCTCCCGGCATCACCATCTCCACTCC
>DKBH01000104.1 GCA_002451165.1 Nitrospiraceae bacterium UBA6905
AAAGATCACCGTTGCCGTCCAAAACGCAGCGTCCATTACAAGCGGCTGCGCCGTCGTTTCATGGGTCATCTGTTCTTCTTTCCCGGCTCATCAAGCATGGCTTTGGTTATGACGGAAAAGACATCACGTTCATACAGCATTCCCGTCACCTTGCCCTCCTTGTCCAGAACAATGAGCCGTTTGACATCCTTTTTCAGCATATGATCAACACATTCCATGAGGGGAGCATCTTCCGGTACGGTCACGACATGGCGTGTCATAATGGACTCGACACTCTTTCCGGACACCTTCTTCGCGAGCGATTCGACCATGCCGTCCCAGGTAAAGTCGCCAAGGTCCATCAGGGACATGTATGAGGGAAATACTGCCTTCAGAACGTCGCCCATAGAGAGCAGCCCCACCAATTTTCCGCACTCGTCCAGAACCGGCAGGCCTTTTACCCCGACGCGCAGTTCATCCCGCTTCGCACTTTTCAGCTTATTGACCGCTTCCTTGAGGGTATTCGATGGCTTGAGAAATTCATGGAGCGGAATCATAAGGTCCCGTGCTTTCATTGTTGTATCCTCACTTTTTGTTCGAAGAATGAGTGCTGCACTCAGCCCATTACTGGGATGCTGATCGTGAATGCAGCCCCCTCATGGGGTGCGCTGTTGACGGATATGCTACCATGATGCTCTTTGATTATGCCATAACAAATACTCAAACCGAGCCCGGTTCCCCTGCCGAGTGGTTTTGTGGTGAAGAAGGGGTCGAATATGCGGTCTTGTATCTCACGGTCGATGCCGGCGCCCGTATCACTAAAGCGGATCTCTACGGCTGTGCCGACACGTTCAATAGCAATGCTGAGGCTACCGCCATCGGGCATGGCATCGAGAGCGTTCAGCATGATATTCAGAAAGACCTGCTGCATCTTGTCGGGATTGATATACATGTCGGGAATTTCTGAGATCTTCGTTCTGAACTGGATATTCCTGAAACGCTTGTCATATTTGACCAGATTGAGGGTTCGCTCAAGGATATCCGGGATGCTGCAGAGCATCTTGTCCGATGTCGAGACGCGGGAAAAATCTCCCAGGCTCCTGACGATCTTTGCAATCCTGTCGATATGGCTATTGATAGTTGTCAATGATTCATGAAGGAACAAACCGTCTTCGCATTCCCCCTGATTCAGCGATCGCAGTTCCTGGACGAGCGAAGAGATCGAGGCCAGCGGATTGCCGATCTCGTGAGATATACCGGCAGTCAGTTTTCCGAGACCGGCGAGCTTCGAGGTCTGCAGCAGCTGTTCTTCCATCTTCATCTTCTCTGTTATGTCTTCAATGATGACGACATGCCCTCCCGCAGGGTCCTTAAACGGGCTGATATTGACTTTGAAAGATTGATGCGCCGGCGTCTTCACGATCGTTTCATGCTGATCCCTGGCCAGCATCATCTCCTGCGTGATCCAGGCAAGGACATCGGTGATCTTCCGATCAGCAACGGTTTCGCGCTTCTGCTGCGTCAGCGACTCCATTTCCCGGTTCCAGTACCTTATCCGTAACGACGAATCAACCGTAATGATGCCGACCGGAGCACTTTCAATGATATTTTCGCTGAAATTCTTCAGATACGAGAGACCGCGGTTCGCTTCAGCCAGTTCCTGGCGGGACAGGCGAAGGGTATCGGCCATTTGCTTAATAGACTGGGAAAGATTTCCCCGCTCCTGCGCTGTCAGCGTCAACTTGTCTTCCAGAATGATGGTCGCTATGGATGTGCCGAGGACCCCTGAGAGAATTCTCTCAGCCTCATTCCTCAATCGGATTAGGTCCTGGCGCGATATCGTTTCATTTGAGAGGCCGTTGTTTACCAGAAAGCTTCTCACAAATGCATGCGCTTCCTTGTCCCCGATGTACATGGCAAGGATCTCCTCGATCTGCTCTATGCTGTATGTGCTCGTATATTCAGGTATACCGAAGGCATAGGAGTCGACGAACTTCAGGGCCTGCCGCTCCTCCTCTTCGGACTGCCGGGTGAGCAACGAGAATCCCACATAAAAAAGCAGATTGAAAAAAAGCCCCCAGAACAGCGAATGGCTCCATTTGTCCATACCGCCAAGACCGAAAAGCGCATGCGGGTTAAATATTGTTGACTGCAGTACATTACTGAATATACCCTGCGCTTCCAGTATACCTGACTTGATAAGAGCCGGCATGAGGAGTGTATAAAACCAGATCGCGAATCCAGAGACAATTCCTGCAGTTGCGCCGAGTTTATTTCCCCGCTTCCAATAAAGACCGAGGAGTATAGCCGGTGCAAAAATCGTTACTGCCTCAAATGACTTTAGACCAATATCTACGAGGGTATAGAATTCGCCGATAGAAGTGGCAAAAAAGTATCCCAAGGCTATGCATCCCATGATCACCAGTCGTTTGATATTGATGATAAAGATGGGGTAGATGACCTCAAAGAGTTTCATTTCACTAAACCGGTATACGGTCGGCATGATCAGATTGTTCATGACCATATTACTGAGCGCAATAGATTCCACGATGATCATGCCCGTGGCAGCAGAGAATCCTCCAATGAAGACGAAGAGGGAAAGGAACTGCTGCCCCTGCCGGAGGGGTATCGTGAGGACGAAACTGTCAGCTGTCTTGGGGTCGCCACCGAGGAGCAAGCCGCCGAATGCCACGGGTATTACAAAGACATTAATCAGAAAAAGATAGAGCGGGAAAAGCCACATGGCCTTGGCAACATGATGCTGATCTGAATTCTCCACAACAGCGACATGGAACTGCCGGGGAAGAAACATTACAGCCATCATCGAAAGGAATAGGAGCGATGTCCACTCGCTAAAGCTGACGGGCGTGCCGGTTCCGAGATATAGCAGCTCCCCATGAGCAGACCCCTTAATTCTCGAAAAAATATCTCCAAACCCATCGAACAGTCCATAGGTGACGAAAAATCCAACAGCCAGGAATGCAACCAGCTTGATGAGTGATTCAAAGGCGATGGCAAAGATCAGGCCTTCATGACGTTCCGAGGCATCCAGCTTCCTTGCGCCAAAGATGATGGCGAATATGCCGAGTGCAAGCGTTATGAGCCACCCCGCCGTGGCGGCACCTCGTTCCTCACCGACCATGATCGTGAACGTGCTCATGATCGCCTTGATCTGGAGCCCGAGATAAGGCGTTATGCCGACGACGGTTACAATGGTGACGAGTGCAGAAAGAAACAGAGAATTCCCGTATCTTGACCCGATAAGATCAGATATGGTCGTGATCTTATTCATCTTGGCGATATTGATGATCTTCCTGAGAATAATCCACCATAACGATGCGACCAGCGTAGGTCCCAGGTAGATCGTCAGGAACTCAAAACCAGATGTGGCCGCCTTGCCCACACTGCCGTAGAATGTCCAGGATGTGCAGTACACGGCAAGGGATAGCGAATAGACATAGGGATTCGAGACAATACTTTTGCCTGCACGTTCACGACGCTCTGCGATATAGGCGATGAGAAAGAGCAGGCTGAGATAGACAAAACTGAAAACGAAGAGGACCCAGCTTTTAAACATCCTTGTTCCTGCTGCTGTCCTTCGGCAATGAAATTCCCAGTATCACAATCACGATGAAAAGCCCCCAGACAACAAAAAAGTAGGCGGGAAGTACCATATTAAAGATGTCGAGAAAGGGCCAATTAAAAAGAAGGAAGCCGATGACAAAGAGAAAGAACCAGAACTCCTTGTTATGCATGCTAAAAATGTATCATGACTACTAATTGAATATCAATGATTCGCATGGCACTGTCAATGATCTCGGTGAATTGCACTGTCATTGCACCGATGGCTCGGCAGGAACAACAGGCGAAATAACCCTTCTTCAGAAAGATTAAGCGAAGGAAGAAAAGAGGCCGGGGATGGTTCAGTAGAATAAAACACCCGAAGCCTTCCCCATGATATGGGAAAGCATATTGCACCCAACGGGTTGTCGAATGCGCCACAAAGATCAGGCACGGCGTTCTACGTCATCGAGATACGCCTTCAGAATTCCGCGGTCCGATTCGTTCATGGCAACAAATTCGATGCCGATATCGAACATAGTCCTATTTTCGGCCCTGTTTTCCGCATGATAGGCAACACGGCCGGTAATTGCCACCATGGTGCTGCCCAGCGTCATCTCCATAGCGTATAACTTGTCCCTGGCTAAGGGTGATTCAGTCTGGATCAACATGCCTGAGAGACTCATCTTTTTGACACGGTATTCAGAGAAAAGATCGATCTCAGCACCTTCCGCCTGCTGAACCCTGAACCGAACGCCGAGCATTCTTTTTTCAAACGGGTCATGACGGTTCTTTCCGATATACGCAATGAGTTGTGTCGCCGTATCGGTCAGGGTATTGATAAACATGATTCCTGCCTTGTATACCGGAACGACTTCTCCATGCTTAAGCATCTCGGCATGACTGAGAATTGACCACATCACCCTGCCCTGCAGATGCAGATAGGAATCATCAACCTTAACCTTGAGCGCATATTCCCGTCCCAGCGCCAGCTGCTGTGTTGTCGAAATGGCGGCACCGTGCATACTGATATTGAGGACATTGATTGCCGACGAAAAGAGCATGCTGCCATGGAGATAATCTACTTCATAGCGCTTAAACTTTCTTTTTCCTGTCGTGTGCTTGGTCATGCAATGTGATTCTCAATCTGCAGATCCGGCTTGCAAGCCGCGGCAGACGGGTTCACCCTATGCCGAAAGGACCACACCCGCATAGCCGACAACGCTTTCGTAATCACCACTGACATCACCGGACGTCATGTAGCACGCGAGACGTGCCGATCTAGCCCCGAGCATCATAGAAGCGATAAGCATTACCGTTGCCGGAAGATAACCGCACATTGATATCCGCTCCTTCACGACCGTATCGAACAGGCCCTTGGGGTCCAGGGCGAGCATACAGTCAAGCGCGGCCCTATCTTTCTTACGCGCTACACGGTCGGGCACATAGTGGCTCATGTCTGAACTCGCCAAGACCGTCACCGGATAATCAACGCTCTGTATTGCCGCAGCGACTGCCTCAGCAAGCCGGGTACACTGGTCATATGTTGCAGACAGGATGGCAATCGGAACGATCGCCGCGTGGGGAGCAAAGTGTACAATGAAGGGGAGCTGGACTTCCAGTGAATGTTCAAAGGCATGAGCCTGCGCATCGCGGTCAACATGCTCTGCATGCTGCAGGATGCGGCTTGCGAGCTTTCTGTCGATCTTGAGTATCCCTGTCGGGACTTCCCATTCACCGTCGTCCATAACAGCAATGCGGGAGCCGAGTCCTGTGTGGTTCGGACCCATCATGACAAAGGTCCTCGGCATCTCGATGGAAGAAAAGACGGCGCCGGCCACGGCGCCGGAATACATCAATCCTGCATGGGGCACCATAATGCCCACGGCCCTTTCTTTGGTCGTACCGCTCTGGAGATACCGGCATACCTGCTGCTCCAATCGGTCACTGCTGCCATAATAGAACTGCCCGGAAACCGCCGGAGATCTTAGCATTTCTTAAAAAGCCTCTTCCATTTCCTGGTATTCGACGTCTGCTGAATCGACAAACCGCGTGCAGTAATCAAGGAAGGTCAGCGTTATCTTGTCTGTGGGCCCGTTCCGCTGCTTGGCTATGTCAACGATCACCTTCCCTCTGCTCTCTATCTCGTCCTTTGTGTCTCGGTACAGAAAGATGATGACGTCAGCGTCTTGCTCAATCGCCCCTGATTCCCTGAGGTCTGCGAGCGTAGGGTTCTTGTTCCCCCCCCGGGTCTCCACGCCTCGGTTCAACTGACTGAGTGCGATGACCGGCACCTGGAGTTCCTTGGCGAGCGCCTTCAGGGAACGAGATATTTCCGCTATTTCTTGTTCACGTCGCTCAAACTTGCCCCTGCCCCGCATAAGCTGCAGATAATCAACAACGATCAGGCTGAGACCGTGTTGCTGTTTCAGGCGACGAGCTTTTGCCCGCATCTCCAGGACAGAAATCCCCGAGGAATCGTCGATAAAAATGAGTGATTCGGCGAGCTTTCCGGCGGCATTGGTCAGTTTGTTCCAATCTTCGCGCTTGTTAATGAAGCCTTTTCTCACCTTGTTTGAATCAACCTTCGCCTCAGAACAGAGCATTCTCATGACCAGTTGTTCCTTCGCCATCTCAAGGCTAAAGATAGCGACCGGCTCCTTCATGGCAATGCCCACGTGCTGTGAAATATTGAGGCTGAATGCCGTCTTGCCCATTCCCGGCCTGCCACCAATAATAATAAGATCTCCCTTCTGAAAGCCCGTCGTCAATTCATCCATGTCCTTAAAGCCTGACGGGATGCCTGTAATTGCTTCTTTCTTATCATAGAGGCGCTCAATGGTAACAAAGGTATCGCTGATGAGCTCTTTCATGGTAAAGAAGGAGGTCTTGATCTTTTTATCCGAGAGATCAAATATTTTTTTCTCGGCATAATCAATGAGTTCGTCTGTGTCAAGATCATTGTCATAGACATTCTTAGCGATATCCGTTACGGAGTGGAGCAGATTCCTGACAAGAGCCTTCTCCCGGACTATACGGGAGTGGTACTTTATATTTGCAGATGTAGGAACAAATGAGGCGAGAGACGACAGATACTGAACACCACCCACATCGTCGAGTTCATTTCTTCCTTTCAGGTAATTGTTCAGCGTGATGAGGTCGACCGGTTCATTTCTCGTATACAATTCAGTCATCGCCTGATAGATCTTCCGATGGCTGTCCCGGTAGAAATCATCAGGCTGCAGCAGTTCGACCGCCTCATGCAGAGCGTCATTATCCAGAAGAATGGCACCCAAAACAGATTGTTCGGCTTCAATATTCTGAGGCGGGATCTTATCCCGTTGAGCTTCGGACTCCCTCATTCAGGCACTACATGAACACTGACGGTCGCTGCGACATCAGCATGCAGCTTGACCTGAACAGCATATTCGCCAATCCGTTTTATCGGCTCGTCGATATGAATCTTCTTTTTGTCGATTTCGAAACCCTCTGCTGCAAGTGCCTGCGCAATGTCCATGCTGGTCACGCTGCCGAACAGTTTATCCTCTTCGCCTGCCTTGGCCTTGATCGTGACGGTACGTGCAGCGAGCCTTTCGGCGACCGCCCGTGAAGCATCCTTTATCTTTGCCGCTTTCTCACCAATGATTTTTTTATGATGCTCGAACTCCTTTATATTCGAGGTGTTTGCCTCAACTGCCAGTTTCTTGGGAATGAGAAAGTTCCGTGCATACCCGTCAGAAACGTTCACCACATCACCCATCTGCCCCAGACTCTTCACGTCATCCTTGAGAATAACTTTCATGCATCACTCCTCCGGTAATTTTATGTTTTACGATACCACAAAAAAGACAAAAAATTCCCCTAAATCATTTGACAAGAATCATGGCTGCTTGTGTATACTTATGCACATTTACCAAGGAGGGATTTATGAAAAAACTTTTCGTCATCATGCTTTCAGCAGTTCTTTGCCTGTCTTTCGCAGGACTGTCCCAGGCAACAAACGGCGACAACCTCATCAGTATCGGCCCGATCTCGCGGGCGATGGGCGGCGTCGGCATCGCATCTCCTCAGGACGCCATCAGTGCCGTTTTCGCAAACCCTGCAGCTATGTGCTTCGGCCCGTACTGCCCGGGTTCGGAAATGAACTTTGACGTAACGTTCTTCATGCCAAAAGCAAGAACCCGTATTAATAATACTGCTATTGATATCTTCACGCAGGGAGCGATCTCGGGTAATACCGGCTGGGAGGACAGCGATGCAGACTTCTTTGTAATCCCGGCGCTCGGCATATCAGCGCCGATCACTCCGAACCTTCGTTTTGGCTTTGCCGCCTACGGTGTATCGGGCCTTGGCGTCGATTACCGGAACAAGTTTGACCTCGACCCCTTTACCCCTGACAATCAGGACGTATATTCGAACCTCCAGATACTGAAAGTCGCTCCTAACCTGTCATATATGTTTACGCCAAACTTGTCGATCGGAGCTTCTGTCCATTATGATTACGGTTGCCTGGACCTTGGCGATAAGAACAGATGCAGTTCGGGTGTCGGATTTCAAGTCGGTACAATCTATAAGAACGGTCCTTTTTCTGCTGGTGCTGTGTATGTATCACCGCAAAAGGTTAAGCATAACGGCGTTGCCGATCTTGACGGAGACGGCAGTAACGATAGTCTTACGTTAGAAAGTCCTTGGTCTATCGGCTTTGGTGTTGCCGTAGAGCCGATCGAGAAGGTGCTCCTGTTCGAAGCGAATGCGAAATATCTTGAATGGTCCTCTGCAGACGGTTACGGTGATTTCGATTGGAGGAACCAATGGGTATTAAGCTTTGGCGCGCAATACAAGCCTATCCCGAAACTGGCGCTGCGGGCTGGTGTTAACTGGGGCAGGAATCCTGTTGCGGATAATGACGGATGGGAAGCATTTGGTCCGACAGTTAGGGTACAGGGCAAAAATGTTAATCGATACCAGTTTGAGGTGCTCAGGGTCACGGGGTTCCCTGCTATCGTCGAGACCCATGTGACTGCCGGCATCGGGTATCAGATTACCAAGACCATTTCCCTGGATCTGGGCTATGTTCATGCCTTCAAAAAGAGCATAAAAGAGACGGGAACGTTCGCCGGACAACCTGTGTCAATCGAGTCTGAACTCTATGAAGACAGCATCGATCTCGGTCTGACGTGGAGGTTCTAAGACAGCCGCGGAACGAGTAAACAGCAGGGAAGAGGCTTCAGGCAGCATAACGCCTGAAGCCTTTTTATTGAATAAATACCGGCACAGGAATGAACGTAAAGATAAAGACAATGAATGCGATCAATCCCACGACTTTGCGTACCGGATCGAGCGGTATTTCAGGATAGAGTATCGGCGGATGCTTGGAGCCGAGAAAGAACAGGAGAATCGCCCACACTGCCCAGCCGGCAAAAAGAAAAACCCCGAGGATCAGCAGCAGGCCGATCAGTAACCGTGAAATCACTCTGTGCCGCTCACCAAGAATGGCATATGCTATATGCCCACCGTCAAGCTGGCCAACAGGGATAAGGTTAAGAGATGTGACAAAAAAACCGATCCATCCGGCAAAGGCAACGGGGTGCAGATAAACATCAGAACCTTCGGGAACTTGACCGATAACGAGCTTTGTGAGCAAAAAAAAGAGAAGGGAGTCTCCCAGGATGATCGTCTCTCCAGAACTGCTTACCGCCCGCACATCTGAATATATCAGACCAACAACTGCAGCTATAACCGACGCCAGGAACCCTGCAATGGGTCCTGATGAGCCGATGTCCATAAGCGCATTGCGTGTCGTTATTCGAGACCTCATGGTGATAAATGCCCCGAGGGTGCCAAAGAGCGTTGGAGCAGGAATGAAATAGGGTAGAGATGAGTCGACTCCGTGCTTCCGGGACATGAAATAGTGCGAAAATTCATGCACGAGAAGTATACCCAGTAGGGTGAGAGAGAAAGGCAGACCCTTAATAATAAGCCGTGGGTCTGCCATGATATCCGCCCCCTGGTGAAGAGCCCCGACCGTCAGCGTCGACGCAAAGGTGAGGAGAAAAAGAACAATATGCATTAAGGGCAATTTATTCATCCTGCGAGAGAACCACCCAGATCATAATCATATGCCGTTTCAATTTTCGCCTGTACAAACGATCCCTTTGGAATGCTGGGCTGACGTATCAACACAACCCCGTCGATCTCAGGCGCCTGAGAGTACATTCGGGCTACGGCCGCACTGTCGTCTGATTCGTCGACGAGCGCGCGGAAAACCCTGCCGACCAGTTGCTTGTTCCGATCCAGAGAAATGCCGGACTGTACCTTCATGATCCTTTCGCGACGCTTCTTTCTGATCGCCAGTGGTACGTTGCCGCCGAGCGAATATGCTGCACTGCCTTCTTCCCGTGAATAGGCAAAGACTCCGAGGTGATCAAAGGCTGTATCCTGAACGAATGCGAGCATCTGTTCGAAATCTTCAGCCGTCTCTTGGGGAAACCCGGTGATCAGTGTCGTCCTGAGAGCTACTCCAGGGATTATTTTCCGTACCCGTCTGATCAGTTCCCTGAACATCTCCCGGCTTCCCGATCGTCTCATTAGTCGGAGGATCTTCTGCTCAGTGTGCTGGAGGGGTATATCGAGATAATTACATATTTTTTCCTCTTCACCTATGATCTCCAGGAGGTTGTCAGTAATCGCTGTCGGATAGAGATAGAGGAGCCGAATCCAGAAATCGCCGCTGATGGAAGTCATGTCCTTCAGCAACCGCTCCAGGGTATATCCTGCCAGATCCCTGCCGTATGACGTGATATCCTGAGCAATAATAATGAGTTCTTTCCTGCCTGACCTTACGAGAGACTCAGCCTCTTCAAGAATGTTCTCAGGCTCCCTGCTCCTGAACCTTCCCCGAATATGAGGTATAACACAATATGAGCAGCCTCTGTCGCATCCGTCAGCTATCTTGAGGTATGCATAGGATGATTCGGTCAGGAGGAATGGGGCAAAAGGGCGTTCCGATGGTGGAAGAAGGCTTCCGCAGAACGCAGCAATCTTTTCTTCCTCACCTATTCCGTACAGCGCATCGATTTCCGGTATCTCCTGTTTCAGTTCATCGCCGAACCTTTTTGCAAGGCAGCCAAAAACAATGAGTTTCCTCGAGCCTTTGCTCTCTGCAAGCCTGAGTATCTCGTCGACAGACTCCCGTTTTGCGTCCTCAATGAAACCGCAGGTGTTAATCAGGAGCAGATCAGCCTCATCAGAATCAGGAACAAATGAAATGCCCTGTTCGGCGAGCCTCTTCAGAAGTTTTTCAGAGTCCACAAGGTTCTTGGGGCAGCCGAGGCTGAGAAGTGAAACTTTACCCACGACTTTTCTTTACCATGCGGTACACGAGAAAAAAACTGAGGCTCCCGGATACGATCCCGAGCAGGGTTGAGCCCACAATAAACGGAAGTAGGAACGGACCAAGGGCATGGAACAATTCTCTCGCTGTAAGATGCGCCCAATTAACGTCAGGTATTATTCTGTCAATACCAAGAATTTTTGCACCGACCCAGGTACCAAACGTATAAATCGGAACAATAGTCCACGGGTTGGTAACGTATACTCCCACGACAGTCACGAACTTATTCAGCCGTAAGATCCAGGCAGCGAAAATACCCAAGACGGTATGAATGCCGAGAAGCGGCGACATGCCGATGAATACACCGAGGGCGAATGCAAAAGCTATCTTGCGGGGAGACTCCTTGACGGACAGGATTTGTCGAAGCTTATCTCTGAATGGCAAAGTGCTGGTATCCTCTTCTAGCAATATTGATACGCCTGCCCGCAGCGTTGACGACCGCAATACCCGAACGGGTAATCTCTCCTATGCAACAGGCATCAATTTTTTTTCGGGGTGATGCGGTAAACAGCAGCTCATAGTCTTCTCCTCCGCTACATGCAAGATCGACTGCTGAAAGCCCGAGAACTGAAGCGGCCTGCTTGAGCGCTACAGACATCGGTATATCCTGAAGACGGATTCGAGCACCAACGCCGCTCTCCCGGCAAAGCCGTTCAAGATCGATAAGAAGTCCATCGCTTACGTCAATCATAGCGGTAGCGCTGGCACAAACGACTGCAGAATTGCGCGCAACAGGCATAAGGTGTCGTTTCAGCAACGGGGCTGCTACATGCCACGGCACGGGAAGGAGGGAGCGACTTCCCCTGCTCAGGTCAACGGTACGCTGCAGTTTCTTGAGAAGCTCAAGACCGCACGCTGCATCTCCCAACGTGCCGGTTACATAGATCCTGTCGCCAATCACGGCACCTTTCCGCCGTATTACCGTACTGGCAGATCCGATGGCGGTTGCGGAGAGCATTAACCTGTCCGCTGCCGAGACGTCGCCGCCGATCAGCGCGACATCATAGGTCTTGAGAGCATCTTCCAGACCATCAAGAAAGTCTGTAATAAACCGAAGGGAGCAGTCTCCGCGGGCAGCGAAATTGAGCAGAACAAAACGGGGGTTGCCTCCCATGGCGAAGATATCGCTCACATTGACCGATACGAGCTTAAACCCCAGCTGAAAAGGCGATGTCCATGAAAGGTCAAAATGAACACCCTCGACCATCAAATCCGTAGTTACGAGGGTGCTGCCATCCGGCGTTATGACCGCAGCATCATCGCCAATCCCGAGGATAAGTCCTTTTGCCCTCGATCTGAAACGCCGTCTGAGACGATCCAGGAGAGAAAGTTCGCCGATCTGTGCGAGCTTCATCCGCGGTCTACTCAGGATCTGTGTTTTTTGCCTTTAAGCGCAACCTCGAGAACCTCTTCCATAGATTCAGCAAAAATGAATTCCATGTCCTGCTTGATATATTTCGGGATGTCCTCAAGATCTTTCTTGTTTCTTTTCGGCAGGATGACTTTTCTGATACCCATTCGCTTTGCCGCAAGGGTTTTTTCCTTCAGCCCACCTATGGGCAGCACTCTGCCCCGGAGAGTGACTTCGCCTGTCATGGCGATATTCTTATTCACCGGCCTGCCGGTAAAGACAGAAGCTACCGCCGTAGCAATGGTAATACCGGCAGATGGACCGTCTTTCGGTATCGCGCCTGCGGGGACATGGATATGAATATCAGTTTTTGCAAAGACATCGTCTTTGATGCCGAGCGTTCCGGCTTTTGACCGCACATAACTCAGGGCTGCTTGGGCCGACTCCTTCATCACGTCTCCCAACTGACCCGTAAGGGTAAGGTTGCCCCTACCCTTCATGGTCGTAGCTTCAATATAGATAATGTCGCCGCCTGCCTCTGTCCATGCAAGCCCCGTGGAAACGCCGATTTCATCACGCTCCATCTCTTCTTCAGGAAGATATTTTGGGACACCGAGAAAACCCTGAAGATTTTTTACCGTAATCATGAAGTTCTTTATTTTGCCTTCGGCAATCCTTTTTGCGACCTTCCTGCAGAGATTTGCGATCTCTCGCTCGAGATTACGGACGCCTGCCTCGCGGGTATACTGGGATATGAGCAAATTTAGCGCAGAATCCGTGATCGTCAGTATCCTGCTGGTCAAGCCGTGTTCATCGAGCTGTTTCGGCAAAAGATATTTTTTTGCGATGCCAAGTTTCTCTTCCGTAGTGTACCCCGACAGATAGATTATCTCCATCCTGTCTCTAAGGGGACCCGGTATGGTATCGGCAAGATTTCCCGTAGTGATGAACATGACATTCGTCAGATCAAACGGTACCGACAGATAATGATCTGCAAAGGCAAAGTTCTGTTCAGGATCAAGTACTTCCAACAGTGCCGAGGATGGATCGCCTCGGAAGTCCATGCCGATCTTGTCCACCTCGTCGAGCATAAACACAGGGTTGTTTGTGCCTGCCTGCTTGATCCCCTGAATGATCCTTCCCGGCAAAGCCCCGACGTAGGTTCTGCGGTGTCCCCGAATCTCTGCTTCGTCCCGTACGCCTCCCAGAGACATACGAACAAATTCTCTCCCCAGTGAACGTGCAATTGATCTCCCAAGTGAAGTCTTGCCCACACCCGGGGGTCCAATAAAACAGAGAATCGGCCCTTTCATCTTTTCCTTGATCTTGCGCACACTCAGATATTCGAGGATTCTTTCTTTCACCTTTTCAAGGTCATAATGGTCATCATTCAGTACCTTCTTGGCAGCTTTGATATCAAGGTTGTCCCTGGTGCTTTTTGCCCAGGGAAGCTCAACAAGCCAGTCCAGATACGTTCTAATCGTAGCAGACTCTGCGCTGTCAGGATGCATCTTTTCGAGACGTTTCAGCTGTTTTTCTGCCTCTTTAAGTACCTTCTCCGGCATTGTGGCATCTTCTATCTTCTTTCTGAACTCCCTAATCTCCTCAGCACGCTCGTCGATATCCCCGAGCTCTTTTTGAATAGCTTTGAGTTGTTCTCGCAGGAAATATTCACGCTGCGATTTGTCGATCTCACCTCGAGCTTCAGACTGAATCTTCTGCTGTACTATCAGGAGCTCGATTTCCCTGCTGAGGATATCGCTGACGCGCTTCAGTTTTGTTATCGGATCGGGGATTTCAAGAATTTCCTGAGCTTGGTCAGTCTTAAGCCCCAGGTTAGAGGCAACAAGATCAGCAAGTCTGCCGGGGTCATCAAGATTCTCGATAACTACCATAATGTCAGGGAGAATCGTTTTTCCATACGATACCGCCTTGTCCAGCAGCTCTTTCACCGTCCGGATCTGCGCCTCTTCTTCGATCGTAAGCGCTGCAGGCTTCACTTCGTCTATTTTCTTTACATTGGCTATCATGAAGGGGCTTGCCTGGGTAAAACCTTTGACTCTCGCTTTGGCAAGACCCTGCACGAGGATCTTCACCCGCCCGTCAGGAAGTTTCAGCATTCTCATGATCATCCCTACGGTACCCATCTCATACAGGTCCGAGGCCGTAGGGTTCTCAATGTTAAGGTCTTTCTGCGTAAGCAGAAGGATCATCCTGCTTTCCGCAAGCGCCTTCTCAATGGCCTTGATGGAGATCTCCCTTCCTACAAAGAGCGGGATGATCATGTAGGGGAAGACTACAATATCGCGAACCGGAAGAACCGGGATATTATCGGGGATCTGTGTCTCTTTATCGATCTCTTTTTCTTTTTCCGCCATTCCTTCTCCTTCGTAAGATTACTATGGTGCACAGAATGTTACTTTGCTCGTTTCATGTTCCGTGTTACGTCGAAGAGATATTTCTTGAAGGCCTTTGAAAGATCCGGATTGTTCAGGGCAAAATCTACCGTGGCCTTGAGGTAGCCAAGTTTGTCTCCCGCATCATATCGCTTGCCACTGAACAGATACCCGTAGATAGGTCGCTTCTGGAGGAGGATGTTGATCGCATCCGTGAGCTGAACCTCTCCTCCTTTTCCCGGTTTTGCCTTTGCAAGGATGTCGAAGATGTCAGGAGTCAGGATGTACCTGCCGATAATGGCCATGCTCGATGGTGCCTGTGCGGGGTCGGGTTTTTCAACCAGACTATTGATTCTAAAGACACTGTCCCACTCCTTCGTGCCACTGATGACACCATAGCGCTTAACTTCTTGTAGCGGAACTTTTTCTAGTGCCAGCACGGGACTCTTGAGTTTTCTGTAGAGTTTGATCATGTCCAGCAGCAGGGTTTCTCCCGGTGGGATTATATCGTCGCTCAGTATTACTGCGAAGGGTTCATCCTTGACAAAAGGTTTGGCACAGAGAATAGCATGGCCCAGGCCAAGAGCATATCCTTGCCTGATATAACCAAGCTTGATCTGATTCAGCCGGTTTATTTCCTCAAGAAGCTTATCCTTTCCACTTTTTTTCAGTTTTTCTTCCAGCTCAAAGGCATAATCAAAGTGGTCTTCTATGCTTCTCTTGTGCTTACCCGTAATGATAATGAATTCCTGGATATCACACGCAAGGGCTTCCTCAACACCATACTGGATCATCGGCTTGTCCACAATCGGCAGCATCTCCTTCGGAGAAGCCTTGGTAGCGGGCAGAAATCGTGTCCCCAGACCAGCAGCAGGAAAAATCGCTTTTTTTACATCCTCTGACATAACTCAACCCCTGTCATAAAAGTTATTCATTATACCATATATACTTGTAGAGAACTTTTCGCCTGCACAAAGAAGCTGCGAGTACTCCAAAAGCCTGAAACAACCAAATATTAAACTTTAAGTAGTGAGTCTATCCTTTTGATTTTAATATAAATTAAGCATGGTACCGGAGACCGGGATCGAACCGGTACGGTGTTGCCACCGAGGGATTTTAAGTCCCTTGCGTCTGCCAGTTCCGCCACTCCGGCAGGATTAGAAAAGTGGTTTTAATCCTATCACAAAGCCAGAAAGAGAGTCAAAAAAGCATGGGAAAAGATGCTGACAAACCTCTCCTTATATTGGCGATGGCCCTGTCAGGAAAGCGGCAAGAGGGTTATTTTTTCTTGATATAGAACTCTATGACGCCGTGGCTCTCTATGGTTTCTAAAAGTTCAAGTCCGAGCCTCTGGACAAGCAGCGGAATATCGGCGCGGGTAGCTGCGTCGGTCGATACCAGATTGAGAACCTGCCCTTGTTCGAGGACGTCAATTGCCTTCTTTGCCTTCAGTACCGGCATGGGACATATTAAACCCTTCGTGTCAAGAACAACATCAGGTGCAACGATTGCCATACTCCCCTCTCCCAACGTAATTTCTATTCCCTGATGTTATATGACCGGTCGCCCCTGCATGTCAAATGAATCTTTCTTATTCGTCGATTACTTTATCTTTTTGACGAACTCGGCTATTGGCACCGCCGCCAGTGTCGTCATTTGTACGGAACCCCGCGAGCCGAGTTCTACAGACATCTTCATTACTGCATCATTATCCTTGGCTTCAACAATGCTCACGAAATCATGCATGCCAAGGACTGCATACTGGTCCTTCACTTTCACTCCCATCTTTGCAAGTTCCTTGTTCACCTCGAGGATGCGGCTCGGATTCTCCTTGATCGTCTTTCTTCCTTCATCGGTAAGGGTACTTAGAATAACATACGTTGGCATAATGCTCTCCTTTCCTGCAGATGGATTTCTACCATCCTTATACTACCTCTTGGTCTCGAAGTCAATCATATTTTCCACTTAACCGCTTATTGACATCGAACAACGGCTATGTAACGATGTATGCATGTGGGACTACTCTGACAAGGTAAAGGAAGCCTTTCTTCATCCCAAGAACGTCGGGGAAATAGCGGATGCAGATGCTGTAGGCGAGGTGGGAAGCATCATCTGCGGCGATGCACTTAAACTCTTTCTTAAAATTGATAAGAAAACGGACCGCATCCTTGATGCCAGGTTCCAGACCTTCGGCTGTGCAAGTGCCATTGCAAGCTCTTCAGCTCTTACCGAATTGGTCAAGGGCAGAACACTTGACGAGGCGCTGAAGATAAGCAACCACGATATTGCCCAATATCTTGGCGGTCTCCCTGACCAGAAGATGCACTGTTCTGTCCTCGGAAGGGAGGCACTTGAAGCTGCTATCGCCAATTACCGGGGCAAGCCCCCTATGAGAGAAGAAGCAGAAAGTGTCGTCTGCAAGTGCTTCGATGTTTCCGAAGAAAAGTTGCGAAAAGTCGCCATGGAGAACCATCTTACCACTGTTGAGGAGATCACGAACTTTACGAAGGCAGGGGGCGGCTGCGGTGAATGCATACCGAAGATTGAGGCAATACTTCAGGACGTCTGGTCGCTAATACCGTCGGAAAAACCACCAAGACCGAAAAGGATGACTAACCTCCAGAAGATTGCTCTCATAGAGGAGATCATTGAGAGCGAAATCAGGCCGGGACTGCAGGCTGACGGAGGCGACGTCGAATTGATCGATATCGAGGGTAGCAACGTATCTATAGCACTCCGGGGCATGTGCACGGGATGTCTGATGGCCGACGTGACGATCAAAGGCATTCAGTCCAAGCTTCGGGAGTTGGTAAGTAATGACCTCGTGGTCGAGGCGATTCAGTGAAGATCATTTACCTCGACAACAATGCAACCACCCGCATCGCTCCTGAGGTCGTTGAGGAGATGCTACCCTATCTTACTGATCGCTACGGCAATCCCTCGAGCATGCATACGTTCGGTGGCCACATTCACCGTAAGATTGAGGACGCCCGTGAGAAGGTCGCGGCTTTGATTAATGCTGAACCCGATGAGATCATCTTTACGAGCTGCGGGACAGAAAGTGACAATACTGCACTCGCGAGCGCTGTGGAATCTCAGCCGCGCAAACGACATATCGTTACCACCCGGGTTGAGCATCCTGCAGTGATGAATTTCTGTCATCACCTCGCCAGAAAAGGCTACCGGGTTACCTTCCTTCCGGTGGACAGGCAGGGCCAGATGGAAATGGGCACGCTACTGAAGATGTTGGATGACGACATCGCAATTGCTTCGATCATGTATGCCAATAATGAAACCGGTGTGATCTTCCCCATTGAAAGGATATGTGGAGCGATGAAGGAACGCGGCATCCTTTTCCACACCGATGCGGTCCAGGCGGCAGGAAAGATCCCTATTGACGTCAAGAAGGTACCGGTCGACATGCTCACCATCTCGGGCCACAAGCTTCATGCTGCCAAAGGAGTAGGCGCACTTTTTGTACGGAAGGGCACGCGCTTTCATCCTTATATCAGAGGCGGTCATCAGGAGCGGGGAAGGCGGGCGGGGACAGAGAACGTGGCGTCGATCATCGGACTTGGCAGGGCTGCCCGGCTTGCACATCGGTATCTGTATGAAGAGTCTTCATATCTCAGCGGGCTGCGGGACAGGCTGGAGAGCGGGCTGCTAAAATCCTGCCCTGATGCAAGCGTTAACGGCGACAGGCAATCCCGGCTTCCCAATACCTTCAATATCAGCTTTGCATTTATAGAAGGAGAGGCAATTCTGCTCAGACTGAACGAATACGGTATATGTGCTTCCTCAGGTTCCGCCTGCACCTCAGGCTCGCTTGAGCCGTCGCATGTGCTCAGGGCAATGGGCGTGCCCTACACTGCCGTGCACGGATCAATCAGATTTTCTCTGAGCCGCTACACCACTGAACAGGACATAGATGCGGTGCTCAGTGTCATGCCGGGCATCATTCGTGAACTGAGGGAACTTTCACCCTTCGGCAGGGATGCCCTCACCTGCCGAACAGATTGCGCAAACGAATAGTCCTCTCGTTGTCCAACTTTGCCGCAGCGGAAATGCCGAGCAGCCTTCGAATAAACTGACTCATATCATTCAGGATGAAGACCCGGCGAGGGACCATCCGGGGCGGACTTGGCGTGAATGCGAATAACTCGCTGATGGGCAAACAGTTTTTATTCAACCTGCATGAGGCAACCGCCTCGAGACCGCTCTCGACAAACCGATCAGTTTGACGCAGGTCTCATCTGCTCAATAGGCGTGATCGTACCGGCGGCACCGCCCTCCTCTCTGCTTGCCGGTGAGGCCTGTTCCGCCTCTTCATATTCAGGAACTGCAATTCCCCGCCTTACCATGATGTTAAAAATAAGGTCTGCACGTTTGACCACATACCGTGAAGTCCCCAAGGGATTGAATTTTCTTGGATTCGGAAGCACGGCAGCCAGTCTAGCTGCTTCTTCAGGTCCGAGCGCAGAAGCCGACTTGCCATAATAGCTGCGTGCTGCAGCCTCAATACCGAAGAGTCCCCTGTCACCCCACTCCGCCACATTGAGATAGATCTCCAGAATGCGCCGCTTGGTCAATGCCCGCTCCATCCGCCAGGTTATGATCGCCTCCCTGATCTTTCTTACGGGATTTTTTGACGGCGAAAGATACAGATTCTTTGCGAGCTGCTGGCTGATGGTGCTCCCGCCGAGCCTGAACTTCTTGGCTTTAACATCTTTTTCTATTGCCTTCTGCATGGCCTCGTAGTCAAATCCTTCATGCTGCCAGAACTTGTCATCCTCCCCGATAAGCACCGCCTTGATAAGGTAAGGAGATATGGCCCGATACGGAACCCATGTTTGCTGTATCCCATATTTCTTCCCCTCCCTCGCCCATTCTTTCTCACGATACTCCATAAAGGCGGTTTTTTTCGGGTTTTCTTTCTTGAGTTTCGAAACATTAGGGTAGACGAAATGAAAACCAACAAAGGCAATGGTACTGAGAAGTGTAATGCGTAAAAACCACTGATACCGGGACTTCTTCTTCGTCATGTTACGTCAGGCACCAGAATCAAAGCAGAGACGAATCATCAAATGAAATCCCAGCATCCATGCTGATCGATTGTTGTTTCCTTAGATCATCTATTCGTTTCAATGGCTTTTCAAGCATGTTAGATCTGGTTGTGACGAGGACATCATACTCTTTTCTGGCTGCCTCGATGCGATCCCCCATAGCCTTAAACTTCTCCTTATATGCCGCCCATTGCTTCGAAAACTCCGCAAGCAGATTCAGTATCTCGGAAGCTGTTTTTTCCAGGTTGAAATTCTCGATCGCCTGCCGGATAACTGCGAGCACAGCATAGAGCGTGAAAGGAGAACACAGGATAACCTTCTGTTTCAAAGCCTCATCCATGATCGCAGCGTCTGACTCATTAATAAAGCTGTAAACCTGCTCATTGGGGATAAAAACAAGCACATAGTCCACCGTATTATCAGCAGGATTTATATAGTCACGACTTGTGACCTGCTTGATCATAACTTTGGCGTTCCTTATGAGTTCGTCCCTATACCTGCGTTTATCGTGCTCGCTATGGGCCTCCAGATAATGCTGATAATTCTCAAGCGGGAACTTGACATCCATATTTACCTTGAGCCTGTTCGGCAGGAGAAACGTGAAGTCAGGTCTGTTGCATGAACCGTCGAGGGTCTTCTGCTTGATGTAATTTATCCCCTCTGCCATGCCGACCAGCCGTATAATATCCTCTGCCATGCGTTCACCCCATTCACCCCTTTTTTTCGAACTGGCAAGAGCCTGTCTGAGGTGTTCAGTCGTATTATTCAGCTTAACGGTTATGTCCTCATGTTTCTTGAGAAGCGTGGAGACCTCGGTCAGCCTGTTGCCGCTCTTTTCTCCGACTTCCTCAATCCTTCTGCCGATGTCAGAGAGGGTTTTTGCAATGGCATCGATGCTCTGGTCGATCAGTTCTTTCTTCCCTTCCAGCTCTATTCTTCCCTCGACTGTCTGTTCCTTCAGCTTCCCTTCAGCCAGCTTGATGAATTCGGTCGAGTTTTTCGAAAGGGCCTCCAGAGACAAGGCTTTGAATGTATCCGAGAGTTTTCCTTCCATTGCCGCAAGAAGGTCCTTCTGCTCCCGCAGACCCTTCTGTGCCTCGTCAAATCGCGTCAACGCTTCAATTTTACCCTGATGTGCAACATCCAGTTCGTCTCTGAGTCTGCCAAGTTCAAGTTCATAGGCATGGATTTGTCTTCCCCGCTCTTCGGCGACCGCTTCGGCAGACTTCGCCCGGGAACGCGACAGCAGCCATCCGACGATGGCACCGAAGGCAACTCCGGCAGCCAGATACAGCACGGTCGCTGTCATTCGCTCACCAGTTCGGTGCGGACAAGCGCAAGGATCGCTGAATGAGGAACGATGAGATACTTCTTGGCCTCGAACTCGATTTCTACAGATGATTCTTTTAGAAAGATCGCATAATCCCCTTCGGTCGCCTGGAGCGGGATAAACTTCAGGTCCTGTCGCGTCTTCGCAGTCCATGGCTCATCCGTACTGGTGGGATCATGCACGGGATAGCCCGGGCCTGACTTGACGACGTATCCGCTGACCACTCTTTCTTTCTCTTTTACGGTCGGAGGCAGATACAGACCAGCCGTCGTCCTATCGATTTTTTCGTCGGGATCGATAAGAACCCGATCACCAACCATAATGATGTTCTTCTTGGTCTTCATTCCCTCTTACGCATTCAGGATCTCGGTGCCTATCCCTTCTTTGGTGAATATTTCAAGCAGAAGACAGTGAGGGATCCTTCCGTCAACAATGTGCGTTTTGTTCACGCCCTCATCGAGGGCTCGCGTACATGCCTGCACTTTCGGGAGCATGCCGCCTCTGATCGTACCATTTTTTACCAGCCGGGATATCTGCCCCTTTTTCAGTGTAGATATCACCGCCCCCCCCCTGTCGAGAAGTCCTGCAACATCGGTGAGCAAAATAAGTTTTTCTGCCTTAACGGCGGCCGCTACAGCAGATGCAACATAATCTGCATTGATATTCAACGTTTCCCCCTGCGGACCGACTCCAATGGGCGATATCACGGGGATAAAGCCGTTCTTTTCGAGACTGTCGAGGATAGCGGGATCTATCGCTGTCACCTCGCCGACAAGTCCGAGATCAACGATTTCGCTGACCCCGGTCTCAGGGGTGACTTTCTTTATCGTTTTCTTCTGAGCCCTGATGAGGGTACCATCCTTGCCGCTCAATCCCACTGCTTTCCCACCGTGCTTGTTGATAAGAGAGACTATCTCCTTATTGACGAGCCCCCCCAGGACCATTTCAACAATATCCATGGTCTCCTTGTCTGTGATACGCTGGCCCTGCACAAATTCCGGCTGCTTTCCCATCTTCTCCATGGTGGCAGATATCTTGGGACCACCGCCATGCACAATCACGGTCCTGATACCAATAAAGTTGAGCATGGCTATGTCCTGGGAGAATGACTCTTTTAGCTCATCCTTTGTCTGAGCTGCCCCGCCGTATTTAATAACCAGGGTCTTGCCGTAAAAGTTCCTGATATAGGGTAATGCATCGATGAGTACTTCGGCTTTCCGGATAATCTCTTCCACTACCTCATTCCTTTCATTTCAAAACAGGGTATGCAAAGCATCTCTCCCCGTCTGATCCTCACCTTTGGTTCCGCAACCTTCTCGCCGCACGAAGCGCAGCTCATGCTCCGGAATATCTCCGCCTCCGGCGGTGCCAGCTCCGTTCCCTCGGTGACAGCAAGAAGCTCATCATCATCTGCATCAAGAATACGCCTAAGGTTCACACTCTTCCGGGAATGAACGAATGCAACCACTTCCCTCGATCTGTCTCCCCCTGCATATTTAGCCCACAACTTCTTTTCCTCATCCGTCTCTTCCGGTTTTTCCCATACGACGGACAGCCTTATGCTTCGGGCAGAACCTCTTCTTATGAAGGTGTAGACCTGCTTACCGTAGTCCCGGAAGATAAGATTGCCTTTGCCGAAAGTGCAGCCGGTCAGGACCTGAATCGCATCCACCGCGCATGAATTGTTCTCAACAATCGCAACGATCTCCTCATCTTCTGATCGGTTCTTGAATTCTTTAAGAACTCGTTGCGCAACCCGGTATCCCAGTGCAAGGCCAGGGCAGGAATGTCCATGAAATTCGACCACGTCGTCAAATCGTTTCATAGAGAAATTGTACACAAAAAAGAGGCGTTTTTGACAGGTTCCTGTGTCTACATCCGTATATCGGCCTTGAGAATGATCGCAGGATAGCCTTCCTGGCTGAGTTTCTCTGCGATCTGCACAGCAGCAGTGATCTGATCGAAATTCCCAACCCGCACGCGGTAAAAGGTGCTGCCGTCAACGAGCGTTTCCTGCACATAGGCATTAGCATAGGTCAGTTTAAGCGCTTCCGCGAGCCGGGCAGCATTGATGCTCTCCGTAAAGGATCCTACCTGCACAGCAAACGGACCACCTTTATCAGCTATCAGCACTTTTGCGGTCTTGACGTATGAAGCATCCCTTCCCTGAACTTCAACAGTTACCAGAGCAGTACCAGGACCTATGAGATCGATATCATGAGCCGCGGCATAGGACAGATCGATATCGCGTCCCTTCACGAACGGTCCCCGATCATTGACAAGGCATTCCACTGATTTGCCGTTTGCGGCATTGCTGACCCGCAATCTCGTACCGAACGGATATTCTTTATGAGCACACGTCCTGGCATACATATCAAATGGTTCACCTGATGCTGTTGGCCGACCGTGAAAATCAGGACCATACCACGAGGCAACGACATAATAGGTAGCGGGATTACCCTGGTGCACATCATATTTTGCAGGAGCACAGGAGCTCATCACAAGGAGTACACCGGAAAGAGCGAGATGCAATAAAGATGCTTTCTCACAGCTGTGAAATTTATCCTCCCTACACCTCACAAGTCGTTAGAGGATATACCGGCTCAGGTCTTCATCCTTGACAATCTCGCCAAGCTTGTCCTGAACGTAGTTCCTGTCAATAATGATATGTTCCCCTTGTTGTTCTGGGGCATGAAACGAGATATCTTCTAAGAGCTTTTCGAGGATGGTGTGGAGTCTTCTCGCCCCGATATTCTCGGTCTTGTCATTCACAACGGCAGCTATACCCGATATCTCCTCCACAGCTTCGGAGGTGAAATCGATGCGGATTTCCTCGGTGGCAAGAAGGGCTGTATATTGCTTCACCAGAGCATTGCGGGGTTCCGTAAGGATTCGTATAAAGTCGGCTTTGCCTAGTGCTTCAAGTTCTACGCGAATCGGAAAACGTCCCTGGAGCTCAGGAATCAGATCAGAGGGTTTTGCGATATGAAATGCCCCTGCCGCGATAAAAAGAATATGCTCAGTCTTGACCGGACCATGTTTGGTCGTCACCGTCGAACCCTCAACAATAGGCAGCAGATCTCTCTGCACGCCCTCCCGGGAGACGTCCGGTCCGTGGGAGCTTCCCCTGCTGCAGATCTTATCAATCTCGTCAATAAAAACAATGCCTGACTGTTCGACTCGTTCCAGTGCTTCCTGGGTAATCTTATCCATGTCAATAAGCCTTGTGGATTCTTCCTGCTCCAGAAGCACGAGGGCTTCAGGGACTTTGACCTTCTTTCTCTTGACTTTTTCCGGCATCAGATTCCCCAGCATCGACTTCAGATTCATCTCCAGATCTTCGAGCCCCACATTCGAAATAACGCCAAACGGCATGGTGCGTTCCCGTACCTCGATCTCTACATACCGTTCATCCAGTCTGCCGCTTCTCAGCTGCTCCCGCAAACGTTCCCGTGTCTCAATCTGCACGTCTCTTTCTTCTTCGACCTGCTCATCGATACGCTGGTGACGTTGGCCGGGAAGAAGCAGGTCAAGCAGACGTTCTTCCGCAAATCGTTTCGCTTTCTCACGTATCATTTCCAGGTGCTCATTCTTGACCAAGTTGACCGATATTTCGGTCAAGTCCCTGACGATGGATTCAACATCTCTGCCGACATAGCCGATTTCGGTAAACTTTGATGCTTCGACCTTGATGAACGGAGCAGCTGCCAGGCGCGATATGCGTCGGGCAATCTCGGTTTTCCCGACACCCGTGGGACCGATCATGAGAATGTTCTTGGGGAGCACTTCGTCCTTGAGCTCAGGTATCAGTCGCTGTCTTCTCCACCGGTTTCTCAGCGCAATGGCAACCGCTTTTTTTGCTTTCTGCTGACCGACAATAAATTTATCCAATTCGGCAACGATCTTTCTTGGAGTAAGGCTGTTCATGCTAGGTAAGCTCCTCTAAAGAGATGTTTTCGTTGGTATAAATGCAAATGTCTGAAGCTATTTTTAATGCCTTTGTAATGATCTCGCCGGCACCGAGAGAAGTGTTTTCACATAATGCAAGAGCGGCAGCCTGGGCATAGGGTCCCCCTGATCCTATTGCAGCGATCCCGTGCTCAGGCTCCAAAACATCTCCCGTTCCAGAAATTATGAAGGTGTGGTCGCAATCCGCAACGACCAGAAGAGCCTCCAGCCGCCTCAGGATCTTGTCTGTCCGCCAGTCTTTGGCCAGCTCAACAGCTGCCCTTGTTAGGTTACCACGGTATGCCTCCAGTTTGCCCTCGAACTTCTCGAATAATGTGAATGCGTCCGCTGTTGCCCCGGCAAAACCGGCTATCACCTTATCCCCGTACATTTTTCGGATTTTTCTTGCATTCTGTTTTAAAACGGTGGTACCGAGCGTCACCTGGCCATCACCACCGATAGCGACATTGTTGTCTTTTCTGACGCAGAGTATCGTCGTCGCATGAAACATAATCGCACCTCATTGCAGGTAGTTTTCTCAATGAAGGAATTATATACCAAACCGGTCGTGAACCTTAATCTTTTTCTTCAGATGAAAGGGGATGCGCCCTTTCATATATGTCCATCAGATGGGTAATGTCCAAATGAGTGTATTTCTGCGTCGTCGACAGTGATGCATGACCGAGAAGTTCCTGAATGACCCTCAGATCTGCACCAGCCTGAAGGAGGTGTGACGCAAAGGTATGACGTATTGTGTGAGGGCCCACGCGGTCGCTAGCTCCTATTAAACGGGCATATTTCACAACAACCCTTCGAATACTCCGATCTGAAAGCGGGGACCCGCGTTTGCTCAGGAATAGTACGGAACTCTTCTTCCGGAGCAGAATCTTTTCGGTCAAGTATCCTCTGATCGCCTCCGCTGCTTTTGATCCCAGCGGAACAATGCGTTCCTTTTTCCCTTTGCCGCGAACTTTGACGAGCCCCTCGCGGGTATTGACGTCCTCAGCGTTCAGGCCAGCGACTTCACTGACGCGAAGTCCGCTCGAATACAGGAGTTCGAGAATAGCCCTATCGCGGGCATGAATAAACCCGATCGTGTCGGTCCGTTCAATAAGGGCGAATACATCATCGACAGAAAGAAATTGGGGCAGGTGCCGTTCTGCCTTCGGCGTCGTCACCAACTTCGCAGGGTTTGCCGTGAGATATCCCTCTCGTGTCAGGTATTTGAGAAAGGAGCGAACAGAAGAGAGCCGCCTGCCTGCAGTCGTTTTGGTCAGACCATTCTTAATCTGCCTGGCGACAAAACCCCGCACGTCAAGCATCTCGACAGCATCAGCATCTTTCGCTGCATGGGCGGCGAATAGCTCAAGATCCTTCCGGTATGCCCTGAGCGTATGAAGCGACATGCCGCGCTCTATCTCCAGATATCGAAGAAATTTGTCGATCATTTGTTTCATGCGTCTGTTACCATCGCGAGATACGATCTCCAGGCTGCAAGCGCACGTTCAGCAATCGTAGCTTTTTTTTCCTTCTTGTTGCGCATTTTATAAAGAGCAGCGGACACCTGAAAAAGGCCGAAATTGATATTGCTCGGCTGAAAATGCTTACTGTCCGATTCCGTGATATGCCGTATCAAGGCGCCATGCGCAGATGCCGGGGGTACTGGAGGAATTTCCATGCCTCTAAGTTTCAACGATGCATTGATTCCAGCAACAAGTCCCATCGCGGTCGACTCAATATATCCCTCTACACCGGTTATCTGGCCGGCGATGAAAAGATCGGAACGTCGCTTAAACGATAGGTCGTTATGGAGAAGTGCCGGGGCATTGAAGAACGTATTGCGGTGGATGCTGCCATACCGCAGGAATTCGGCGTGCTCAAGACCTGGTATCATGCGGAACACCTTCTTTTGTTCCGGCCATTTGAGGCGCGTCTGAAAACCGACCAGATTGTACGCGGTCATTTCCCTGTTTTCGGACCGCAACTGAACAACAGCATACGGTTCCCTGCCGATCACAGGGTCCGGCAGACCGACAGGTTTCATCGGCCCAAATCGCAGGGTATCGAATCCCCGTGATGCCATCACTTCAATCGGCATGCAACCCTCAAAGACCTTGTTCTCTTCAAAGGCTCTCGGTTCGACCTTTTCGGCCTGTAGCAGGGCATCGTAAAAATGCTCATATTCCCGACGGTCCATGGGACAGTTGAGATAGTCAGCCCCGCCTTTTCCATACCGCGACATCCGGTAGACCTTTTTTGGGTCGATACTTGCGCCATCTATGATCGGAGCAATTGCATCATAGAAATACAGATGTTCACAACCGGTGACACGCAGCAGCTCCTCTGCCATGGAAGGTGAGGTAAGCGGCCCCGTCGCGATAACCGCAGCTGTCTCGGGCAGCATCGTGACCTCTTCCCTGACGATCTCGATATGCCGATGGCCGGAAAGCCTTTCTGATATGAACTCTGCAAAGAGATGCCGGTCAACGGCAAGCGCAGAGCCTGCGGGCACGGGAGCGACCTGAGCGGCCTGCATGATCAGGGAACCTGCCAGCGTGAGCTCATTTTTCAAAATACCAGGGGCAGATTGCGGATCGTTCGACCTGAGGGAATTGGAGCAGACAAGTTCTCCCAAGAACGGCGTTGTATGTGCTTCCGTCATCTTCTGCGGGCGCATTTCGTAGAGTATGACCTTGATGCCCCGCTGGGCTGCCTGCCACGCAGCCTCTGACCCCGCAAGACCTCCGCCGACCACAACCAGATCTCTGCTCATAGCAATATTGTAAACGATATCGCAGCGGAACGAAATGGAATAAGCGGACTCTGCGGAAAACTATTTCGCCGGAGACTGGATGACTGAACGAAACTCCCGCCCTCTCCAGAGCATATAGATGGCAGGATAAATGATGAGTTCCAAAATGGTGGACGTAACGACGCCGCCTACCATCGGCGCAGCAATCCGCTTCATGACATCCGCACCGGTCCCATGGCTGAACATGATCGGCACGAGTCCTGCCAGAATAACGCTGACCGTCATTATTTTCGGTCGTATCCTCTTGACAGCACCGTGCATGACTGCCTCTTTAAGATCAGCCATCGACACCAGCCTGTTTTCCCGTTTCCACTGCTCATATGCAAGATCCAGGTAGAGGAGCATTACCACCCCTGTTTCCGCATCAAGACCGGCAAGAGCGATGATGCCGACCCATACGGCTATGCTCATATTGTAACCGAGGAGATAGAGCAGCCAGAACGATCCGACTAGGGAAAATGGCACCGCCAGCAGCACGATAAGCGTTTTGGTAATAGATTTCGTATTCAGGAAGATCAGCACAAAAATGAGCAGGATGGTAAGGGGAATCACCAGGAGAAGACGTTTGTGTGTCTTTACCAGATATTCATACTCTCCGCTCCATTGCAGCCTGTACCCGTCAGGGAGTTTTACGGTTTCCTCCACCTTCTTCTTCGCCTCTTCGACATAGCCGCCGACATCCCGCCCGCTAAAGTCAACGAAAACGTAGTTTGCAAGCAGGCCCTCTTCGCTCTTTATGGCCGGCGGTCCCTGGACTATATTGATATCGGCTACTTCAGCAAGGGGGATCTGGGCTACCGTTCCGGCCGCACCCCCCATGGATGCGGAAGCGTTCATCGCCACCGGAACAAGAATTCTCCTGATCGACTCAATATCCCCACGAAAATCCCTGGCATAGCGGACATTTACCGGATATCGCTCTCTGCCCTCGACCGTCGTTGTGAGAGTCATGCCACCCAGTGTGCTCGATATGATCGACTGCACGTCATCGATGGAAAGCCCATAGCGGGCAATTTCATCCCTCTTGGGGCGAATGTCAAGAAAATAGCCGGTCATGACGCGTTCGGCATAAGCGCTCCGTGTTCCGCGGATCCCCTGGATTGCCTTTTCTATGTCGAGAGAGATCTTTTCGAGGACAGGCAGTTTGGGTCCAAGCACCTTGACGCCGACCGGCGTACGTATGCCTGTTGCAAGCATATCAAGCCGTGCCTTGATCGGCATGGTAAAGGAATTAGCAACCCCGGGTATGGTTAATTTATCATTCAATTCATTCTTCAGTTTCTCAACCGTCATGCCGGGGCGCCACTCTTCCTCCGGCTTGAGATTGATAACCGTCTCGAACATTTCGAGCGGCGCAGGGTCAGTGGCTGTTTCGGCCCTGCCGGCCTTACCGAATACCTGGGCAACCTCGGGGACCTCTTTTATCAGGCGGTCCTGGATCTGCAGGAGTTTCGAGACCTCGGAAATCGACGCTCCGGGTACCGTAACCGGCATGTAGAACAGTGTTCCCTCATCAAGCGGCGGCATGAACTCCGATCCGAGTTTTATGAATGGATATGCAGTCACGGCCATAATTATGAGCGCGACAACAATCACACTCTTCTTATAACGCAGCGCAAAACTTGCGACCGGTTCATAGAGCCGATGCAGCAGCCGGCTGACCGGATGTTGATCTTCCGGATAGATGGTGAAGAGGTATCTCAGCAGCGGCAACCTGCTCACCAGCGGCATCTTCTCATGAATAAACAGCGTCATCAACACGGGTGTTATGGTTACGGCAAGGAATGAGGAAAAGAGCATGGCAAAGGTTTTTGTATACGCAAGCGGCTTAAAAAGCCGTCCGGCCTGCGCCTGGAGCGTAAAGACCGGCAGGAAACCGACGGTGATAACCAGGAGGGAGAAGAAGAGCGAAGGACCAACCTCCTTTGCTGCATCGATGATGACATCGATCCGGGTACAGCTCTTCTTTTCAAGACTGCAGCTCCAGTCCTCCATCTTCTTATGAGCATTCTCCACCATGATGATCGAAGCATCGACCATAGCGCCAATGGCGATCGCAATACCGCTGAGGCTCATGATATTCGACGTTACCTGCAGATAGTACATGCAGATAAAGGAAATAATTATGGCTACCGGGAGCGTCAGAATGACAACCAAGGCACTCGGCAGATGGAAAAGGAATACGACGCATACAACGCTGACCGCGATCGAGAGCTTTATGATCTCTTCCTTGAGTGTATGTATCGAACGGAGGATCAGGTCAGACCGGTCATAGGTCGTCACGACTTTAACGCCCGCCGGCAGAGAAGGCTGCACCTCCTTGGCGATCTTTTCCTTAACCCGTTCAATCACATTCAGGACGTTCTCACCAAAGCGGACAACCACGATCCCACCGGCTACTTCCCCTTTTCCATCGAGATCTACCAGCCCTCTGCGGATTTCCGGACCAAGCCGCACGTTAGCGATATCACGCAGATATACCGGCGTACCTGAGCCGCCCTTTCCGACCGCCAGCTCTTCAAGATCACTGAGATTCCTGATATATCCCCTGCCTCTGACCATATACTCCACGCCCGAGAATTCCAGCACCCGGCCTTCTACATCCCTGTTGCTTTTCCGTATCGCTTCCATCACGGCCATGAGGGGGAGATTGTATGCAGCAAGGCGGTTTGGATCGATCGTTATCTGATATTGCTTGACGAACCCTCCCACACTGGCTACCTGTGAAACACCCGGTACGCTCTCGATCGCGAGCTTGACATTCCAGTCCTGTATCGAACGGAGTTGGGAAAGGTCGTGCTGTCCCCTTTCGTCTACAATCGCGTACGAAAACCCCCAGCCCACACTCGTTGCGTCAGGTCCCAACACCGGGTTGACATCGGCCGGAAGCTTACTGCGCACTGACTGCAGGTATTCGAGAACGCGGCTTCGTCCCCAATAGATGTCGGTGCCCTCTTCAAATATTACATAAATAAATGAACTGCCAAGGAACGAAAAGCCTCTGACTGCCTGAACTTTGGGAGCAGCCAAAAGTGTCGATGAGATTGGATACGTAACCTGGTCTTCGACAAGATCGGGACTCCGACCCGGCCATTCAGTGTATATGATGACCTGGGTATCGCTAAGGTCAGGAATTGCATCGAGCGGCGTTTTCTTCAGCGCCCAGATACCCCACATGCAGAGGAAGCCGACAAGAAGAAAAACGATAAACTTATTCTTTGCGCTGTATTCGATTATTCTGGCGATCATCGGTGCCGGATCTTTCTCATTGCTCATGACCGCCAAGCGGGGCAATTCCCTTCAGTTTCGCCTCGGAATCTATAAGAAATGTCGCAGATGACGCGACTTTTTCACCTGCAGTGAGACCTTTGCGAACCTCAAACATTCCACTTGCTCTCACGCCGACCTCGACTTGCCGTGGCTCGAAATATCCGTCACCCTGATCAACATAGACAACCTGCTGCATGCCGGTATCGATAACGGCATCCTCAGGGATAACCAGCCTTTTCCCGAGGTCGATCTTGAGTTCGACGTTCGTAAACATCTGTGGCTTCAACTGTTCGCCGGGATTGGCTATCGTGAAACGAATTTTGGCTGTCCGCGTATCTCCGGAAAGCGTGGGATAGATATATTCGACCTTCGAGGAAAATACCTTTCCCGGGAAATAACTGAGCGTGATGGCCGCTGTCTGCCCGAGCCGCACCGCGGGGAGTTCATACTCATAGATATCTGCAATCACCCATACGCTCGAGAGATCTGCAATGTCGAACAGTTTTTCTCCTGGCATCACCTGCATCCCCTGGATGGCCATTTTCTGTACGACATACCCCCTGGCAGGACTGTAGAGCGTTAGTGTACGCATGGGCCTTCCCGTCTCTGCTATTTTTCTTATCTGCTCATCGGTTATATCCCAAAGCTTCAACCGCTGCCGCGCAGCAGCAACAATCCTGTCCACGTCAGTTGAAAGCAGGCTTCCAAAGACATCGTTCTTGGCAGCACTTCCTTTCCCGGCCCATGCGAGAGCATCGATGAATTCCTGCTGTGTAGCGACGAGTTCGGGACTATAGAGATCAGCCAGTGGTTCACCCTTCTTTACATATTTTCCGGTATAATCGATATAGAGCTTTTCAATCCAGCCCGCGATCTTCGTATTCACCGTTGCAAGTCGGCGCTCATCGTAGTCTACCCTTCCGACAGTCCTAATCACTTTCAACAGCGGCTGTACTGCAGCTACTACAGTCCTCACCCCAAGCATCTGCTGCTTGTCTTCGGGGATCTCCACTGCCGGAGCCTCTTCTTCCTCCGTAACTTCTTCCTTTTGCTGTCCGTTTGCCTGTGGGACAGTGGCCGTGTCATGGCTCTGAGATTTCTGATCGACCCGAACCTGCCGGCTGCCCTCCTGCACATGACCGCTGTTTCTTTCTATCAGTTTTGAGCCATAATAAACACCGCCAGCTATCATCAGGAATATGACAATGACCACGAGATGTTTTCTTTTCATTTTGCTTCCCCTCCAACTATCGTGATCCCTGCCATGGATTCGAATTTAGCGATTGCTTTCTCTTTCACGGCTACCTGAGTCCAGTATAAGGTTTCAAAGTCGAGCAAGGCCTTCAGACGGTTAATTACCGTAATGGCTTCAGTTTTGCCGGAAGTGTAGCCGGCCAATGCCGAATCAAAATCCTGATACGTTTTAGGGATTAATCCCGCCTTATATATCTCCATAAGCTTTTCAGCTGATTTGTGCATGGAGTAACTGTCTCGAATATTCGACGCAATCATAAGCTTGATCGATTCCAGGGCCTGCCTTGCCTCAGAAAGAGATGCCTCGGCCTCAAGTACCGCCTGCTTCTGTTTGGACCGATAATAAAGGGGAATATTCACTGACGTCGTGAGGCTCCACATGTCATCGAATCTCCCTCCACCTCGGTTCGCATAGCTTGCAGCAACAGTGAAGTCAGGATAATACCCTTTTTCCGCGAGCCGAACCTTTGCTTCCTCACCTGCGACAACCTTCTGACGTGCTCTGATATCCGGAGAATGCTCATATGCCATCCTGATCAGGTCGTCAAGACTGAGCGGATACATGTTGCCTATAGAGGGTTCTATAGGTCGTCCAAGCGAAGCGTTCACTTCCCTACCGACGGTGGCATTCATCATCGCTTCGATGCTCTGTATCCTCTGCTTCAACATTTCTTTTTTTTCCATGAGCAGATACTTTTCGGTCTGTGCCATGAGCACTTCCTGCTGCATGCCCATACCGGCGGCATATCTCGCAAGAGCAGCATCCTCGATCTTTGCAAAAAGAGCTGTTTTCTCTTCTATGAGATCGATATCCTTATATGCGAGGAACAGATCATAGTACAGTTCTCTGACACGTTCAATGGTCCTCAGCCTGACCGCTTCGTACGATGATGAAAGCCCGTCTGAATCACGCGCTGCCATCTCTTCCCGTAAGGACAGCTTACCGGGAAAGGGAAACATCTGTGAAGCAGAAAACATCCACTGAGCCATCTGCATCTCTCCAAACGTATACCGATCCCATCCCTCATTCTGATAGCCGAACATGAACATCGGGTCAGGCAGGCTGCCGGCCTGGGGTATCCTGAAGCGCGAAGCTTCATAACGTGATTGTGCTGCGAGAATTTCCGGACTTTTCGCAAGGGCCTCCTGGACGAGTTCCGAGAGGATCAGAGGAGGTTCTGCTCCATATGCAGTCGAGGGTACGGATCCCCAGGAGCACAGATAGACTAACAGAAGACAGACAACAGACATAAAGCAGGCACGCACCAAAATGCGTGCCTGCATATGAGCGCCAATGCTCTTTAGCAGATCAGTGCGCATCTACAGTAAATTTTGCTGTAGACGTCTTGCCGCCTTTTTTGATCTTGACAGCGATGTTCCAGGGACCGGACATAGAGAGGTTCATGACAGCCTTATATTCATTGCCCTCCAGATTCGCAGTGGTCTTATAGTTCATGGGAGGCATGCCCGGCATTGCCGGCATGGAATAGTCAATCATAACCTTTGCATCAGTCACGAACTTCCCTGCAGCATCCTGTACTTCAACGGATATAGCATTATCTCCGACTACCGGTGGGTTCCTATCGATCTTCACTGTCACCGAATAATCACCCGCCTTCTTATTGATTTCGTAGTCCTTGGCAAATGCAATACCAGTGGACACAAGTAGTATGAGCGAAAATATTAAAACCTTCTTCATATCATTATTCTCCTTAATTGGGGTATTGTTCTTGATCATTCCCTGAGGCTATGCAGGATTTTTCTATCAGCAGAATACAAAATACCGCAAGGCCACGCCTTCAAAATATCTCATATCTGGGAATCATTGTCAACGCAACCGTTGCTGACCTTCTAGGGTAGAGCCCTCCCTATCCTCCACCTCGTTTCAAGCTCTCACCTCCTTTATAATTATAGTCTACGAGCAAAAATTGAATTCATTTTGAATGAATTATGGATAAGTTATGAAGAGCTGCACCTCCGGTTACATACTACGGACCGTAACCCGTACACGTATGTCCGATAACGACCTCACAAACAGGCGGATTGCGGAATGGAGAAGCATATGCCTATAATACTTAAGGTTTCCGGGATTTGACAACGTTGCGTAGCAGCGCTGTGCAACGGCTGAAGTTGCCTTGGTTTCCTGGGGAAAAAGCATTCGTCTCCTTATTGCAAAGAACTCCTTCTGGGATTTTAATTGGTTCGGCATCCATTACCGCTAGATAACCTGCCTTTCATGCAGTTCGCTGAAATCGGTATAAAGTTCATCAGATTTGGATTCTTTCAAACACCGGAATCCTGTACCCTATGATCTTAAACAGAGCAGTTGAACGCATGCTTTCCCTAAGCACTATTGACTGAAGAGAATTTGTTTTGGTAGGCTATCTGAATTATTCATAGGAGAGACTATGGCAACTAGAAGAACGATACCAAAACGAACGAAGAAAAAAGCCGTACCGGCTTCTCATACGATGAAAAAAACGCCGCTTACTAAGGCTCAGAAGGCGGGGAAAAAATCTGTGTCTACCAAAGATAAAACCGAAGCGAATCATGCGGTAAAGGCGGAGACTGCTGCTAAGAAACCTGTAGCAATGTCCTCTCGGGATAAAAAGATACAGAATATAAAACTCATCCTCCTGCAGCAGAAAGATGCACTCCTGAATGAAGCCGAGGTCGCCCTGAACGAACTTCCCGTACAGACTCTTTTCCCCGATATGGGAGATCAGGCATCGGCTGAAACAGACATGAACTTTATGCTGAGACTCCGCGGTCGGGAACAGCGTCTCCTCAAAAAGATCGACGAAGCACTGGAACGCATCGAGAACGGGACTTTCGGTATCTGTGATGACTGCGGCAATGAGATCGACCTCAAACGGCTGGAGGCCCGGCCAGTCACAACCATGTGCATTGAATGCAAAACCATTCAGGAAGAGGAAGAAAAACGCAGAGAAGTATAGGACTGTTCAGCGTACTCGAAAAGACTTTGTTCTGAGGTTCTTATCGGTAACATACTGCGCGTGTTCGTCTATGAGAACACCGAGTTCCCGCATCATCTTGTCAGCAGGCTTCAGCCGGTGCAACTTCGAAATTTCCCATTTAAGAAGCGTTGAGAAGAAGGTACGTACACCAGGTGAAAGTCTGCTCATATGTGTGCTATCTGTACAACAGTTTTCGCAGAGCACCGTACCATGAGCCAAATGAAATATATCCCCCCGTCCGCCGCAGCGACCGCAGGATTGCAGTCGCGGCAGAAAACCTGATATTTCAAGAAGTTTTAGCTTGTAAAAGAGCATGATCAGCTCTTCCGGATATCCCGTTTCCATAACCGTAAGAGTTCTCATGAGCAGTGAAAAGACGTTTCTGCTTTTGTCCCTCTCCGGCACCAGAAGGAGGGTTAATTCGATGAGTTCAGATACTTTCAAGAAACAACCCAGGGATTCTCGAATGGCGCGGTAGACATGTGTTATGTCGCACTGCGTCAGGCGGGGCAAGGGAGCATCCTCTTTCCCCCAGAACGAGATGCGGCTGCAGGTGAGAGGTTCCAAACTGCTGCCAAATCTGCTTTTCAGTTTGCGCGGGCTTTTGGCGAAAACCTTGATGATGCCATAGTCACTGGTGATAAATGTAACGATAAGGTCAGCTTCGCCATACGGCGTGGTCCTCAGTACGATCCCCTCGGTACGCTGAAGCATTACATGATATTGCCGAAGTCTTCTGGCTTGAGGTTCTTCAGCCATTCATCAAGTTCGTCAGCAGTCTTTGTGCTTAGAATGGATTCCTCGACAAAAATAGGCACAAGCATCCGCAAAGCTATCGCAACAGCATCGCTCGGCCGCGAATCAATGAGTGTCTCTTTCTGCCCGTTTGTAATATGAATAAGCGCATAATAGGTATTGTCAATAATTTCGGTCACCACGATCTTCGTCACGCGGACATGAAGCCCCTCGATAATGTTCTTGATTAGGTCATGAGTGAGCGGTCGTGGCGTCGCGACTTTGCCGAGCGCAAGGGCAATCGAGTCAGCTTCCGGCTTGCCGATCCATATCGGGAGAGTTCCCGTCCCTTCCGACTCTTTAAGAAGAAGAATATACATGTTGCTGCGTGGGTCAAAGAGAAGACCCTCAACTTTCATTTCTACGAACATTCAGCGATACCCGAGCGCATCAAGCATTTTTTGGTCGTCGCGCCAGCCTTTCTTCACTTTTATCCATAATTCAATATATACGCGGCTACCGATCAGCCGTTCGATATCCCTACGTGCCTGACTTCCGATCGTCTTGAGCATCTCGCCCTTACTTCCTATTATAATACCTTTTTGTCCTTCCCTTTCAACATAAATTACCGCGCGAATGTTGACGATACCCTGCTCCTTTGCCACCCATTCCTGGACTTCTACAGCAACGGCGTGCGGGACCTCTTCCGATATGTTTTTTATAATTTTTTCACGGATGATTTCAGCGGCCATGAACCGTTGATACTGATCCGTTACCATATCATCATCGTAATATTTCGGTCCAAGAGGCAGCAATTCACGGATCTTCTCCAGCAGCATATCAATTCCTTTATTTTTCAATCCTGATACGGAAATAAAACCGTCAAAAGAAAAGAGTTCTCTATAGCTGCGAATTACTTCATTGATCTCTTGCGGACTTTTCCTGTCAGCCTTGTTCAAGGCAAAAAGAACTGGTTTCCCGATATTTCTGAGCACATCCAGAATGGCACAATCCTCATCTCTATGTCTTTCTGCATCTGTTACAAAAACGACAAGATCGATCTCCCTGAGCGTTTCTTTTGCGGTTCTGACCATCGAGCGCCCGAGAGCATGCCGTGGAGCATGGATACCTGGTGTATCGATGAAGATCATCTGCGCTGACGGAAGATTTCTGATTCCCAAGAGCCTGTTCCGAGTGGTCTGCTGTCTTTTTGCAACAATAGCTATCTTCTGCCCGACAACGGCATTGAGGATCGTTGACTTGCCAACGTTCGGCCTGCCGACGAGAGCAATAAACCCTGATCGGAACGTGTCAGGCATCTATGTTGCAGGCATAAGGTTCTGAACGGCCTGTCGGATTCTTTCTATTCCCTTCCGAATGTCCTCAAGAGATGTGGCATAAGAAATTCTCAAGTAGTTGTCATCGCCAAATGCATCACCCGGCACGAGAGCTACTTTGGCTTCTTCCAGCAAATAGAGGGCAAAATCCGTGGAAGACGCCACGGTTTTGTTGTGGAATCGAGAACCGTAGATACTTGCCGTATGTGGAAATACATAAAACGCACCATTCGGTGCCATACAGTGCATGCCCAAAATTGTATTCAATCCACGTACAATGAATGTCCTCCGTCTATCGAACTCCGAACGCATCACCGATACGAAATCCTGAGGACCGTTCAATGCCTCAACTGCGGCCTTCTGCGTTACCGAAGTAGGATTTGACGTCGACTGGCTCTGGATATTCGTCATGGCCTTGATTACGTCAGCAGGTCCTGCTGCATATCCCAGCCTCCATCCGGTCATAGCATGTGATTTTGAAAGACCGTTGATAACGATGGTCCTTGCCTTGATCTCATCATGAAGAGACGCTATGCTGATATGAGCGGCATTACCGTAAACCAGCTTCTCATAGATCTCGTCTGATATGACATAGAAATTGTGCCTGACCGCAAGCTCCGCAATCTTCTCCAATGTCTTTTTGTCATAGAGCATCCCGGTGGGATTTGATGGAGAGTTCAGGATGAGAGATTTCGTCCTGTCCGTTATGGCTGCCTCAAGGGCCTCGGGTTTCAGCATAAAGGAATCTTTTTCAAGTGTCTGCACAAATACTGGCTTCGCGTCGTTAAGCAGAACCTGATCCGGATAGGAAACCCAGTAGGGAGAAGGGATGATTACCTCATCTCCCGGCCCATACAGCGCCTGTGCAACGTTATAGAGACTGTGCTTCGCTCCGCACGACACGATGATCTCCTCGCGCTGATAGGTTATGCCATTGTCGACATGAAATTTCTTGATAATCGCGTCCTTCAGGGGATCTATCCCTCCAACTGGCGTATACTTCGTGAAACCGTCCCGAATGGCTTTGCATGCCGCCTCTTTGATGTTATCCGGCGTATCGAAATCAGGCTCACCGACACCGAAGTTGATAACATCGACCCCTGATGCCTTCATAGCTTTGGCCCGCGAATCGATGGCGAGTGTGGGAGAAGGCTTGATCTTTTGTGCACGCGCTGATAGCATGTTTATGTCCTTTCTGCTGATCGAACTAAGACGTTATTCTAAAACATTTGCCTGTGCTATGCAATGGTGCCTGATCTTTTCCTTCTGACCGTCCTACCTTTCCGGGAAATATTTCACTTGATAAAATTCATCTAATGCGCGATTATAAAAAGTATTATGATTGAGACCCTCCCTTCTTTAACGATAAAGGGAAAGACCATCCCCCTCCCCATTATTCAGGGCGGTATGGGTGTGGGCGTATCGCTGAATCCCCTTGCAAGCGCTGTAGCCCGAGAGGGCGGCGTTGGTATTGTCTCGAGTGCATGCCTTGACCGGCTGGTGTCGAAAAGAACGGGCAAGAAACTGAACTCTTATGAGGCCGCCTACGAAGAGGTTTCCCTTGCAAAGATGAGCGGTGGTGTTGCCGGCATCAACATTATGTGTGCATTAGCCCGTGACTATAATGACTCGGTGAAGGGTGCCCTCGATGCCGGAGCCGACGTTATCATTTCCGGGGCTGGTCTTCCGCTGACATTGCCGGCCATACAGCCTCCCAAGGACACAGCGCTGATACCAATCGTGTCTTCCTCTCGTGCGCTTGAGATCATCTGTAAGAAATGGGAAAAACTCGGATACCGTCCCGACGCTGCCGTTCTTGAAGGACCTCTCGCAGGCGGACACCTCGGATTCAGGATGGACCAGATAGACATGGAGGAGAACAAGCTTGAAAATCTCCTTCCTCCGGTCAAAGACATGGCCAAGAAATACGGGGACTTTCCTATCGTCGTTGCAGGGGGGATCTATACGTATGACGATATCGTGGCTTACCTCAAAGCAGGGGCCTCCGGTGTTCAGATGGGCACGCGCTTCCTTGCGACGGAAGAAAGCAGCGCATCCCCGAACTATAAGAGTTCTGTCGTTGCTGCCCAAGGAAGTGATATCATCGTTGCATATGATCCCGGTTCTCCCTGCGGGCTTCCTTTCAGGATTATCCGGCAGTCTCCCATGTATGTTTCGGCACTTGCAAAAAGAAGAACGCCGAAATGTGACAAAGGATATGTACTGCAGAAAGACCGTGAAGGAAAATACAGTCTCTGCCCCGCAAAGAGGAGCAATGAGCATCATTTCTGTATCTGTAATGGTCTCCTCAGTTCCGCAGGCTATAACCCGAATGAGGAAGAGCCTCTCTTCACGGTAGGGTCGAACGCCGACCGCATAGATAAAATAGTAACGGTCAAGGCACTCATGCAGGAGCTTACCGGCAAGGCCTGCGTTCCGGCATCAGCCTAATCCGTTTTTTTCGTCCTCCTTGTCCATGTTCGGTCCCCCACCCCTAACCCTGATTACCATAACAAGCCCGGCAATGAAAAACAGGGAGACCGCAAGTATGGCGGGCCTCTGGCTCCTGAACGTGGCGGATATATACCCAAAAAGCAGCGGACCGATCACAGCCGATGATTTCCCTACAAGCGCATAGGTCCCGAAGTATTCACTTTCCCTGCCCCGCGGAATGAACTGCGTGAAAAAAGCTCTGCTGGAGGCCTGGATCGTACCGAGCCCCAGTCCCGCAACAGACGCCAAAAGAAAAAAATGCATCTTATCGGCTATGACATACGCTAGCGCAGAAACTGCTACCCAGAGCATAAGGGAGAGAACAACAATCTTTTTAGGTCCCCATACATCCATAGGTTTTGCCATGACAAATGCTCCGGCAAGTGCCGTCGTCTGCACCGTGAGGTAGAGCGCTATCAGTTCCTGCGTGTCGAACCCGAGCGTGGTAGCCGCGAAGATACTGGAAAAGACAATGACCGTATTCACCCCGTCCTCATACAGAAGATATGACAGCATGAACTTCCGAACTTCACGATGGCCGAAGATCTCGCGCAAAACGGCAAGGGCATACCGCCAGCCTTTCATTGCCGCGCTGAAATCGGTTATTCCGCTTTGCCGGTCTTCCGGCAGAAAAAGGAAGGCGGGGAGCGAAAAGACGGCAAAAAAAAGCGATACCATGATCCATGCCGCGGCGTATCGTCCTGACGATACAAGCGGCAGCGCAAGAAGGAGAGAAAGAATGGATCCCGCATACCCCACGCCGAACCCCCATGAGGAAACCCTGCCGTGATACTCCCGCCTGGCGATGCAGGGCAAGAAGGAATTGTAAAATACCAGCCCCCCCTCCATGCCGATATTTGCCGCAAGAACGAGAAAAAAACCTTCGAGGACCATACCTTCCTTCAGTACGGAAAAGAGCGAAACCGATATGACACAGATTATGGTATAAAACAGCAGAAGGCGCTTCCGCTTGCCGCTGTAATCGGCAATCCCTCCCATGAAAGGGGATGTGAGCGCCACAAATGCCATGCTCAACGATATGGCTCTACCCCACCACAGATCACCCAGCCCCGCCGTGTTTCCTGCAATAGACGAGACGTAAAACACCGGGAATATAACGGCTGCTATGACTGCAGAATAGCTTGAATTTGCAAAATCGAAAAGACACCAGCTGATGAGTTGCCTGCGGTTAAGACCTTCCATGACCATCAGCGCATCGGAAAGAAGCCATCAATCAAGAAATGTCCTGATATAGGCATCTTTTCTCAGTTCCCGCAGCGTTTCCTTCAGGCGACGGTTCAGCTCCTTTTCCGTCAGATAGGTGTCTATCTCATCCCGCACGTCCTCGAATTCCCTGCCCGCGAAATCAGCTTTGTTCACTTCGTAATATTTTTCGATCTCAGCTTCACCGACGCGTATGAAGGCACGGATCTTAAGGTCGATATATTCATTCATCACCTGATCTATAGATGTTGATTCGATGCGGTATTTGCGCGCCTCCCTCAGTAAAAGAAGTCTGTTGATCATAGTTTCAAGAACTTCTCCTATGGTGATGTCCGGTGATATTCTTACCGTAGCTCGATACTGCTCATCAAGTTCGCTCATGGTGATCGCCTGGTCATCCACAAATGCAACGACCCGATCATTGATACCGCCACAACTATTGTCCGTGAAGAATATCGCGAACGGCGTGAAACAAAGGAATATAATAATTACTCTTCTTAGCAGTCTCAGGTTTATCACTGAAGGTGACACCACCACCTTTGGTATTGCTCTCATCACGCTTTGTTTCTCATGTCGTAGTGTTCTTAAAAAGCCTGACCGATACTGAAATGCAGTTCGCCTTTGCTCTCATCCCTGCCCCTGTTGAGTTTAATACCGTAATCTACCCTGAGGGGTCCCACAGGCGTTGCGTATCGTAGTCCAAGCCCTGTGGTAAACTTGATATCCCATGGATCGATATCACTCGCCTTGACCCAGACATTACCAAAGTCAAGGAACGGTACAATGCTGAATCCTCGTCCGATATTCGTCCTGAACTCGATGCTGCCCATGGCAAAGGCATTGCCGCCGGTAGGATTGCCGTCATCGCCTTTCGGACCGAGCGTATCCTGCTCATAACCGCGCACGGAAAACCTCCCGCCGAGAAAGAACCTCTCTACAAGAGGAAGCTCATTTGTACCACTGTACCCATAGGCAATACCGCCCCTGGCAGAAAGAGCAAGAACGATCCTCTTAGAGAGCAGGTGAAAGAAACTTCCGTACAGCGTGGTCTTCACAAAATTCGTCTCAGAAAATAACAGGGATGAAGCAACCTTGACCGAGATGCCGGCAACGATTCCACGCGTCGGATCAAAGGGGTTGTCGCGCGTGTCATATACCAGTGAGGGCCTGACGGAACTGATTGCAAGTGTTCCGACGTCTTCTTTACTCAAAATCACATCCGGCTGCACATCCGTTGTTCTGACAATGGAATATTCGTAGTAGAACTCCGACTTGAGCGCCTCTGACAACTGTTTTTCAACGCCAGCACTTGCAGCGTACCGCTCAATGCGATAGCGGACCTCCCGTCCTGGAACGGAGATCTCCTTTTTGTTCTCATACAGGAACAGCGCCCGGAAGGGCAATTGTTTTCCAAGGAACCATGGCTCGGTGTACTGTATAATGTAGCGTTGTTGCAGAGAACTGAGTTCTCCCCTGAGGAGCCCCTGTCGGTTCATGCCCCAGAGGTTGCGGTAACTCACTTCTGCATACCCCCGGAACTGCTCATAGTCCGCATATCCGACACCGAACTCATAGGCGCCGGCATTGCCTTCCTTGACTTTTACCACAAGGTCTTTCACATCTTCGCCAGCATTATAGGACTCGATCTCAACGTCATCAAAGAGTCCCAGTTTGTAGAGCTTCCTTCGTTCTTCGGCAAGTATTTTGAAACTGTAAGGACGTCCCTCGTCGCTGCTGATTTCCCTCCGTATGACCTCATAGCGCGTCCGTTCATTACCGGCTACAACCATTTTCCCAATATGCACTTTCGTCCCTTCAACGACGGTGAAAACGACTGAAACGTTATGATCTTCAATCGTGCGCTGCACCAGCACGTCAACATTCGGATTCCCCGCACTGACATAGTAATCGATTATCCTGAAGCGGGCGTCGGAAATGTCCACATCGTTGTACGGATCGCCGATCTTTATATTACTCACGACTAGGAGTTTGGAGCGTACATCGTCCGTAACCCCCTTGATGTCGATCGATCCGATGAGCGTCTTGATACCCTCATCGACTACAACCTTTAGATCCGCCCTCTCCTGTTGCATGTCTATCGTATATTCTAGTTCCTGTATAACAGCATCAAGGTATCCGAGTGCGCGATAAAATTCCTGTAGCGTATCCCGGTCGCGGTCTTTCAAGTCGGGGTTGAAATACTCACCCTCTTTCAGCGCCATGACATCCTTCAGGCTTTGCGCCGGGAGTGAGCTACCCTTAATCTCTATTGCGCCTGTCTTTATTCTGTTGCCTTCAAAGACGAAAAAAGAGACCTCGATCGTATCTTTGTCCTTTTTCAAGACAGGCGCCACCTGAGCAAAGGGAAAGCCTTCGCTGTGGTAGAGTGTGAGCATGCGCATAACTGCTTCATCCACAATCTCATCATTGACCGTTTCGACTTCGAAAAAAGGCACCTCTTTCTTAAGGCGCTTTGTCGCTATGGCACTGTTTCCTTCTATGAAGACGGTAAGCTGAGGTCCCGGATCAAGTGTTATGGTCAATACGCCGGCCTCGAAGGTATATGGACCTGCTACCGGATGGTAATAGCTGTCCTTGCGCAGCTTCGCCTGAACCCTCTTCAGTTCTTCTCTCACCCTGCCTTGGTCATAGACGTCTCCTACCGAAAGTCTCAAATCGTCCGGGGCGATGATGTTCGTCCCCGCGATCTGAATCTTACCGATCACCAGCGGATTACCAGCTTCGACAGTCACGACAAGTTCCACCCGATAGGGGTGTTTTGTCGGCTCAGTGCGGATACGGACGACGGCTTCTGGGTACCCCGATAATGCCAATTTCTCTCCTAGGTCGCGCTCCGCTTCTGCCATACGGTCATACCGCATGACGCCTCCCTCCTTCATGATAAGCAGGTTCCGTATCTTCTTTGCCGAAAGCACGTGGTCTCCCTCTATAGAAACCTCAGATATTTTGTCCTTTTCCTGCACAATGATCATCACAGCAACAGGTTCATGGTCACTCGTCTGAATGGAAATTTGTTCGAATATACCCTTTAGAAATGCTCTCTTGATTCCTTCACGCACCTTTGCTGCATCAATGTGCTTTCCTTCAGCCAGGTCCAGCAGGTCCAGCAGTTCTGACCTGTTCGCAGAATGAAGACCCTGGATTGTAATGGTACCGATAGTTTCCGCAGGAGCAGGAAGAACAGAAAGCAAGAAGCTCAGAGACAAGAAAAGACAGAATAAACCGCCAGCTGCACGAGAAGTCTTTCTCCCCTTACTGTGAAGCGCTGTCTTCACGCAATCTTTCATTCCTAACCTAATTCCGTTTCCTTACCTGAACTCGAACCGGAAACGGATATCTCCGCCGGTAATGCCGCGTTCATCCCGTACTCCTACCAAAGAAACATTTTTGCTCATAAAAAACTCAAGTTTGATGATTTGTTCTTCGAGGGTACCAACTGCGGTCGTGTAGGTCACAAAAACTTTGTCTCCCAGCAACCGCTTGGATACAGTAACCCGCGGTTCGACAGTGCCCGTAGACTTTGAAACATACGGGTCTACCTGAAAACGATCAAGTCCTGTAATGGAGCGGAGCCGTTCCTCGATCACATCCTGCATCTTACCGGTCACAAATGAAGTTGCCTCACCTGCGCCGATGCCCGCCTCAAGTCCCTTGACACCGCTGCCCGTCTGCCCCACCGTCAGAAGTGCAAGAATGTCCATCTCCTTCAGCGGAGGGTCAGAAGACAGGGACATGCTGAAGCGATCCATCTGTCCTTCAAGATTCATTTTTATTTTATACCCTTTCACGACCGTATCCGCAACGATCGAAAGGAAAGGGTTCAGGCGGTTCGGATCGGAAAAGTCTGCGCTCGCATGAAGGATATCGAACTCGTTATTCCTGAAAAAGACCTTCCCCTCTCTGCTCTCGATTCGGCCGAGGAGTGAAGGGCGATATATCTTGCCCCTGAGGACCATATCCGCTCCCACCACTGCCCTGGCCACATTATTGTCGATGATGATATTGTTTTCACCGGTGATCTTGATGTTCAGATCAGCCTTCGCAAGGTTGGATATATCAGCCTTGAATGTCTCGGCCTTCCTTGTCTGGAGCAGCCAGCTCTTCCATTCAATCCGCTCCCGGTAGCGGGCCCTGTTGATGTCAATATTCCCAGAGACCATCTGCGCTTCAGGGGTCCCTTTGTAGAGCAGATTGCCGCTGAAATTGACACTAAAATCATTTGAGATGACACTGGTGACATTATTCAACTTCGCTTCAACATAGAATCGAGAAAAGGCAAATTTCTTCAGATACAGGATACCGGAAAAGGAAAGATCACCGCCCCCCACCTTGCCGCTGAGGTATTGCAGCACCACGCGGTCGTTGTCCAGATACAGATACCCGTTCAGATCGACGATTCTGTAAGCCGGATATTCTTTAAGCCCAATAGAGCCATCCACAAGGGTAATACCGCCGTTGATCCTCGGCCGTTCCCAATCGCCGCTGATTCCAATGACGAAGTCAGCATCCCCTTTCAGCACGCCGAGTTTGGCTGAAAGGCTTTTGAAGGGTGAAATGGCTGAACGCCCCTCGACCGTAACATTGTAGCTTCGACCAAGGGTTAATGAACCGGATGATCGCACGAACGTGTTGCCGCTGCGCATGGCGATCTTTCCAAGCGACAGCTCCCGATCCTCGATACGTAGGGAGATCTCCTCTTCATTGGTAAAGCTGTATCCGTACATGGAGAGAACCAAATGTTTTGCTTCGAACGAACCGGCAACATGATGCCGCGTGCCCTTGAAGACCGCATGTCCGCTAAGATTCAGGATAAGATCCTCAGGCACATCCTTCAGCAGGGATGTAATGAGGAAGTCATATCTGCCGGTCTGAACATCAGCATCAACCTGCCAGGGCATCTCTCCGTCAATGCGGCCATTGGCCGAAATCGTGATTCTGTCATGGATAACCTTTGCCTTTGCCGTGAACTCCTTATTCCTGAGGGAAGCACGTATGATACCCGTACCGAACGGTTTTCCCCTGAGCACCCCTTCGGTCATCCTCGCTTCAAGCGTGATCGACGGATTATCGAACGCACCTTTGCCCTCTGCTGAAACTTCGGCGATGACCTCTCCCTTGAGAGGACGCTGTATAACATCACTGAGACGGACCCTATCAGATGATGCCTTGAAAGAAAAAGTTTCATCAGGATACAAGGTGACTTCGCCGCGCACCTTCGTATCGCCATGACTCGCGGTTACATTCGCAAAGTCGATTTGGGCAGATGTGTACCGGAACGTGAACGAAGCTGTATCAACCGGTACTTCGTATATCACAGCCTTTTCAAAAGAGACGGCTGCCCGGATATCAGGAAGCTTTGCATTTCCGTCCAGATTGGCTGTAGCGGTAAAGCGACCACTTCCCGAAAACTGCGGATAGAATAATTTGACAAATGCGCCGGCATCTATACCCTTGAGAACAGCGCGCAGATCCCATATCGGATCCGAAAAATCAAAAAGAGTTTTGGCCGTCTTAAAAGCAACACTCCCTGAAACGGCAAGCGTCCCGTTTTCTTTGCCAGCTATGAGCTCCCGGATCTGCAGCAGATTCTTCCGATAGCTGACATCTGCAAAGATGTTCCCTGCCCGATAGGTCTTGATCAGAGAATCCTTAATATTCGCTTTGCCACTCAGCATCGGGTCATCAAAGGTCCCGCTGATCTTGCCCCTGAAATCTGCCATACCCTTCAGATAATCGACATAGGGAGATGACAGATCAGTGACGTCAGCCGTTGTCAGGACAACCGCAAGGTCGAGTATCCCGCTTCCGATATCGACCATGCCGCCAGCAACGGCTGTAGTTACGCCTGTCTTCATGCTGACCTCTCTCAGTTCGAGCTTGTCCCCTTCAAGTTTATAGACGCCGTTCAGGCTCTTGATCCTGCCGAGCAGGTCATCACCCGTCTCGCTGCTCAGATAGGCAAAATTCCCCTCCGGAGCGAACTCCGGCCCGGCATGATGAAGCGTCCCGTTCACGCTGCCGGCAGGAAGGCCGGGATCCCAGCCGATAAGAGCGAACAGTGGTTTACTGTCTGCATGCTCAAAGGCAACGTCAAGGGTAAAGCGGTCGACTGACGGAAGCGTTATGGATGCCGAGGCTTTTGCACTGCCGTTATAGAGCGTGCCTACACCGTTAAGAAAATTCAGCAGCCCTTTTTCATACAGCACGTCACAGGAAAGCGTTTTGATAGCGACATCATAGAGGTTTCCCTCGTTCAAGGTAGCCGTTCCCCGCGCCGTAAGATCGCTCAGCGGCCCTTTGACCGTTCCCCTGACCGCGATCATTCCCTCAAGCCTTTCCGTGACCTGTAGTAACTCCATCAACGTCTCGAGATAGAAGTTCCCGGCGAAGGAAAGGTCGAGCAGCACATTGTCCTTTGCATATGTAACCACACCATCGATCTTTATCCTGCCATCCCCGCTCCTTTCAAGACCGAACAGCTGCTTGACCGAAGCAAGGAGGATATTCGCCGATGAATTCACCTTTGCTGTATCGCGAGAATACTCTCCGGAACTCACTATACTCGACCCCATCACATCCAGAGCTGCCCGCTCGATAGTCAGTGTATCTCCCCTGAGTGACAGGCGAACGGAAAGTCCTCCGCTGATATTCGGTAGTCCTTCCCGTGCTACCATAATCGATTTTACGTCGATCATTATCCGCTGTACATTACCGATAATCACCTCACCACGGAGCCCGCTCACACTGACCGCACTCTTGAGGTCTTCCGAGCGGTAGGCTCCCGATCCTCCCTGCACCTCCACGGCAATGATCTTCACCTTGAGCGCATCCTGGCGTGTTTTGCCGAGATATTCCTGGATACTCTTCTCAATCGCCCTCGCCTGTTCTTCGTCGGCATTGACAACGGGCTCCTTGATCACCAACCTCCGTATCGTCAGGGTCTTGCTGATCAGTCCCGACAGGTCGAGGTATGCCTTTACCCTCTTTACCAAGAGCAATTTCTGGCCGCGTTCATCAAATACCTTCAGATCCTTTGCCTCGATAAAGAGGGGAAAAATATTAATATAGATCTTCGATGCTATGACTCTTTTCCCCGTTGCCGCCTCAAGTTCCGGAAGGATCACTTTTTTCAGCGCGTTCGAGACGTGCGGCCCCCTGAGGATGATGGCCAGGAACACGACGACAGCAGTTCCGGCAATGAGCACAGCGCGTCTTTTCATTTTTTGAGCGTTTTCCATAATCCTTTCAGCAATTCAAGCACCGTATACGCAGAAAGCTTATTCCCGTTTTCCTGCACCAGAAAAACATCCTGTGCCAGTCCCGCCTCCGTGTTGATCCGGGCAGAGATGATATTGACCCCGCCTCCATACAACACCTGCGAGATATCGTAAAGCAGCCCGATCCTATCCTGGGTAAATATCTCAATGATCGATAAGGAAGCCATCGATTCGTTGTCGATATCAATGAATACGCCGAACAGGTCGTGTGCAGCGCTTCTCTGCTGCACCGGCTCGCTACTCTTCCTGCCGAGGACTGCAGCTTCAAGTCCGTCAGCGAGATCCTTCTCGCAACCGTCCCACCAAAAGTCATTCCAGTTAGAAACTGAAATTTTATCAATTACAATCCCGGACTTTCCAGTAAATATTCTGCCATGAACGATATTCAATCGCTTCATAGACAGGTAGCCGACAATCCTTGAGAAAAGCCCCGGTGCATCGGTGGCACAGATGACGATATCGGCAAGAGAATCATTCCGCTTATCGATGCGCATGGAAAAACCCGTTTCAGCGGACCGGGTGAACAGCCGAAAGTCTTCTTTCAATCCTGCCTCGGGGGTCGCAATGAGATATCGGTCAGTCATCTCCTCGATAAATGCTGCAAACGCAGGCTGATCTCTGCGCGGAAACGAAGCAATAATACTTCCCGGCTCCTTCTTCCACGTCTGTCGGTGCCCTGCAAGATACCGCTCAGTATTATCATACAACTCACGCAGGAGCGATGCTTTCCACGCTGACCAGAAATGCGGGTTCACCGCCGACATATCGGCATAGGTGATAAGGTAAATGGCCTTCAGGTTTTCGCTGTCTCCAACGATCTCGGCAAAGGCCGCAATGACGTCAGGGTCCGAGACCTCCCGCGTCATTGCCAGGCGTGACATAAGAATGTGGTTCCTCACGAGAACCTCTATCCTGTTCCGTTTCCGCGGTTCAAAACGAAAACGTTCCATAAGGGACTTCAGCCTTTTATACCCTTCCTCCTCATGATGACGGCCTATGGCTTTTCCGATGTCGTGGAACAAGAGGGAAAGATACAGAACATCCGCATGCTCCATATCCTGCAAAATTTCCTTGAGCTGCACAAGACTCCCCACCGTCGTAGTCCTGAGACGCTCTAGATTACGAATAGCCATAAGCGAGTGTTCATCGACCGTATACAAATGATACGGTTCATGCACGACTAGCGATTTCAGGGCTCCGAACTCAGGGATGAGCCTGCCGAGAACACCCGTTTCATGCATCTCCCTGAGCGTATCGTAGACACGGTCTCCTTTGAGTATCTCCAAGAAGTGATACGAGGTCGCCGCATTATTCCTCGTGCGCCGATTGATGTGCAGGAGGCTTTCCCGAATGCGCTGACGCAATGAGATGCTCAATGGCTTCCCGGTCTTTGCGGAATAGAAAAATGCTTCCAAGACTTTTTCCGGTTTGTGTATGAAAACATCATCTGTCCCTGCTATGATCTTGCCTCCGAAGAGCTCAAAGTCCGCGGAAAGTCTCCTTCGGGTAAAGTCTCGGAATATCGGCGCGTATTCCCTGCTGCAGAGCACCATGACCGCATGCGAAACATCGCGGATGATGCGTCCTTTGAGGTAGTAATAGCGCATCATCCGTTCGGCACCGCTAAACTTCTTCGTGTCCTTGAACCCCAGGCATTTCGCAACTGCCTTCTGATGTTCGAAGGAAAGTACGTCGTTCTTTCTTCCGCATTCGAGATGAAGACAGGAGCGAACTTGTATCATGAAGTCATAGGCACCGATGAGACGACGGTAATCATGGGGAGGGATGAGCGACCGGAGGCCATCGATGTCCTCAATTTTGTGCGCGACCTTTGCAAGCCAGAATATCGTATGAATGTCACGGAGACCACCGTCGCCTTCCTTGATATGTGGCTCAAGAAGGTATACCGAGTCGCCCGAGCCGATATGACGTCTTTCCATCTCCCTGAGCTTTTCCGTTACGAACTGCTTCTGTTTCCGGAATGCAACCGCAGGATAGACGTCCTTCCGGAACTGATCGTAGAGCTGCTTGCTACCCGCCAGATACCGCGACTCGAGAAGCGTCGTTCTCGTGCGGACATCCTTGAATGCCTCATCGAGGCATTCTTTTGACGTTCGGAATGCGTGGCTGATATCTACCTTGTTGTCCCAGAGCCGGTAGAGGATATGTTCTGCCGCAGCAGCTTCCTCCCTGTTGGGCGCATAGAACATGATATCAATGTCCGAGAACGGTGCTAGTTCCTTTCTCCCATACCCTCCCGTTGCAAGGAGCAGAAGGTTCTTCGGGTTTCCGGCACCTCTGAAGATTTCCGTGATCAGGTTGTCCATGTAGGCGGTGTATTGCTGGGCCAACGCCCTGCCCCGGATACCCTGTTCCATCCACGAGGCTATCTTCTCGATCACGGCTTCACTCATAGCGCAGCGCAACAATCGGGTCGTACAGCGATGCCTTGCGAGCAGGATAGACGCCGAAAAAAACCCCAACAGAGGCGGAGAAAACGAATGCAAGTATCACCGACCACCAGGAAATCTGCATAGGGAGATAGGGTAGAAACAGCGGAAGACCGACAGCGACCAGTCCGCCGAAGAGCACCCCCCCGATACCCCCGAACAAACTTAAGGTAACGGATTCCGCGAGAAACTGGACGAGGATGTCCCGGTTCTTCGCACCGAGCGCTTTCCTGATGCCGATCTCACGCGTCCGTTCCCGCACCGACACGAGCATGATGTTCATGATGCCGATACCACCGACGAGGAGGGATATCGCTGCAATGCCGGCAAGGACTGCCGTCATGATGCCGAGGACCTTGTTCATAACCCCGAGCATCTCGTCCTGACTCATGATCGTGAAGTCTTCCTTGTTGGCATGGCGCTTCATCAGAATCTGTCTGATCTCCTCGGTGGCAAGCGGTATTTCCGCAGCAGACCTGATCTTGACCGTAATATTGAAGAGACTGTCCGTATCGAACAGCTCCTGAGCGGTTGTCGTCGGAATGAAGACGATATCATCAAAATCGATGCCCAATGTCACCCCCTTCTTTTCCATGACGCCGATCACACGGTACTTGCCGTCGCCTATGCTCACCACAGCACCGAGGGCATTGCCATCGCCGAAGAGTCCCCGCTTCACGGTCCTGCCAAGGATACAGACCTTCCGCTTCGAGTCGACATCGGATGCGCTGAGGAAACGGCCCGACTCGACCGCGAGATTTCTCATCTCGAAATAGGTCTCGGTGCAGCCGACAACATTGTTGTCCCTGCTCTGGTTCTGATACTTGACCTTTGAAGAGCCCAGAATGATCGGCACCGCGTCTGCTATATGGCGGGAGCGCCTCTTGAGAATTATGGCGTCGTCATAGACCAGCTTTCTTATGGTGCTTGCGGTGGGTGGATGGAACCCTCCTTTTGTCGAGGTTTTGCCGGGCACGATGATGAGAATATTCGTGCCAAGGTTACCCAATTCCCTGTGTATATAGGTCCGTGCCCCTGCCCCGATGGCCACCAGCATGATAACCGAGGCAACCCCGATAACGACACCCAGCATGGTCAGGACCGATCGCATCTTATTGCTTGTCAGCGAATCTTTGGCAAGTCGTATAGTTTCAAGGGCATCCATTGAAGCAGACTCCGTCGCGCATGGTTATAGTCCTTTCAGCAAAAGCTGCAATCTCCGTTTCATGGGTTACCAGAATAATCGTCGTCCCCTCGCGATTAAGACCAGTAAAAATGCCCATGATCTCCCTGCCAACCTTGCTATCAAGATTTCCTGTGGGCTCGTCGGCGAGGATAATCAGAGGCTCAGTAATCAAGGCACGCGCAATCGCCACCCGCTGCTGTTCCCCCCCGGATAGTTCATTCGGCCGGTGTTCAGACCGTTGCCCCAGGCCCATCCGCTCGAGCATCTTGACCGCCTTTTCCTTCCTCATCTTCGGTTCAACACCGCTGTACAGAAGCGGGAGTTCAACATTCTTCCAGGCAGAGAAGCGGGGAAGCAGGTTGAAGTTCTGGAACACAAAACCGATAGACCGATTCCTGATCTCAGCAAGTTCATTGTCATCCTTCGTAGAGACATCAATACCGTTCAGCAGATACCAGCCGGACGTCGGCCGGTCCAGGCACCCGATAATATTCAGCAGCGTTGATTTGCCTGATCCTGAAGGCCCCATGATGGCGATGAAGTCTCCGTCCCGGACCTCGAGGTCGATCCCCTTGAGCACGTCGACTGACATCTTGGGGAGTTCATAGGAGCGCCGTATGTCCTTGAGTACAATCATAACTCCTTACTGATGACCCTCACCCGCACGCCATCCTTCAGTCCCGACGTATCGGGGTTAGTAATAACGACATCTCCTTCCCTGAGTCCATCCGTCACTTCGGTATAATTCCAGTTGAACTCGCCTGTTTTAATCCGCCGCATTTCGGCCTTTCCCTTCAGCACCAGGTAGAGGTAGCTCATACCATCCTGTTCGATGATTGCCTGGGACGGCACGGAAAGCACGTTCTCCCTCCTGCTGACGATCACTTCAACATCAGCCGACATGCCCGGTTTCAACAGTATGTCCTTGTCGAACAATCGCACCCGCGCCTCAAAGGTCCTTGCCTCCTGTTTGGTGCCGAGCACGACCGGGGAGATCATGTATACCTCACCTTTCATAACCTTTTCTCCATAGGCATCCATCGTGACCTGTGCTGTCTGGCCTATCCGAATCTGTGCAGCATCCGCCTCGTCGATAAATGCCTCGACATAGAGGGTATTGAGCGCAACCACCTCAGCCACCATACCACCGAGGAGAACGGTTTCGCCGATCTTCACCGGACGTGATGTTACCACGCCCGAAATGGGCGAGCGGATAAACGAGTAATCATAGGCTATCCTCGCAAGGTTATACTCCCGCTGTGCCTGTTCGACCGCAGCTTCCTGCGCCCTGATCTCTGCCTCACGCGCTCTAATCTGCTCCTGCCCCGCAAGGGCCGAGGCATATGACGCCTTTGCCACATCGAACTCGCGCTGAACCGCGTCGAGGTCACTCTGTGAGACAAAACCCTTTGCCGTAAGCTCCTGATAGCGCTTCAGCCGTGTATCAGCTTCGTCGAGCACGGCCTTTGCCTTGTTCCTGTTTTCCTTGACTTCAGACCTGAACGCCACGAGAGCAGTTCTGAGTGATTCCTGCTGCGCCACCGCCCTGTCTTGAGAGGCTTTGGAAAGTTTCAGCCGTTGCTGCACCTCGTCCACGTCAAGGTCTGCTATGGGATCGCCTGACTTCACAACCGAACCTTCTTCGATATAGAGTTTCGCAACGGTACCGGTACGCTGCGCAGTCAGCTTTACCTCAATGTCTGCCTTTACCGTGCCAGTTGACGTTCCCGTAACGCTGATGACGAAATCCTTCTTCTTCACATCGTAGCCTTTCACCTCGAGGCTAGAAAGCATTTTTTTGGCAACAAAAAGGCCGGCTACAGCAAGAATTATGACAGTAGCCCAAAGGGAGAACTTCTTATGAAGGGTCATGGCAGCAGAATACCGTAATTGGTCATATTTTCCTTATATTCAAATATGTTATATTGATCTTTCATGTCTTTTTTATTTTACCCTAATGGCCTGAAATTTCATATGAAATTATGAGATTATGAAGTGTTCAAAACACGAGAATCTCTCCGGCATTCTCGAAGAGCTGCAACGCATTAAAGTCGTTGTCTTCTTAGAGGGAAACGTTCAAATAAGCAATCTTTTGTGTAAATAGGAAAAGTGCCCAATCCACTACTCAAATGATCTCAAAGCGATAAAACATTGCCGAGCGAATAGATTTTTCTCTAACTACGGAGCAATGCTTCGATGGTCCATAGTATCATTTATAATGAATCTTAATACTTATACCTTCTCTTATGGGGTTGAGTTTAACTGTTTGTTCTTCAAAGTCCCTCAACTTTAGTGCGTGCAATTCATAAGCACGCAAATTTTCTATTTGCAGATCAATATGAAATAAAATGCCTTGACATCATCATAACATTATAATATTATGTCGTTATGTTGCATGATGAAACAGTACCATTGCAGATTAAAACAGTTGATCGCTTCAATCAGGAAAAGCTGTATATTCAGCTGACTCGTATCTTTATTGAAGAGATTAAAAGCGGGAAATGGATCCTCAACAAAAAGATACCTTCTGAGAACGAACTTTGCCAGCAGTACCAGGTCAGCAAAATTACGGTAAGGCAGGCCATAAACAACCTCGTTTCCGACGGCTATCTCATGAAAATTCAGGGGAAAGGGACTTTTGTAACCAGCGTCATGCCCGTGGTCGGCCTTGCCATGAAGACGCGTTTTACCGAAGAGATGTTCGGAGAGGAGGTAAAATCAGAAAAGGAACTTCTTGTTAAGGGCGTTGCCGATCCAGTCGCCGAGATCAAGACATATCTCAAAACCACGGACATCATCTACCGCTTTCTCTGCAGGAGGATGGTGAACGGTAATCCTGCTTATCTCGACGAATCATACATCCCCTATCATATGCTGCCGGAAATTGAGAAGATCGATATTATGCAAGTATCTCTGTACTCACTCCTCTACGAAGTAGCCCGACTCAAAATTTTCAAAATGATACAAACAGTCGAGATACTGAATGTAGACGAAGAATCTGCCCGCTATCTCGATCTTGAGGCAGGAGTACCAGCCCTGGCAGTGCACCGCTTACTGCTCAGCTCGGATAATACGCCTGTCGGGTACACGCGCTTTACCGGCCGGAGCGACCGATACAAATTTCAGACTGAGTTTGAAAGAATCAGATAAATCATTGCGAAAAGGAGGAAGTTATGCTGAAGCAGAACATTAAGTTATTGCTCTTTCTGCTTGTTATTGCTTGTTTATTTTCACTAACAAGTTTTGCAGGAGCATCAACAGAACCGGCTGCCGCTGAGGCTGCGGTTGCGGCCCAGTCTTCTATGCCATGGTGGGCATGGCCGCTCATTCTTTTTGTTGTAACCTTCGTTCTCGGCATTGTTGCTGTTCTCGGAGGTGTTGGCGGAGGTGTCCTCTTCGTACCGATCATTGGGGGGTTCTTTCCCTTCCATATTGATTTTGTGAGAGGAGCCGGGCTCCTTGTGGCTCTTGCCGGCGCACTCGCTGCAGGTCCGGGGCTTCTCAAGAAGGGAATGGCAGATCTCCGTCTCGCCATTCCGGTTGCCCTCATTGCATCTTCCTGTGCCATTGTAGGCGCAATGATTGGCCTTGCACTACCCGCCAAGATAGTGAATATTGCGCTCGGCGGCACGATCCTCGGCATCGTAGCGATCATGCTCATGGCAAAGAAGTCTGAGTTTCCGGAAGTTCCAAGGCCTGACAATCTTTCCTCGGCCCTCAGGATCGCCGGCGTATATTACGAGCCGTCGCTCGGTCAGAATGTAAACTGGCAGATTCACAGAACTCCGCAGGGCCTTGCCACGTTCATCATTATCGGCGTGATGGCAGGCATGTTCGGACTCGGCGCCGGATGGGCAAACGTGCCGGTGCTGAACCTTATGATGGGCGCTCCCCTAAAGGTTTCGGTCGCTACGAGCAAGTTTCTGCTCTCTATAACCGACACATCGGCGGCATGGATCTATATTAATAACGGCGCTGTACTCCCGATGATGGTCGTTCCATCGATCATCGGCATCATGCTCGGCTCCATCGTGGGAGTCAAGATTCTCGCAAAAACCAAACCTGCAGCAATCCGTTATATGGTCATCGGACTGCTGCTCTTCGCAGGACTGAGGGCACTGCTCAAAGGTCTTGGGATCTGGAATTAAGGAGGAAACCATGGCTGATAAATTACAGGCAACAGAAGAACAACTCTCTTACGCAAAACTGCTCGATATCGGAATGAAGGTCGGCCTTCTGATGCTGGTCATCACCTTCGCCATTTATGTCTTCGGCATCTTCGCACCCCACGTACCGGTCAATGAGCTGCCGAACTATTGGAAGATGCCGGTCAAAAAATATCTCGAGGCAGCCCATATCCATGCAGGGTGGTCATGGCTCTCTGAACTGGGCAAGGGAGATTTCCTCAATTTCATCGGCATCGCATTTCTCTCCGCGGTAACTATCTTCTGCTACATCCGGATCATCCCAATTCTCTTCAGAAAGAAAGACACGGTATATGCCGTTTTGGCTATCATCGAGGTTCTTGTTCTTGTGCTTGCGGCTTCCGGTATCTTGAAAGGAGGAGGTCACTGATGACAGAATCATGCCCTATAACTGCGTTGCGTACCATCCTGGTAGCAACGGACGGCTCACAGTTTAGTGAAAAGGCCCTCTATGAGGCTATTAACCTCGCGAAAACCTGTGGAACGAAACTTTTTGTTATGAGCGTGGTCGAGGTCAATCCTGAATATGAAGCGCTTGCCCCGCAGGTAGTTGAAAAAGCTGATGAGGACACGAGAATGTTCCTCGACGCCGCCCAGAAATGTGCTGAACGTGAGAAGGTCACCTGCAATACGCTTGTTCATAGAGGAGAAGACCCTGCGCATTTCATCGTAGAAGAGGCTGACCGACTGAAGGTCGATATGATCGTCATGGGCAAGCACGGGAAGAGCAAGATGCTCAGAAAGCTCTTCGTTGGCAGTGTAACAGCCAAGGTAATCTCCCATGCATCCTGCAAGGTGCTGGTCGTGCCTGCGTAGGACAACCGTGCAGCAATAATAGAGGCCCGTGTTCTGCGGGCCTTTTCACTATAGTCTCCATAGTTCGAGGAGGGAAATCGCTATGATATCACATATACTGATCTGCACGGATGGATCTGACTACAGCGAGGGGGCGGTCCGCGAGGGACTTATATTTGCAAAGAAACAGATGGCAAAGGTTACGGCCATAACCGTCATCGACTTCAACGCTGAATTCGATGCACTCGCACCCAATCTGCTCGAGAAGATGGAGGAAGAGGCTGCAGGACACGTCCGCGCCGTGAAGAATAGGGCCGAGAAAGAAGGCATTGCCTGCGAAGCTCTCGTCACGCGGAGCGAGGCGCCCTATCTGAGCATTGCCGAAGAGGCATTGCACAGAGAAGCAGACCTTATCGTTTTGGGGAGGCGGGGAAGAACGGGACTGAAAAGGCTTTTGCTCGGGAGTGTTGCGAAGAGGACCATCGGTCATGCGCACTGCAATGTTCTCGTGATCCCGCGCAAGGCATCACTTGCCTGCAGGACTATACTTGTTGCTACTGATGGCTCAAAATTCAGCGAATTCGCTGCGCACGAGGCGGTCTCCATGGCAAAAGACTGCAGCGCCGCACTTGTGGTAGTTGCTGCTGTGCATGCGGAAGCATCAGCACCTCTGGATATAGTGAGCTCGAATATGCAGAAGGAGATGATAGCAGACAGGGAGATGGCTGCTGCCGAGAGCAGCATCGCCTTCGTACGGGAACTCGCGGAAAAAGCCGCGGTGAATGTGTCTACCTATATCTATGCCGGCAATCCCGCAGATGTGATAACACACGCAGCTGCGGAGAAAAAGGCCGACCTGATCGTGATGGGTAGCCACGGCAGAACAGGGATTGACCGCCTACTTCTCGGCAGCGTTGCTGAGCGGGTGATCGGTACTGCGGAGTGTGCAACGCTGGTGGTGAAAAAATAAGAATTATCCTTCATCCTCCAGCCCGTACTTCTTCAGTTTTCTCCAGAGAGAAACGCGGTCGATTCCCAGAATCTGGGCAGCAATAGTCTTATTGCCACCCACCTCCTGGAGCACCCATTTGATGTAAGACATCTCCTGATCCTCCAATGACGGATACTTGCCTTCCCTTTTCCTGAACGTCCTGATGCTCAACTCCTTCAGATCCTCAGGAAGGTGAGCAATCTCGATCATCGGTCCGTTCGTCAGCGCTACTCCCCGTTCGATGATATTTTCCAGCTCCCGGACATTGCCCGGAAAGTCATAGTTCATCAAGAGTGCGAGGACTTCCTGCGCAATATCCGATACCGCTTTTTTTTGGATAAGGGCGTGCTTGTTGAGAAAGTAATAGCTGAGCAGCGGTATGTCGTCTTTTCGCTCTGAAAGGGGGGGTATCCTGAAGGAAACCACATTCAGCCGGAAATAAAGATCCTGCCTGAATTGCCCCGCCTTAATCAGTTCCTGGATGTCCCGGTTCGTCGCTGCAAGGAACCGTACATCTACCTTTACCGGTTCATTCGCTCCCAGCCGCAGCACCTCGCGCTCCTGAATCACCCGGAGGAGCTTTACCTGCATGGAAGGCGGCATCTCTGTTATTTCGTCCAGAAAGAGCGTCCCGCCGTTCGCCATTTCGATCAGTCCTTTTTTCTGGCCAGTAGCACCGGTAAAGGCTCCCTTTTCATGACCGAAAAGCTCATTCGTGAGCAGTTCCTCGTTGAAGGCTCCGCAATTGACCGCTAAGAAATGGCCGTCAGCCCGTTGACTCATGAAATGGATATAACGAGCGAGCAGCTCCTTGCCGGTTCCACTTTCACCTGTTATGATCACGCTGCAGTCAGTAGGAGCTATCTGACGGGATGTCTCGAGCAGTTTCTGCACAGCTGGATTCTGGGTGATGAACTTCACCTTGCCGGCGAACTTATCGATCTGCTCTCTCAGCTGCTGGTTCTCTTTTTTCAACATCACCTTTTCCAGAGCCTCTTTCACGACCTTGCGCACCTCATCAAGCTTGAACGGCTTGGTTATGTAATCATAGGCACCTTTCTTGATTGCCATGATAGCTGACTGCAGGCTTGCATAGCCGGTGATCATGATCACCTCAGTGTCCGGTGAGATTTCCTTGCTCCTCCTGAGGATCTGGTTGCCGTCAACTTTCTCCATCTTCAGGTCCGTGAGTACCAGATCGAACTGCTGCTCCTCGATGAGCTTCAACGCATTGGTCCCGCTCTGCGTAGCCGTGACCTCATATCCCTCCTTCTTCATGATATGATCGAGATTCCGTAAGGCGATCTGCTCATCATCGACGATCAGTATCCTGCTGTTCTGTTGCACCCTCAGACCTCCTGGACCGGGAGCGTTATGTCGAAAACAGTACCCTTCCCCGGCGCGCTGTCGACCGTAATCGTTCCCCGGTGTTCTTCTATGATCTCCCACGTAATGAAGAGACCTAACCCTGATCCCTTACCCTCCTCCTTGGTCGTGAAGAATGGATCAAAGATATGCTCAAGCTTTTCCGGCTCAATACCGATACCGTTATCTGCAATGCGTATCAGCATGGTACCGCCGTCGGCGCTCTTTTCCGCACGGATCCTGACGGCTCCCTCCTCGGGAATTGCATCAACGGCATTCTTGATGATGTTAAGGAATGCCTGTTCGATCTTCTGCTTGTCAACAAAGACCCATGCGTCTTCGGGAATGTCGGCGAGGATCTCCACCTTTGTCGGCAGCTCTCCATGGAGCAGCCTTATCGTGTCGGCGATGAGATACTTCAGGGAAAAGGGCTTTTGCTTAAAATCCGTTTTCCGGGAGAACTCGAGCAGCGAATGGACCATGTTCTTGGCCCGCTCTATCTCGGAGGCGATCTGCGTAAGCATCTCATGCGTATAGGTGCAATCGCACTCATGAATCTCCTCTTGCAAAATTTGACACGAACTATAGATATTCGAGAGCGGATTGTTCAGCTCATGGGCAACACCGGACACCATCGTGCCGAGTGTGATCAGCTTCTCCGACTGCATCATGAAGCGCTTCTGCCTGAACTCGATCTCCCGTATCATCCTGCTGCATGCGCTACTCAGGGAGACGATCTCTGCATCCGAGGATGAAACGGCCAGCTTCTCAAATTTGCCCTCAGCCATGCGCTGCATACTGTCCTCCATATCTTTCAGAGGCCGCACCACCATGCGGGAAAAATACCGTCCAATGAGCAGACCCAGCGCGATGACAAGAACTACGGAGATGAAGATCCACCTCTTGGAATGCGTTATCATGGACTGGATATAGCTGCGTTCGGCAATGGATATCCCCTCCGTGGCCTCGACGATCTTTTTTCCGATCTGCCGGATCTTTGCCTCGAGCGCATCCGCAGCAATGCTGCTGAAGGTGCCCCTCTGCTCATGATACTCCGTCAGGAGCTTCTTATAGCGATGGATCAACTCTTCAATGGCGCCAACATCCGTCTCAGGTGAAAGCATCGTGATCGCCTTACGGTTATTATGGATGAGCGCCTCTGCTTTATCGGTGTAATGGAGGTTCTCCTCATAGTCATGCTTCTCCTTGTACAGAAAATAATTCTTCTCGAAACGCCGCATTTCGAGAGTTGCCTCGAAGAAGTCAGAAATAATAAAGCTGAAACTCAGCTTCTTATCCATGGCGCGAAGGTTAAGGTAATTGAGAATGGCGGTGCAGATGATCACGGCGATACAGAGGTAATAGCCGTACCGCACTTTGTTCTGAATACTTGTTCCCCCTCGGAACATGGCAGATTGTATCATTGTTCTATTGCATATTGCAATATCTCTTGCGTTGCTGCAACATTGCCCATAACTTATTGTAATCATGGCCTAATTTGTCTACCACTTTAGATCTTGTTGCATAACGCAACCCTACGCTCCAGGTATATTAGCTCATCGTTCTCCTGAATTTCTTTTCCCTATCAGGCACTTCCGCCTCTCCTGCGATGTTGGCACGATTCGTGGAATATCACCGTCGGAACGTTTCGTTAAAACTTGATATCCACAGGGAGGGGAAGATGATTTCGCTTCCGTTGAGAGGGAGGTGACAGGATGAGTCATGAGCGATTTGATGATCTGATGTCCGCAGTAACCTTTGCCCAATCAGGAGAGCATGCAGCAGCACTGAGCATCCTGAAGGGAAAGGACCGGGTCCTTGCAGCTGTCTCTGACATCGCCTTTGATCCCAGTGTTTTTTCCTATGCACTGAACATCTGCAAACGGACACAGAGCAGCCTCGATATTCTCTATCTAACGCGGACGGAACTGCATATCGATGAGATACATGCAGTGATGGTCAAGGCTGCAGGAGAAGGAGTGAGCAGCATCGTAACCAAGAAGGACAGATGCATGAAGCAGGCAATCCTCGACTATACAGCAAAACAACGGGCCGTGATATTTGTTGTAGTCGGGACAACACCCGAGCTGGACGTCGAGTGCACGGCGGGGGAAAAAACACTTTCCGAAGCCTGGAAGCGGCTGAAGTGCCCGTTGGTCGTTGTATCAAGAGGCGAAGCGCCATCAGTTGCATAAAAACCATTTCATCCAAGGAGGACGTACCATGACTGTAGCGAGAAGAGTATTTGAATTTCTTAAGATGGGCTCTCAGGCCCATGCACAGTGGGACTATGAAGTGTCCATGAGCATCCTGAAAAACAGAAAAAAGATCCTGATTCTTTTGGCTCTCCTGCTTCCCATCTGTGTTGTCTCCTTTCTCGAGGCTGGCGATATGCTCGGCAGCAAGACTGCCTATGCACCGGCATTTTACTCAACCAATATCTTTCTTATCTCGATCGCTATCGGTCTCTGCGCAGGGTTGATCACCGGCTGTATCGGAGCAGGCGGCGGCTTTGTCATCACGCCGGCACTTATGGCGGCAGGGGTAAAAGGCATCCTTGCTGTGGGAACTGACCTGTTTCACATCTTTGCCAAGGCGATCATGGGAACGGCCGTTCACAAGAAACTGGGAAATGTCTCGGTCAAACTGGCCATCGCTTTCCTGGTCGGCTCCGGCGGTGGAACCTTCATTGGGGGATATATCAACAAGTCATTGTATGATTATGATCCACTTCTCAGCGAAGCATTCATCAGTCTGGTCTATGCCGTGCTGCTCGGCTTCCTTGGTTTCTATGCGCTGAACGATTTCCTTCGGGCACGCAGGTTAAAAGAGAGCGGTCATGCCCATGGAAGCAGCTCACAGGGGCTGACAGACCTCGCCGTCAAGGTTCAAAAGGTGAAGGTGGCCCCGATGATCAGTTTTGATGAGGATTTCGTCCCGGGAGGCAGAAGAATATCGGGCGTGATCGTTGCTCTGGGCGGCGTTGTCGTGGGACTCATGGCGGCGATCATGGGAGTCGGCGGCGGTTTCATCACCTTTCCTATGTTCGTCTATGTCTTTGGCATTTCGTCTATGACAACCGTGGGAACAGATATCCTGCAGATTATTTTTACCGCGGGTTTGGCAGCCATCCCCCAGTATGCGATCTACGGCTATGTCTTTTATACCCTCGCCATGGGCATGCTCCTGGGGTCGCTCATCGGCATCCAGGTCGGTGCCTTGACGACCAAAGTCGTTAAGGGCATCCATATCAGGGGCTTTTACGCCGTATCCATCCTTGCGGGTTTTATTAACAGGATTGCAACTCTTCCGAAGAAGATGGTGGAACTTGAGATGGTGAACATCTCCAAGCCGGTAGTCAGTACGATCGAGTCTGTTGGGAATGTCATCTTCTGGGTTGTGGTAGGCTTCTTTGCAGTCTGGGTCATCGGCAAGTTCATTACAAACATCAGCACGCTCCGCGGCGAAGAGGAAAGTGTCGCGCCAGTTCTGGTAAAGGAGGAGGCATAACATGATGATAAAAAATAAGAAAATGTTCAGTATCGGGGCCTTCGCAGCAACAACGTTCTTAGGAGTGCTCTTGCTTATATTCTCGCCTGTCTTTTCGGGTAAAAACGGGCTTGAGTTCGCCGACGACAGTTTTAACCGACTCTCGAAGGGATCGTCGTACTTCATACCCAAAGTCGCCAAATCTGTTGAGACGCTCAGCGGCAAGCAACTGAAGCAGGAGATCACGTTCGACAAGCCAGAGGATGCGACAGACACTGCCAAGCTCTTTGCTGCTGCGGGGGCGAAAGCCGAAGTCAGGGGTGCTGCCCTTTCTCTCGAAGGCGATATTGCCACCATTCTCAGGAGCACGCTGGGTGACGCTGACGCAATGTTCAATAATGACGGCAAATCCGTTTCTGAAAAATACGGCATGGATGAGAAGAAGGCAATGAAAAACTGGTGGACAGCACTGGGCAAAATCGAGAAGAACCTGAAGAAAGAAAAGAAGGTTGCTGAAGCCAAGTGCGTCTCAGATGTCAACAAGAAGGCGATTGAACCGGCATATAACTTCTATAAGATCGAGGGCGAAAAAGTCTCAGACCATGCCGGCATGATGTCCGGACTCCTGGTATTCTACGTCGCCTACACCATGTGGTGGGGATATTCGATCTTCTATCTCTTTGATGGTCTGGGCCTTAGCATGAAGAAGGCAAAGGTGAAGAAGGAGGCGTAATGCCTCCCTCGTATACTCCGGGCAGATAATCATGGAACGATATAGAAAGATACTGGTTGCGGTGGACGGTTCTGAATCGAGTAAGAATGCCTTCCGGCAGACCTGCAGGATCGTGCGCCATGATCATAGCTGGATAACGGCAGTCGTGGTCATACCCCCGTACCAGGACCAGTTCCAGACGCTCAGTATCAAGGAAAAAGCCAGCCGGGAACTGCAAGATGAGGGGAATAAGATTATTGAGGATATCCAAAGCATCTCCCGGGAAGAGGACGTCTATGTGAAGTTCAGGCTTGAAGAAGGCAGCCCCGTGGACACCATCCTCGATATTGCAGAGGAGCATTTCTTCGACCTCGTAGTGACCGGCCGGAGGGGCAGAAGCCGACTCGAGCGTTCACTCATCGGTTCAGTAACCGCGCGCATCATCGGTCATAGCAGATGCGATGTCCTCGTCGTACCGAAAGACACGGCTGTCTCCTGGACGTCATTGCTCGTACCGACCGATGGCTCCCGGTTCAGCCGTTCATCCACCCGCAAGGCGATCGGTCTGGCAAAAGCCTATGGTGCATCGCTCAAGATTGTATCCATTGTCGATGTCACTGAAGAGTTCCAGGCCCAGGCTCCAGATGCTGTCGACAGTCTCGTCATGCAGGCATGGCAACATGTCGATGACGTCGGTAGCGAGGCGGCAGATCGAGGTGTAACAGCTGATCGCTTCGTGAGAGAAGGTGAGTCCTATAAGGTAATCACGGATATGGCTATCAAACAGGGCACGGACATGATCATCATGGGAAGTCACGGAAGGACAGGCGTCCGGCGCCTGTTCATGGGCAGTGTTACGGAAAAGGTGATCGGTCATGCCGCCCGTCCTGTTCTGGTCGTCAAGGCACTCGCAGCATAATTAACCCTTTTTTAGCAAGGAGGAAACCATGAAAGGCTTCAGCGAAAAATTCGAAAGGATCATGATGGCAATCACATTTGCAGAATCGGGTGAACATGAAACCGCAAGAGAGATCATGAGGAAGAACGAGCGCACGCCGGCCGAAAGACCGACCATATGGAAAAGACCCCAGAATACGCAGCGGCCATCCGCTCCACAAAGATGATGCCGCCGGAGCTAAGACCCCTGCAGATTAGGGGTCTCAGCTCCTCAGCACAAGTTCGACCGCTTCCTCAATACGTTCAACATAGCTGAACCGAAGGTCCCGCAGGATACCAGAGGGCAGTTTTTCAACGTCAACTTTGTTCCTGAGAGGGAGGATCACATGCTTCACCCCTGCCCGGCCCGCTGCAAGGACCTTTTCCTTGATCCCACCTACCGGCAGTATCCTTCCGCTGAGGGTTATCTCCCCGCTAATAGCCACCTCTCTATGGGCCGGCCTTCCGGTCAGAAGGGAAAGAAGTGAAAGCGCTATCGTGCTGCCGGCTGAAGGACCGTCTTTCGGTATAGCACCTGCGGGGACATGCACATGGATGTCGTGGTTTTCAAAAAAATGCTCCGGTATATCGTAGAGCCGGGCATTGCTCCTGATATAACTGAGCGCAGCCTGCGCAGACTCTTTCATGACATCCCCGAGGGAACCGGTCAGGATGAGTTCCTGTTTCCCCGCCATTCTTGCCGATTCGATGAATATGATCTCGCCGCCGATATCGGTCCAGACCAACCCCGTGGTAACACCGAGCTTATCCTGCTCTTCTGCGACCTCAAAGTAATATTTTCTGGGCCCGAGCAGTTCCTCCACCATGTTAGGGTCCACGGTTACCGGTCCGTCACTACCTGCATGTTGCACGACGTGCTTCGCGATCTTCCTGCATATCGAAGCGATCTCACGGTTGAGATTGCGGATACCCGCCTCGTAGGTATACTCCTGAACGATCTTATACAATGACTCTTCCGTGAACAGAGGGGGGGTGTCCGCAAGGCCGTTCTCCCGGACCTGTCGCGGCACCAGGAACTGACCGGCTATCTTCACTTTTTCCTCATCGGTATATCCGGAAAACTGTATGACTTCCATGCGGTCCCTGAGCGGGTTGAGTATGTTATCGGCTATGTTGGCGGTAACAATGAACATGACGCCCGACAGATCAAACGGAATATCGATATAATGGTCCAGAAAATGCGTATTCTGTTCAGGGTCGAGCACTTCGAGGAGGGCCGACGCAGGATCTCCCTTAAAATCCTGGCCGATCTTGTCAAGCTCATCCAGAATCATGACCGGATTGCATACCCCCACCTTTCGAATCTCATCGATAATCCTCCCGGGCATCGCTCCCGCATAGGTCTTCCGATGCCCCCGGATCTCTGCCTCATCCTTGCTTCCCCCGAGGGATATCCGGACGAACTTCCTGCCGAGGGCTCGTGCGATTGAACGGCCAAGGGATGTTTTCCCGGTACCGGGAGGACCGGAAAAGCAGAGGACCGAGCCGCGCGTGTCTTGGCGCACGATCCTCTTTTCCAGTGCTTGATTAACAACGCTCCGGACATCATCGAGCTTGAACGGTTTGGCAATGTAATGAAACGCACCCTTTTTCATCGCCTCCACGGCCGTATTGATGGTCGCGTATCCCGTGATCATGATCACCTGCGTATTCGGAGATCTGACCTTGATCTTCTCGAGCACCTCAAGACCATCCATCTTCTCCATTTTGAAGTCAGTTAAGACAACATCGAAGTCCGTATTTTCGAATGCTGCAAGGGCCTCGTACCCGTTCTTTGCTGTCTGCACCGCGTAATTTTCCCTTGTCAGAACATGTGTCATGTTCCGGCGTACAATCTCTTCATCATCAACGACCAAAACCTGCGGTTTCCTGTTCATTTTCAGCTTCTTAACTGCAAGATGCTCCAGGATGCGCTCCTTGATGTTTCGGAGACCGTAATGCTCCTGATCAAGAATGTACTCGGCCCGGCTGAGATCGAGGATATCATCGGTCCTGAGCTTCCAGGGCATGGAAAGGAGATACTCAATATAGGAAAGGCCGATCGTATATTCAGAAGTCGCCGACCCGATCCTGCCAAGGAGCTCAAGTTCGCGGTCGATTACCTCTTTGACATGACGAGGAACATCGGCGCCGATGGCCTTTTCCCTCAGTTTTTCTATAACCGGATCCGTCTGGGGCTCGTCGCTTCTGCCGAAGAGTTTCATGCGATTATTGTATAAGATTACCCACAGTTAATAAACAGAATAGTGAGCTCATTTTCTTTATATCAGCTCCGGTGCTAATATACCTCAGTATGTCCCTGAAGAAAAAGATCATCCTCAGCCTCTTCGTCAGCGCATTCATCATCGCCCTCCTCTCGTTCTTTTTATATCTCAACTTCCTTGAGATCAAGAAAGAGACAGTTTTCCTTGAGATGACAGACTCCATCCGCAGTAAATCGCTTCAGATCAGGAGACACGAGAAGAACTATTTTCTCTATGCCCCGGAACATGCGAGCGAAGAGGCGAGGGCCATATATCAGTACCTCAGCGAGCTTGATGCTATTCTTAACGGCATGCGTCAGGACGTTGCCGATCGCACGCAATCTCTGCAAACGCTTGTCAGTGAATACCGCGGACGCTTCATTGCCATTGAAACGCTGGTAGACTCACTCGCTGAAGAATCCCAAAAACTGAAGACCTCTTCGCCAGCCTATCGCCGCGTGAGCAGGCTGATCGAGGCGAATTTCCTGGATAAACCCCTGGAGGATGTACAGTATCTTCAGGCCTTCTTTACATTTCCGCCGGACCACCGTCTCCTCCAGGGTCTCAGAGAGATCGATGCCGAGATTATCGCGATCAGGAAGACCGGGGAGAACATCCTTGCTGCCTCAAAAGACCTTGACAAGGCTGCGCGCGACAAAGTGGACGGCTTTATCGAGATATCCCGGGCCGCCATTCTGATCTTTTTTCCGCTCTTTCTCGTCGTCGGTTTCAGCACCATGCTCTTCATCATCAGCAATGTCGTAAAGCGTCTCCAGCTCCTCACCGATCTCATCGAACGGACCGGCACCGGTGATTTCGTACCCTTCGCCAAACCACTGACCGCCTGGGGCACAGATGAGGTCGGCAGTCTGATCAGAAAATTTAATGATATGGAAGAGCAGCTCGTTTTGCGCGAGCAGGAACTGCTGAGAAGCAAGAAGCTTGCGGCAATTGGGACCTTCGCATCGGGTGTAGCTCACGAACTCAACAACCCGCTGAACAACATCTATACAACGGCGCAGCGCCTGATGAAAAAATCAGGCGATGATACTCCCCCGTTTCTCAGAAAAGGCCTTGACGACATCTTCGGCCAGACCATGCGGGTCAAGAGCATCGTTAGCGACCTGCTCGAGTTTGCACGGGGACGCGAACCCCACTATCGCGCCATTGAGCTTAAGAGTCTGATCAACGGAGTCTTCCAACATGTGGCCAATGCCCGGGATATGTCAGCCGTCGCCTTTCATCTGGAACTCGTTCCGGAAGAGATCGTTCTGTATGCAGACACGGAGCAACTCGAGCAGGTATTCATCAACCTCATGGTCAATGCAGCCGATGCCATGTCGGGCGCTGGTGACCTTTCCATACGAGCTGCTGAACAGGAACATGTCGTCCGCATAACCGTTTCGGACTCTGGAAAGGGTATGCCTGCAGCTACACTGGAAAAGATCTTCGAGCCTTTCTTCACGACTAAAGATAAAGGAACAGGCCTCGGGCTCGCCATCGTCTTCAATCTTATCCAGAAACATCAGGGGAGCATTATGGTCGAAAGCGTTGAAAGCAAAGGAACAACCTTTGTCATCACGCTTCCCAAGGAGGCGCCCTGAACATGTTGCCGGAGAGAACTACTAACGGTTATGCTAGTGCCGGGGAACATTGATTAATGGCATTTCGGATACTCATAGCAGAGGATGAAGAGATTACTCTCACCAATCTCGTTGACACTTTACGTGACGAAGGATACGACGTTGCCGGCACCCATAACGGGGATGACGCTCTCCTGCAGCTCGATAAGGACCATTACGACGTGCTTATCACGGACATCAAGATGCCGGGACTAAGTGGCGTCGATCTCCTGGAAAAGGTTAAAGAAAAACATATCTCCACCGAGGTCATCCTTATCACGGGATTCGGAAGCATCGGTTCGGCTGTCAATGCCATGCGGAAAGGGGCCTATGACTATATCACGAAACCCTTTGACCTCGACGAACTGGTGCTGAGGGTCAAAAAGATCCGCGAGCAGGCCTTTCTGAAAAGAGAAAATATCGCGCTAAGAACCTATTTCGGCATGGATAAGAATGTATCGATCATTGCCCGGAGTGACAAGATGAAGCGCATTCTGGAGATGATCGAAGGGATACACGACTCGGACATAAACATGCTCCTGACCGGTGAAACCGGCGTCGGCAAAAGTCTTGTAGCCAAGATCATCCACTTTACGGGCAGAAGAAAAGAGAGGCCGTTTCTTTCCATTAATTGTGCCACCCTTACCGAGGACCTGCTCGCCAGCGAACTCTTCGGTCATGAGCGGGGAGCATTTACCGGGGCAGTCAGCACGAAGCAGGGGCTGGTGGAGATAGCCGACACCGGAACACTGTTCCTGGATGAAATAGCCGAGCTCTCGCCCAATCTCCAGGCGAAACTCCTCAAAGTCGTGGAGGAAGGCGAATTCTATCGCGTTGGGGCGACGAGGCCCCAGAAGGTTGACGTGCGCTTTATTGCGGCAACCAATCAGAATGTGAAAAACATGATCGCCGAGGGCAAGTTTAGGGAAGATCTCTATTATCGTCTGAACGTCATGGAGCTGTTCATCCCTCCCCTCCGGGATCGACAGGAAGATATTCGCCCGCTCAGCAGGTATTTTCTCCAGAAACATCTGCCGAAGTCTAATAAAAAGATATCCGCCATTTCCGACGAGGCCATGGAAGTGCTCATGCATTACAGTTTTCCCGGAAATGTCCGTGAGCTTGAGAACATTATCGAGCGTGCCATCATTCTTGAGAAGGGTCCCGCGATAACACCGGAGAGCCTCCCCCATGGAATCCGGGTTCTCCAGATCGAGACCTTTGACCCGTCCAGAATAAAGACCATAGAAGAACTTACGAAAGAATATGCAGAAAAAGTTACAAAAATGCTCGGCGGCAACCGCTCAAAGGCAGCAGAGCTCCTGGGCATATCGAGGACAAGCCTCTGGAAGATATTAAAAGAAGAGTAGCACCATCCACTTAGTGTCTTATCTGTAAACGCTGTTCATATCTTAAACACCCCCAGTTTTCGCTTCCTTAATCCTCACCTAATATAGATTATTTACTTATTTATCAATAAGTTATGCCATTACTCTCATTGATTGTCAGTCAATAATATGCCCTGCCGCAACTGTTCATATTTTTAACATACTATTGAGAAAGTATAATTTATTGCTTTAATTTCAAGATGTTATGAGTTGGCATCCCATGTGCTCTATAAATAGGTGAGTTTGATGTCAGGAGGACAACATGAAGCGAAATCTTTTATTCGTTACGTATCGGGAAGGTGAAATTGATGAGGGTCTCAATTATGCCCTTGATCTGGCAAAGATGACCGATAAGGGTATGGCAGTACTTCTTGTCAACAAGAAGAAGCTCTCCCAAAAGCTGGAGGATATCATGTCAGCTGTATCTTTTGCAGAAGAGAATGAGCCTGAGATGGCCCGGCAGATCATGCGCGACTCTGAGCCCAAGGGAGACCTGAAGTCGGCGATCGAAGAGAGGTGTAAGACTTCGGGGATAGCTGCCGCTGTTCATACAGCCTTTCAGGATGCGGCAACATCTCTCAAGGACTATCTGAAGCAGAACAGCAGCATCGACATGGTGCTACTCAGCCCTGAGATCACCGACAACGGCAATATCTCGTCCCGTGAATTGAGCCGTCTCGTGAAAACAGCGTCCCGGCCTATCGTAACCATGGCAAAACAGCCGCACACGGCATAACATTACACGCAAGGAGGATTCTTAGATGCACCTGTATTTACCGGTAGCACTCACCAGCATCAACATCCTAATTCCGGTGGGATTGGGATTAGCAGTGGGCCTGCTTTCAGGCCTATTCGGAGTCGGTGGCGGCTTTTTGATGACACCACTTCTTATCATGTTCGGCATACCGTCGACGGTCGCTGCTGCAACCGACTCGAATCAGATTGTTGCAGCGTCAACATCTGGAACCTATGCCCATTGGAAAGTAGGCAATGTTGATTTCAAGATGGGCTTTCATCTTCTCATCGGCGGCTTTATCGGCGGCCTTCTCGGCGTTCAGGCGATTAAGGTATTGAAAGCCATGGGAAACGCCGATTTTGTTATTAAAATGACATACGTTCTTATGCTCGGTGTGGTCGGGTCCTACATGTTTATTGAGAGCCTGCAAGCCATCCGCAAGAGCAAGAACAAGGCCGAGGCAGTGAAGCCACTTCAGGAAAAGGAGAACTCTTTTTCTCGTTTCCTGAAATCCTTGCCCCTGCAGACGCGGTACGAGAAGTCCGGCGTGACGCATTCCATGATCCTGCCGATCGTCTTCGGCGGTTTCGTCGGCGTGCTTGCCGCACTCATGGGCGTGGGCGGAGGATTCCTCATGGTTCCGGTCATGGTCTACATTCTCAGAATGCCGATGCATGTCGTAGTCGGGACGAGCCTCTTCCAGATCCTTTTCAACTGTATTGAAGTGACGTTCCTGCAGGCGTATACCAATCACAATGTCGACTTCATCCTTGCGGTGCTGCTCCTGCTAGGCTCTACAGTCGGTGCTCAGATCGGCACAGTATTCGGCCGGAAACTGAGGGGCGAACAGCTCAAGATAATCCTCGCGGTCATCGTTCTGCTCGTCACCGTAAAAATCGTCTTCGATTTGACGCTCACACCGTCATTACTTTTGGCACAGGCAGGGGGACATTAATCATGGCAAAGAGTAAGACTTCCACGACATACGCGCTGTTCGGACTCATACTGGCCGCAGCAATCCTTATGATCTCAGGCAATGCCTCGGCCACACTCACGGCAAAGGCAAATCACGACAACATCAAAATCAACTTCTTCTATCACGGCAGCACGGTAGGCGTCAGCGGCATATCAGAACCGGGGACAGACCTTGTCATAAAGATCGCATCTCCCGAGGGGCATGAGGCGCTGAAGGAAAAAGGCAAGGTCGGCGGTCTGCTCTGGATGAACGTCGGTACCATGAAGTTCGAGCATGTGCCACATTTTTACTCCATACACAGCACGAAGAAGCTTGACGAGCTGCTTACGAGCGAAGAGAGGGATAAGTACGGCATCGGCTATAAGGCGCTGGAGCGTGGCGCGGCGCTCGACCCGGTGAGGAGCGACGAGGAAAAGGCGCAGTGGTTTGAGGAGTTCATCAGATTCAAGGAGAAATCGAAGCTTTATACTGCATCTGCTGGCAATATTGAGTTGAAGGACAAAGACGGCAAACAGTCCTATTACATCCTGACCGCGTGGCCCTACCAGGCGCCCCCGGGAGACTATCTCGTGACGGTCTACGCCGTGAAGGACGGCAGGGTCATTGACCAGGCAGCGTCAAAGGTCCATGTCGAGCAGGCGGGCATCGTGAAGACGCTGGCCGGCATGGCGCGTAACAACGCTGCGCTTTACGGCCTGATCTCGATTGTCTCTGCGCTCGGCGCAGGGTTTGGCGTCGGACTCATCTTCAGAAAGGGCGGAGGTGCACACTAATCATGTATGACACCATGGTAGTCGGTTTTGATGATTCTCTCTCGAGCAAGGCGGCGCTCATCGAGGCGTCAAACAGGGTTCGCAAGCACGGCGGCAAGCTCATCATGGTCCACGCGGTCTTCTTCGACACCGAGGAGTTCGGCATCGCTCCTGATCAGCTCGATAAGCGCATGAAGATCGGCGAAAAAGTCTGCATCGAGTCGAAGGAAAAGATTGCCTCAGAATTCGGCATCGAGGTGCAGTCCCTCCTCTGTGAAGGCGACCCTCCCGATGTCATCCTCGACGTCGCCCAGGGGAAGAAGGCTGATCTTATTGTACTCGGAACGTACGGCAGGCGTGGACTGAACAGGTTACTCATGGGGAGCGTCACCTCACGCATCATCGTGGACGCCCCGACCGATGTGCTCGTGGTGAAGAAGCCCTGTACCGAATGCACCGGCGAATACAGTTCTATTCTCGTTCCATACGACGGGTCGGACTTCAGCAAGCGTGCCTTGAACCGTGCATGCCAGATCGCATGCCAGGACAACAGCAAAGTGACTGTACTCTATGTGATCCCCCGCTATGAGGAGATGGTCAATTTCTTCAAGACGGAGTCGATCCAAAAAAGTCTGATGAAGGAGGCGGAGAAGATCACGGCATCTGCCAAGGATTTTGCAGAGCTTCAGGGAGCAGTGGTGAGTACCCAGGTGACCGACGGCTATGTGCCCGACAGGATCACCGAGATCGCCAGGGAAAAGGGCCATGATCTGATCGTCATGGGAAGCCATGGCTACCGTGGTATGAACAAAGCAATTATCGGCAGCACGACCGAACGGGTCCTCCTGAACGCCGGCTGTCCCATACTTATAGTGAGGTAAGAAAAAGATGAAAGGATATCGCAAGGTACTTATCGCGGTGAATGGATCGAAGGAAGTGCTCTCGAAGGGGATCGACCTTGCCTGCGACGAAAAATGCTGGATCACGGTTGTAAAAGTGCTTCCACCGAACGAAGGCGACCTGAACCTCGTGGGGATAAAGAACATTGAAGATGTGCTCGACAATGGGTCTCGCCTCGAAACAGTCGAGATCAGGAAGCGTGCCGAGACAGAAGGAGTGTTGGTCAAGACGAGGATCGAAGAAGGAGATGCATCCCAGAAGATACTCGAGGTGGCCGAGGAAGAGCGGTGTGATGTGATCGTCATGGGAGCCAAGAAGCGGAGCTGGTTGAGAAAGATTTTCGGTGACAACACCGTCGGAAAAGTGATACATCAGTCCCCCTGTCTCGTTTTTGTTGTTAGTGTCTGACATTCCTCTGTATGGGGACCCCTGAGTGGGTCCCCATCCCTTTTTCCCCGCACTATCTGTTTCCGAAATGAGGTGACAGACAAGGCATATGCAGGTAAAGCTAAGTGGAGCGGAGACCTTAACCGGGATGCCGGACGAGGACGTACTTTTTCACTATGAAGGATGCCAAGGTCGTGATACCAGAAAAATTTTCCCGGCTGCTTCAGCGCGGTCACATTGCGCAAGAGCAGCTTGCAGCTATACTCAGGAGCTCAGCATCAAGCGGTCAATTTCCGGAAGACCTGCTGGTTCATAACGGCGTTCCGAAGCATGAGATACTCTTCAGTCTCTCCGAGTATTATGGCACGCCCTACGTCGAATTCGACGACGACGTTCTCGTCTCATACTTCATCACGATGCGGCTGGATATGGAACAGCTGAAACGATCGCTATGGCTGCCGCTTTCTGTCACGAAGGACCGGGCTGAGGTGATCGCTGCAGACCCCGGATCATCGGCGCTCGCAGAAGAGATCAGAACAACGCTTCAGGTCGCCGAGATCGCCTTCATCGTCTCACTTCCGTCCGATCTCATTCGACTTATTGAACACAATTTCGATGTTAATCCCAGATTCCCCTGTGCAGCCGGACGCACGCCTCTTGCCAAGGTCAGGACATTTCTTGTCGATCGACGAAGTCTGATGGCCTGCTCCCGAACGTCTCTGGCAAAAGGCCGTACCGGCCTCGCCTTTTTCCGTACCGGCATCTCATGCATGACTATTGCGATGGTGCTGATTCGTTTCTTCGGATTCGGCATCCTTCTTATTCCCAAAGTCCTGCTGATATTAGCCGGCGTCATCATGGCCATTGAAGGCCTGTTCTGGTACGTTCGGGCGCGGAGGCAAGTGAAACCGGCCCTCACCTGCTCAGCGACCAATCCGACATGGGGAACGACGGTGCTCCAAGTTATACATCCTGGCGACAACCCCTCGTTCTATCGCACAGAACCAGTCAAAGGGGCATCAGGGCTGCGCACCGCATGGAGAGAACTCTCACCAGTCATGCGAAGGAGGTTCCTCGCAAGCGACAGAACAGATTTCGCAGAGGAGCGGACGCTCCTCGCCTGCTACCGGACAAAGATGTCCTTTGCCCGGACCGGCCTTGCCTTTACCCGTACCGGCATCGCTTTTGCCGGACTGGGGATAGCACTCCTTCGGCAGTCTCTCGAGGGCCCCTGGACCGTCTTCGACTCCGCACTCATCATCGTCGGAGCGTTGATGGCACTGGAGGGGTGCTACTGGTACCTCTCGGGCAGGTCTGCAGGCAGAGAGGGTCATGAGACAGTGCGCCAAAGCCGGCGCCGAAAGACAATCTGGGACTTTGCCTTTCCTCCTTCAGTGCAGCATCCGCCACCTGGACAGCAACCTCCTCTCCAAGTCAGACCCACGCATGCTCCGGGAATATGGGCGACAACCGGTCTGGCCCTTGAGCGAACCATGCTTGCAGACAGGCGAAACGTCATGGCGCGGCTCAGAACCATTATGGCACGTTCACGAACCGGTCTGGCATTCATCAGGACCGGTATGAGCATATCTGCTGTCGGCATGGGACTCCTTTTCTTTTTTGGCATGGCGAGCATTCCCTGGACGATCTTTAACACCTTACTGTTTCTTGCCGGTCTGGCGTTCATAGCAGACGGGTTATACTGGCATCTCCCGGCTGAAAGGACGCGGCGACAATACCCGTACTGTTTCGGAGAAATGGAGATGACACTTCCCGATTACGGCAGACCGGTGCGAACATGGAAAAAGGCGGTCTTCAGTCATGACAGCGAAGCATAAGGAGCGCGCACAAGATGTGAGCATCGGATTTCAGATACTCATCGAACGTGGCATCCTCACCCCTGAAGAGCTTGACCAGGCCAAAATCTCGGCTGTTGCACGGGGGAAAGATATCGAAGAGGTCCTGCTGGCGGAATATCATGTGCCGAAGCATCATCTTCTGGAAGCCCTCTCTGAATTTTATCACTGCCCCTCCATCGAATACGATGAGCGCCTCCCGGTGCCGCCGGAGCTACTGGAGGGCCTCGATGAAGAGAGTTTATCGATGACACCGTGGTTCCCCGTCATGCGAGACGACCATACCGTAGTCATCGCGGCGAGCGATCCCGGCAATGCATTTCTGCGGCGTGAGGTCGAACGGCTTCTGCCTGCGGAACGCTATGAATATTGGGTTGCCCTCGGCGAAGACATCCAGTGGTTCATCCGGGATTTTCTGCATGCCCGACAAGGACATTTGATCGGAACGGAGCGGACAGGGCTGGCGTTCTGGCGGAATACGATGGCGCACTGGAGAACTAGGATGGCGTGCTACAGAAATGACCTTGCCGTTGCGCGCACCAACCTTGCATTTCTGAGATGGGGGCTGGGGATTGTCGCCCTCTCGACTACCCTCCTCCGCTTGCGTGCCTCAGAACCGGCAGCGCCTCTGTACTGGTCGATGATGGCATCGGGATTTGCTCTGTCGCTTTACGGACTCATCGGTTATCTAAAGATACGGAAGTCCCGGATGAGTCCCCCGCAGCATCAGACGCTGGTCGAGGTCACTGCGGCTACTCTGCAGTTTCTCGAAAATTACCACTTCATTGACACTCCGGGAGCAACTATCCCGTTGCGCCGAACCATGCTGGCGCGGCTCGGTGATTTTCTGGCGAACCATTGCACTATATTGTATCCGTCACCGACCAGCAGGGAACGTACACATCTCGCCCGGGAAAGGAACGTTCTGGCTGCGCAGCGGACTGTTGCGGCCTGTTATCGGACCATCTATGCACGTGCCCGCACCGGCCTCGCCTTCATCCGTTCGGGGCTTTCGTTTACGAGTCTTGGCCTCGGCCTTCTCTCCTACTTCTCCTTCGGCGCGATGAGCTTCTTTGACTCGTTCCTCTTCGCCGCAGGCATGCTCATGGCAGCTGACGGGCTCATCTGGTACCTGCCCGTCCGGAAGGAACAGTCTAAAATACCGCGATGTCCTGTACCGCAGGGGTAATGCAATGAAGATCGAACAGAAGATTATCCTTTCGAACACGATCAATGTCGCTCTGATCGTCCTGATCGGCATCTTTGCCTTCCAGAACCTCAATAATGTTCTGGCCAAGCTCCGATTCATGGAGATCGCCGACGAACTAAACGCCTCATTCCTCGAAATGCGACTCTCGGAAAAGAACTATTTCCTGTACAAGGACCTCTCTGCCCTTGATGATATCCAGGAGATGATCGCCTCGACCAGCGTCAAGATTAATGCCGTGCGCGCCGATATCACCCGCGTCATTGGTGAAACGGACCTCGGGCTGCTGGAAGACCATCTCGCCAACTATGCAGCGTCAGTCGGGGAGATACAAAAAGCACGGGTGACCGGTCCGGAGGCTGCTGCACAGCTTCGCGCAAAAGGGAAGAAACTGAAGGAATTTTCGGAAACCATCACCAGGATGGAACAGAAGCGGGTGAACGACATCATCACCGGATCCAAGAAAGTCCTCGCCTATTCCTTCTTTGCGGTACTCTTCCTTGCCGGCGTAGTGAGCCACTTCATCTCACAGAAGATCCTGCGTTCTCTCCGGAAGATCGAGAACCTCGCACGGTCGATTTCGCAGGGAAATTTTCACCGGATAGAGGACATTCGACCAACTGACGAGACGGGAACGCTGATCGACGCGGTAAATACCATGTCCGAAGAGCTTAGTCACCGCGAGGAACAGCTCGTCCAATCGAAAAAACTGGCTTCGCTCGGCATCCTGACAGCCGGTGTTGCCCACGAACTGACTAATCCCCTTAATAATATCTCTATGATCGCGCAGACCTATGCTGAGGTCTACGACCAACTCGGCAAGGAGCAGCGCATCGAGTTCATGAACAAGGTCGATGCTGAGACCGAACGGATACGAGAGATCGTGAAGAATCTTCTCGATTTCGCAAAGCCGCAGAAAGCAGACCTCAGGCCGGCAGACATCAACGAGACCGTGCAGACCGCGATCAAATTCCTGCAGAACATGATCGACATTTCGAATGTGGAACTGAGCCAAAGCATGGCAGAGGGACTCCCACCGGTATTCATCGACAGACACCAGATCCAGCAGGTATTGGTGAACCTCATTACGAACGCCGTCCAGGCGATGACGCAGGGAGGCTTTCTCTTCGTCGGAACGCGCTACAGGAGAGAAGCAGGCATCGTCGAGATAACGATCAAGGACAGCGGCAAAGGCATCCCCCCCGAATATGTTCCGCACATCTTCGATCCTTTCTTCAGCACCAAGGGTGACGGGGGCACCGGACTTGGGCTTTCGGTGAGCTACGGCATTATCAAAAACCACCACGGCGACATCCGGGTGGAGAGCAAAGTGGGCGTCGGCACCACCTTCACAATGGAACTGCCGCTATATCAAGGAAAGGAGCAGACAGATGAGCAGACCGTATAGGATCATGATCATCGACGACGAGAAGATCGTAGGTGATATGGCAAAATTATCATTGGAGAAGGACGGCTATGAAGTGGAGACATTCCTCAACGCAGCGCCGGCACTCGAGCGTTTGAAGGCAGAACAGTTCGACATCGTCGTCACCGATTACAAGATGAGAGGCATCGACGGCATGGAGGTGCTGAACACGGTGAAGCGCCTCTATCCCCAGATCAAGGTGATCATGATCACCGCCTTTGCAAACCTCGATACAGCCATCGAGGCTCTGCGGGGTGACGTGCACGATTTCTTCCCGAAGCCGGTGAAGATCAAGGAACTGAAGGCCTCGATCCGCAAGGCATTGACCGGAGCTGCATGAGCAGACCAGCTCTCGGGCTCCGATCCGGTATTATTGAACTAGGCCGTCGCCTCTTCCGCAAAGTCGCCGGGAACCGCAGCTGTGACTTCCGAGCCCTCTTTGGCCAGTTCCGGCGTGTTCTGGATCTGCATAATACTGCAGCGGAGCGCATCGCAGACATGGGCGAGAAGCTGAGCGGCGAATATATCTTCGATATCGTCTACATCAGGCAGTCGTACAATGAACTGCACCGTGTATTTGCCGCGCTTCTCTCACAATTCTCGTTACTAACCAAGGACCGCTACCGGGGACTGGGCAGGAGACTCGAGGGCATCGACCATGAGGTAAGGCGGCTGATCGATGACAACGGGGAACCTTCGACAGACCTTGTCGTGCCGCTTGCGTCAGCTCGTATGAGCCGCCTACAGGATGTCGGGGGTAAGATGGCAAACCTCGGCTCACTCGGCAATCTGGCCGGTATAACGATCCCGCAGGGGTTTGTCATTACCACGCGCTCGTTCGATGACTTCATGCAGCATAACGGGCTGACTGCGCAGGTGGACCGGCTCATAGATGATTGGGAAACTAACACCGCATCGTTCGAGAGAGTCCAGACGGCTATCCGTTCCGGCGCGCTCCCCCCGGCAGTCCATGACGCGATCGCTGGAGCTCTCCAAGCCCTTACAAACGGTCCTCATCAGGGTTTCCTTGCCGTGAGGAGCAGCGCAGTCGGTGAGGATGGAGAATTCTCCTTTGCCGGACAGTTCGAGACTGTACTGAATGTTCCTCCGGACATGCAATCGCTGACAACAGCGTATAAAGAAGTGGTCGCCAGTCTCTTCTCCGCTCGTCCTTTCCATTACTGCAAGGAAATCGGCTGCAACGCCGCAGAGATCAGGATGGCCGTAGGCTGCATCCGCATGATCGATGCCACTGCCAGCGGGGTTACCTATTCTGCCGATCCCTCGGGTCATCCGGAGGATATGCTGATCAATGCTGCCTGGGGCCTCGGAAAAGCGGTTGTCGAGGGCCAGGTGGATGCGGATGCTTACCGCGTGGCCAAGTCCCTGCGTCCTTCCCTTCGCGAACGCAGGATCGGCGCAAAGACAAAGATGGTCATTCCGGCACTGCGGGGTGGGACCGTTCTTGTTGATACACCCGCTGACCTTGCCTGTAGAGCCGTGATAGACGATCGTACACTGATGAATCTGGCTAACCAGGCACTTACGATAGAAGAGCACCTACGGCAGCCGCAGGACATAGAGTGGGCAATGGACCGAAGCGGCCACATCACTGTTCTCCAGGCGCGTCCTATCGCCGTTCGATCGGAATCAGGCGCCGCGACGAGGAATATACCGCCTGATAGTCTGGTCGTCATCCAAACCTTCTCAGGCATACCGGCCAGAAAGGGCACCGGTGCCGGCAGGGTCTTTATTCCCGACACGCCGGACAGCCTCGACGCATTCCCCAAGGGCGGAGTGCTCGTGGCGAAGAACGACTCGTCTCAATTCGTCCGGGTTATGCCGTACGCATCCGCCATTCTGACGGACCAGGGTACACCGACCAGCCACATGGCCTCGCTCTGCCGCGAATTCAGGGTGCCCACGCTAGTTAACTGCGGCAATGCCACCGGCTCTCTTCGCAACGGCCAGGAAATCACTGTGCGCGTCGAGGAGAGCGGTGCCGTGGTCTACGAAGGGATCCATCGGGAGCTCACTGGAGATGGGGAAGGCAAGTCCATCGATGAATTGTACGAGTTCCGTAGGAAGAAGTACCTCCTTCGACATATCTTGCCGCTTAACCTCGTAGACCCGTTCCGGGACGATTTCACGCCGGAGGCCTGCAGAACACTGCATGACATCCTGCGGTTCGTCCATGAGAAGATGGTCATAGAACTGGTCGAGGCTGCCGAACAAGGACTGACAGACCGATCCGCTGTGCACCTCGAACTGCCGGTCCCGGCCGGTATCGTTGTGATAGATCTCGGCGGAGGCATCGGTCTGCCTGAAGGCGCTAAAACAGCCACTATGGAGCGTGTAACTTCGGTGCCGTTCCGGGCACTTATCGAAGGCATGACCGATCCCGGCGCATGGCATACAGACATGGTCGCGCTCCAGGCCGGGGATCTTATTGCCGGCATGATGAAATTGGCAGACATCACCGCCCCATCGGCGCGTGTTCCTACAGCAAACCTGGCGATCGTGTCGCACGAATATCTTAACCTCAGCCTGAAATTCGGCTACCATTTCACCATGCTCGACTGCTACTGTTCACCCGACCGAACGAACAACCATATCTATTTCCGCTTTTCGGGCGGCGCAACAGACATCACGAAGCGATCGCGGAGGGCACGGCTCATCGAAAATATCCTCAAGACCTATGGCTTCATCTGCCAGATCCAAGGGGCCGTCATCACGGCGCGCATATCCAATATAGGAGATGTCGAAATGACCGGTATCCTCGACAGGGTCGGCAGACTTCTCGCCTACAGCCGCCAGTTGGATGCGGTCCTTCACACCGACGAATCCGTTGCACGCTATAGCCGCAGCTTTTTGAATGGGGATTATCGCCTGTAGCGTCTATTTGGTATCGCCTTGACCATATGTCAACGCGCTGTACAAATCACCTGAGCAGCGGTAAGATGTAAACAATCATGCTGCATATGTCCGGCAACAGAACATTCATCGAAAAGTTGTTCCCCTTCCTCCGGTGGCAGCAGCTTGTTACAAGAAGGACGCTCCGCTCAGATCTCCTGGCCGGCATTACCGGTGCCATCATTGTCCTACCCCAGGGCGTAGCGTTTGCCATCATAGCCGGGCTTCCGCCTGAATACGGTCTCTATTCGGCCATCGTGCCGGCAATTATCGCTGCTCTTTTCGGCTCATCCCATCATCTCATCTCGGGGCCGACGACGGCCATCTCGATCGTTATCTTTACATCGCTCAGTCCTCTGGCCGAACCGTCAAGCGCCGAGTATATCCGGCTTGCGCTGACCCTTACATGTATCGCCGGTTTCTTTCAACTCGCACTCGGCGTTGCGCGCCTCGGTGCATTGGTCAACTTCGTATCCCATTCGGTCGTCGTAGGCTTCACGGCCGGAGCAGCCATCCTCATCGCCACAAGCCAGCTGAACAACATGATCGGTATCGCAGCGATCAAGCGGCATTCGTTTATTCATGTATGGGCCGACATCCTGGCACGCCTCAACGAGACAAACCTGTATGTGCTCGGTGTTGCGCTGTCAACGCTCGGCATCGCCGTCCTATTCAAAGCGCTTCTGCCGCGCTGGCCCGGAATGCTGATCGCCATGATCTCTGGCAGTGTCCTTTCTCTGGTGATAGACGGAAGCGCCCACGGCGTGCGTCTTGTCGGCTCTCTCCCGGCCCATCTCCCTCCCCTGTCGACACCGGACTTTACCACTGCCTCGATACGCCAGCTCGCACCGTCCGCACTTGCCGTCGCCCTGCTCGGTCTCACCGAAGCGGTATCGATCGCCCGATCTGTGGCAACCCGGTCGGAACAGCGCATTGACAATAACCAGGAGTTCATCGGTCAGGGTCTTTCAAACATTATCGGGAGCTTCTTTTCGAGCTACGCTGCCTCGGGATCTTTCACACGAACGGGCGTAAATTACAGCGCCGGAGCAATGACGCCGTTTGCCGCAGTCTTCGCCGCGCTCTGCCTTGCCGGCATCCTCCTCTTGGTGGCCCCCCTGACGGCCTATCTGCCGATCCCTGCCATGGCAGGGATACTTCTCATGGTCGCTTACGGGCTGATCGATCTGCACCATATCAGATCCATCATCCATGCGAGCAAGCCCGAAGCAGGCGTTCTTGCTGTCACCTTCCTCGCTACGCTCTTCGTGGAACTCGAATTCGCCATATATATCGGCGTCATCCTTTCCCTGGTGCTCTACCTGAACCGCACGTCGCACCCGAATTTTGTCAGCATCGTTCCCGACCCGGATACCCGGAGGCGAAGCTTTGTGAACATCGAAAAGAAGCCCTTGTCGGAATGCCCCCAGATGAAGATCGTGCGGTTGGACGGTTCGATCTTCTTCGGTGCAGTCAACCATATCGCCGAGAACCTGGACCAGATAACGCGCGAGAATCCGGAAAAGGCTCATATCCTGATCGTCGGCAGCGGCATAAACTTTATCGATGTCGCCGGATGCCAGATGCTTGCGCAGGAATCTCACCGTCTGAAAATGAGCGGGAGACAGGTCTATATCTGCTCTCTCAAGGGTGCGGTCATCGAGGTCCTTGAGCGCGGTGGCTGCGGCAGGAGCATCGGCAGCGAAAATATCTTCCGCTCGAAGCTCTCTGCGCTCAAATCTATTGTGCCAAGGCTTGACCCCGAGCGCTGCCGTCTATGCACCGTACGCATTTTTCGTGAATGCACTGACATGCCGGGAGCTTAACCGCAGAGACTCCAGCCCTTTCAGCGCCGTCGGGTTGCATCTCGTGCTGCATGCTTCTTTCCGCAGTATTGTTTATAATACGAGCGTCATGTCATTGCAGAAGAAGATTATCTTCGGCTTTCTCATCAGCTCAGCGCTCATTGCCATACTCGCTATCTTTGCCTATGTAAACTTCATCGAAATCAGGAAAGAGATCCGTTTTCTCGAACTCTCCGATACGCTCCGCAGCAAGACTCTTCAGCTGAGACGACATGAAAAGAATTTTTTCCTCTATCGCGATGTAAACGAACTGCAGAATGTCTATATCTATATCAGTGAAATCCAGTCAATCCTCGACGCGAACAAACAGGCAACCACGTCCGGCCATCTAAAGCGTCTTCAGGAAAAAGTTTCAGAATATCATGAGCGGTTCAGTAAGATCGAATCCCATACCTGGAAGTTTCTTGATGCCATCGCGAAGCTGAAGTCAGACCATCAAGGATACGCGGTTTTCTTCCCGGTCATAGAATCGACATTCCTGGAAAGCCCCCTTGTTAACGCCAACCTTATCGAACGGCTTTTCAAGTTTGATCCTGGCGCTGACATTATCGTAACGCTCCGGACCATAGATGCCGAAATCGCCTCGCTGCGAAAGAACGGCGAGGAGATCCTCTCTCTTTCAAAAGATCTTGACCGCGCAGCCCGGGAAAAAGTAGACCGTACGATCAGTATTTCACAAACAGCTCTGCTTATCCTCTTCCCGCTCTTCCTGCTGGTGGGCATCACAGCCCTTTTCTTGATCATTCACAGCGCGGTAAGACAGCTCAAGATACTCGCCCGCGCCATCGAAATGACAGGAAAGGGAACATTTTCCTCCTTGCCGGTCCCGGCAAAACTTGACGAAGTGGGCATGCTGATCAATGCCTTCAATAAAATGGAGAGCGACCTTGTCACCCGCGACGGCGAAATCGCCCGGAAGAATGAGGAACTTCTGCAGAGTCGGAAGCTTGCATCGCTCGGCACGTTGGCTTCAGGGGTAGCCCATGAACTGAACAACCCGTTGAACAATATTTACCTTGCAGCGCAGATCCTGACCAGGGAGATCGATACCGAGACCTGCCCAGGCATCATTAGGGAGACGGTCAGCGACATCTATTCACAGACTCTGAGAGTCAAAAGGATCGTGAGTGACCTGCTGGCCTTCGCGCGGGAAAAACCTCCCGAACTTGCACCGTTGAACATTACGGGGCTTGTTGCAGCCCTGCTGAGCCAGATGAACGGATCGGGAGACCTGCAGAATGTCCGCCCTACACTCGATATGCCGGATAATCTTGTGGTTATCGCAGACCGGCATATGATGGAGCAGGTCTTCATCAATCTTTTTACGAATGCCGTCGATGCCATGGATGGCAAAGGCGATATTCATTTGAAAGGAAGTTCTGAAGCCGGATGGGTGAAGATAGCCGTTACCGACTCCGGCAAGGGAATTCCCCGGGACAAGGTACAGCGGATCTTCGATCCCTTCTTCACGACGAAAGACAAGGGCACAGGGTTGGGGCTCGCCATTGTTTACAGTATAATAGAAAAACATAAGGGCAAGATCGAGGTTTACAGCGAAGATGGGAAGGGTACCACGTTTATTATAACGCTGCCGGGAGGAGCATGAGCGGGAGGATTCTTATTGCAGAAGATGAGGCGATCTCATTAAAACACCTCACCTATGCGCTGGAAAAGGAGGGCTATGCGGTCACCGGCGCAAAGGACGGCATGGAGGCCTTCTCACTGTATGAGAAGAATGCCTTTGATATTGTTGTCGCTGACATCAAAATGCCCGGCATGGACGGTCTCACACTTCTGGAAAAGATAAAAGAAAAAGACCCGGATATGGATGTCATCATCATAACCGGTTTCGGCAGTATAGAATCGGCTGTTGAAGCGATGAAGAAAGGCGCCTCGGAGTACATTACCAAACCCTTCAACCTGGACGAACTCCATATCAAGATAGCAAAGGTCCTGGAAAAAAAAAGGATAGAGAAAGAGAACGCGGCCCTCAGGGTAACGCTCGGCATTGACCGGGAATTTCCCTTTATCGCCAAAAGCCGCACCATGCAGCGTGTTGTCGAAGTGATCAAGAGCATTACCGGTTCAGACTGCAACGTTCTTCTCACCGGGGAAAGTGGTGTTGGCAAGGGACTGGTTGCGAAGATTATTCATCACAGCAGTACCAGAAAGGAAAGACCGTTCCTAGCGCTGAACTGCGCAGTCTTCACCGAAGAACTTCTTGCAAGCGAGCTCTTCGGACACGAAAAGGGTGCCTTCACCGGGGCAGTCAGCATGAAAAAAGGTCTGCTTGAAATAGCAGATACCGGCACCCTCTTCCTTGATGAAATAGCGGAAATGTCGCCGACGATTCAGGCGAAACTCTTGAAGGTTATTGAGGATCGTGAATTCATTCGCGTTGGCGGGACGCGACCCCTGCGGGTTGATGTACGATTCATCGCAGCCACGAATCAGAATCTTACTGCCATCATCAAGGAAGGCAAATTCCGGGAAGATCTTTACTACCGTCTCAATGTAATGGATATCTACATCCCTCCCCTCAGGGAACGCAGAGGCGACATTGTCCCGCTGACCCAGCATTTCCTTCAAAAGTATTCGCGGAAGGAGAACAAGAAGATAACATCGTTCTCCAAAGAGGCTATGGACACGCTCATGTCCTATGGTTTCCCGGGCAATGTCAGAGAGCTGGAAAATATCATCGAACGCGCCGTGATCCTCGAGAAAAGCTCAATCATACATGCCGAGAGTCTGCCCCAGACCATCAAGCTTTTCGATGTGGAGACCATTTCTCCCAATAAGGTCAGGACGATCGACGAATTGAACAGGGAGTATGCCGAAAAGGTACTTGACTTTGTCGACCATAACCGGTCAAAGGCCGCGGAACTACTTGGAATCTCACGCACCAGTCTCTGGAGAATCCTTAAGAAATAACCTCAGTGATCATTGCCGCTTATGTTCTTGCGTGACCGGAAACTAAGGAACAGCAGGACAATCACCAGCGTCAGAACAGCCAGAACGATGAGGACATGCTCGACCCGCGTGATATCACGTGTAAGGATTTGAAGACTGTTTCCACCCATATACCCCGCCCCCATCATGACAGCAAGGGTCAGGCTCAGCGAGATTGCATCCGTCAGGACAAATTTCAGAACCGGCATTTTCAAGACACCCGCGACCAGGAATAACTGGGCCCGGAGACCGACCACATGCCTTCCTGCCAGAATAAGGATCGTGCCGTATGTTTTGAAGCGCTTCTCCATGGTCTGAAAGCGCCCTACCGATATGATCTTCTGAAATCTCGGCAGATCAAGAATGCGTCTCCCGTATTTTCGCCCCGCAAAAAAAATGAGCATGTCGGCGATCAGCGCGCCGGTATAAACAACAATCAAAGCCGGCAGCGCCAGGATAATCCGTTGAGATATGAGAAATCCGGCCAGAATGAGCGTGGTGTCCTCCGGAAAGGGTAACCCGATACCGCCGAAGACAAGGAGCAGAAACAGGCCGAGATAGGGAAAATGCTCTGTTAATGCCGATATATCGAGCATATTAGACGCTATGAACAAGGTATAGCACGAGAAATGCCGCAACAGCCAGGAGCGAAATGACGAGGAGCAGGTCAAGGATGACCGAAGGTTCAAAACTATCATGATCAATCTGATGTTCAACTTTCTTATATCTTGTGAACGCAAGCAGGCCCATCATGGCACCGAATCCGACCAGGACGACCCCCAGTATTGCAGAATAACTTTGGGGAAATACAATTTGCTTCGCCGCAGTCCCAAGATGAGGTTGCTCTGCCCGTTCAAGATAGGAGGAGACCTGTCGCAAGAAGAGACCGAACTTCTCCACAACAAAACCGAACGCCATAATTGCGATACTGGTGCGTATCCATGCCAGGAATGTTCTCTCGTTGGCCATATGAACGCGCCTGTTTCTGATCTTCTGTTGGCTGTCTTTGTCTTCAGGATCTTTTTTCATATGTCCATTATACAACTTACATTCTCGAAGCCCAAACCATGCTATATGTTTCATGTATGTTCATTATTGAAACAGTTGATTTATCAGAGATAGTGAGCATTTCTTTTTATTTCAAATAGTTATTAACTGGCACAAAGATTGGTATAAAGAAGTTAACTCTAACAGGAGGCGAGACTGATGAAAGATAAGATATTGTTTGTGACAAAAGGGGGAGAACACTGCGATGACGGTTTTTCCTATGTGCTCGAACTCGCNNGCGTTCGCTGAAGAGGGAGATGTGAAATCGGCAAAGGAGATGCTTTCCGGCAAACCGCATGCCTGCAGTGCCGTTCTTGAGGAAAAGATCAGGCGCTTTATGCAGGGTTCGCGGGATACCAATGTGGACCTAGTCTGTCATATGGCCGAAGGAGATGTCGCCAATACGGTCAAGGGATTTCTAAAGACAAGACCCTACGTCGATATGGTCCTCCTGAGCCCGGCACTTTCGGAAAACAAGAAATCGCTCGATGTCAAACGGATGCTGAAGAATATATCCAAACCCATTGTTCATATCTCGAAGCCGGCAGCTTCCGAGATATAAGAAAGGAGACTGCAATGAAAAAGACGTTACTTACAAAGTTCGACAGGTTGATGGCGGCAGTAACATTTGCCGAAGCAGGCGAATTCTCAACGGCTCGTGAATTTATGCAGGAAGGCGAGCGCAGTACAGAGCGGCCTGCAAAGAGACCTGAGATGTCCCGGAAACAGACAACAAGAAAATCCCGCTAAAATTATTTCTTAAGGAGGAGCATAATGGCAGCACAGACGCAGAAGTCAAAAAAGAAACCGCTCGTACCGCTTATCCTGACGGGTGCAGTATCTGTCGCACTCTATGTGACCCTGCTCATGAATCAGGACATCGTGAACAGTAACTTTGCGCGGGGAGGACTGTATGCATTCCTTCCCATCATTACTGCATTCATTTTCTCGTTTGTCCATGGGAATTTTACCGGTCATTTCTGGTCGGCTCTGGGCGTCGAGGCATCGAAAAAGAAAAAGGAGGTGAAGTAACATGCACGATGTAGTTGCTCAGGTAACCAATTTTATCCATCTCGACGCTGCTAATGTCACCTATCTTTTTCTGGTCGGCTTTGTCGGCGGACTAGTCAGCGGGTTCATCGGCTCTGGCGGGGCATTTGTCCTTACGCCTGGCATGATGAGCCTTGGCGTCCCGGGACTCGTGGCAGTCGCCAGCAATATGTGCCACAAGTTCCCCAAAGCTCTGGTGGGCTCCCTCAAGAGGGCAAAATACGGCCAGGTTGATGTGAAACTCGGCATTGTCCTCGGCATTTCTGCTGAGGCCGGCGTCCTCTACGGGGCGCACATTCAGGAAAACATCAAGAGGGCTTTTGGAGATGCTGGTTCCAATCTCTACGTCAGCGCTGCATTCGTCGTGATCCTTGCGGTTGTCGGAGGCTTTGTGCTCAGGGATGCGTGGAAGACGTATAAGACAGGCGCTACTCACGAAGAAGAGAAAGTTACGAAACTTGCCCGCTGGGTGCAGTCTATCAACATCCCCGGCACGATGGTTTACTTCAAGAGTCTCAATGCAAAAATTTCCGTCCTGTTTACCATTCCCCTTGGTTTTGCCACGGGCATGCTCGCCGCAACAATCGCCGTGGGGGGATTTATCGGCGTACCGGCCATGATCTACGTTCTTGGTGCTCCGAGTCTCATGGCCTCAGCCACAGAACTGGTCATAGCCTTTGTCATGGGTCTCGGCGGCTCCTTTAAATATGCTCTCCATGGCATGGTAGACATCCGGCTCGCCATGATCATATTGGGAGGCTCCCTCTTCGGCATACAGCTGGGGGCAATGGGAACTACGTATGTCAAACCGTTCATGATCAAGGTCGTCATGGGTATCATCATGGTCATCGTCCTCTTCAGCCGCGCTCTCATGGTACCGGTATATCTCTCCCAACTCGGCCTCATGGATAAGCTTGCAGACGGCACAGTTAAAATGCTCAAGTCCACAAGCTTCGCCATCATGATTTTTGCCTTGGCCCTTGGTGCCTTCATCGTACTCAAGGCCATGTGGAAGGGACGGAAGGCAGAGAGACTGGCTGCACAGGAATCGCTCGCTCATTCAAAAGTATAGCTGCATGGGCAGATACCGGAAGATTCTTGCAGCGATTGACGGCTCCCTGTCGAGCATACATGCCCTGAGGGAGTCGTTCAAGTTGGCAGAATGCGAGAAGTGCTGGATGACCGTAGTATCGGTCATCCCGCCCTATCTCGGAGACCTTGATACGACATCTGTCGGCGATGTGATGGCATCTATGCGAAAACCCTGCGAAGATGCACTCGACGAAGCAAAAAAACTCGCCGGAGAAGCTAAGGTCATCATACGAACCGTTTGCGAAGAAGGGGAGATTCATGAGCGGATCGTTGACCTGGCAGACAGCGAGAACTTCGATCTGATCGTCATGGGACGACGGGGCATGGGGAAGATTGAACGAGCGCTGGTCGGCAGCGCTACGGCACGCGTCATAGGCTATAGTCATACTGATGTCCTGGTCGTTCCGAATGACACAGCCGTCGGCTGGAAAAAAATCCTCGTAGCAACCGACGGATCGAGATTCAGTCAGGCTGCTGTTGATAAAGCCGTAGACTTTGCATCGTCCTATGGCGGGGAACTGCTCATCATATCCGTAGTCGATGTGCCGGCAGAGTTTTACGGTGAATCTCCTGAGGCCTGGGATAGACTCGTGGACAAGGCGCATGATCACCTGAAGAAGGCAAAACATCAAGCTGAGAGCTCAGGGATCACGTGCAACACCATGGTGAAAGAGGCTGAGACCTGGAAGGCTGTCATAGATATGGCAGAGACGGAGAAGGCTGATACCATAGTGATCGGTTCCCATGGAAAAACCGGTCTGAAACGGCTTCTCATGGGCAGCGTCGCGGAAAAGGTGATCGGATACGCCCCCTGTCCGGTGCTGGTCGTTAAGGCACGCAACTGAGACTTTTTTATATATCGTTTCGCTGATAAAATATTCAGGAAGTTGAACGGAGACTATCTTTTACCTTATCGATAATGATGGGGTGTGTATTTTTTTTATACACCTCCTAATTTCTCTGCCGCCGCGCGGGCCTCTTCGTCCGGCCTCTCATTTCTCAAGACCGACAAGAACGCCGAGAGAAGGCTAAGTGCCGCCAGCACTCCCAACACGACGAGGTATCCCTTCATGAAGGCAGCGTCCTTAACCGAAACAGGTATGAGTCGGTTATGGAATATATGCTGGACGTTATAGAACCCCTCGTCTAGCACATATTTATCCTCCAAACTGGTAAATATAAGTCCGGAGATATCTACGCCAAATATGAGGCCCAGCGAGCGCATCATGTTCAGGATGCCGCCGGCCACGCTGAGTTTATCCCTCGGGGCAGCGCCCATGATAGCGCTGTTATTGGGCGGCGTAAAGAGCCCCATCCCTACGCCAAGCATAATCTGTATGCCTACAAGCATGGCCAGATGAGAGGACTCGCCCAGCAGCATCAGAAGAAAACAGGCCAGGGCGGACAGCAGCATGCCGGCCGTGGTCATGAGTCTTGGACCGTGCTTGTCCGAGACGCTCCCGGAACAAGGGGCCACGACCGCCATGGCAAGCGGGACCGGCATAAGCAGGGCGCCCGTGAGCGCAACACTGTAACCAACTACTCTCTCCAGGTAGAAAGGCATCAAGAACATTATCGCAAAAAGCACGTAATAGGACAGCATGCCCGTGAGATTACCCGCTGAAAACGTGAAGCTCCTGAACATCTTCAGGTCGATAAGCGGATATTCAACCTTGAGTTCAGTAATTACGAAAAGGCCGAGAAGGACTATGGCAAGGCCGAAGTAGAGGATGATCCTCGGCGAGGTTATGCCCAGCTTAACAACGTCATTAAAGGTCATTATCAAGAAGAGAAGCCCGGAGGAGAAAAAAGCAACACCGACGTAATCCACCTTCTCTTTCTCCTTTTTCACTTCATCACGAGGCAAGATGAGCAGGGCGGCCAGTGTGCCGAGAATGCCTATCGGTACATTTAAATAAAATATGGCTCGCCAGCCGATCGCAGCGATGAGCATACCTCCTATAAATGGGCCGATAGACATGGCAACGGCTTGGACAGCGCCCTGGACGCCGATGGCCCTGCCCCTTTCATGGGACGGAAAGGCAGCTGCAATTAATGCGACTGAATTTGCCTGCAGGAGGCCAGCTCCTATCGCCTGAAGGGTGCGCGAACCGATCATGAAGTGAGCTGAGGGCGACATGCCGCATAATGCCGAGCCGATCGTGAAGACTACGAACCCTAAATTATAAAGCTTGGACCTCCCGTACATGTCGGCCAGCCTCCCGAAGAGCGGCAAGAGGATAGTAAGCGTGAGCATGTAGGCTATAGCAACCCACTCGATGGTCGACAGCGAAACGTTGAATTCGCTCTTGAGGTTCGGCATGGCAATATTCACGATACTCACGTCTAAAGCGGACATGGTAGCTCCTACGAGAACGGTCGTCAGAATAAACCACCTCCATCCAGGACGCGAAGAGAAGTATGGATGCGGAAAAGACAGCCGGTTAGAAATTTTTTAGCCTCCTCAGCGCCTTCTTTTCAGGCAGGTCTTCACGGACCAACCCATGAAGAAGTCGCTGTTCCGGATACTCTTCCATGCCTTGCTTCAATTGTCATACGTACAGTTCAAACGCGGAATTTCCTGCTAAAAGTTTAGCTATTGCCGGGACAAATTACCATGACTTTCTTGCGTGAACGATTGATATGGCATGGTAGCAGTGATGCTGTTAAATGTATAGCGGTAAAGGTTCATCGGTACGGTCCCTATCAGCGTGATAAGCAGTCAAGAGTTGCCTTTTCATGGAGTGTACACACGAGTTTTGTTCAGGGCAACTCTCCTCACGTATTGAGTGCTGCAACCTGCTGAGTATAGATATCGGCTCTGCTCACTTCCAGGGTCAGCTGCTGAGTACTGCGCTTGCATACTATGATTCGGCCGGGAGTATTGTATGCCGGATAATCTTCCCATCAACAAAGTAGATCACCATCTCGGCTATATTGGTAGCGTGGTCGGCAATGCGTTCCAGGTACTGGGCGACAAAACTTATCTTCATGGCACGCGAAACAGTGGTCGGGTCCTGTGCCATGAAGACCGCCAGTTCCTGAAGAACTTCATGTTTCAGGTCATCGACCTCATCGTCTCTCATAATGACATCCATGGCGAGCTTTTTGTCCTTTTTCACGAATGCATTCAGGGCATCCCGGATCATGCCCTGCGCGATCTCCCGCATCTTCGGGATATCGATATAGGGCTTGAGTATGGGCTCGGTATTAAGCTCCAGCGCCCGTTCGGCAATATTGACCGCGAGGTCCCCCATTCGCTCCATATCGGTGGTGATTTTCATGGCCATGGTGATGAAGCGAAGGTCCGTTGCCATGGGCTGCCTGCGGGCGATGAGGCGG